>NZ_JAAKTN010000009.1:0-203718 GCF_049174455.1 Aeromonas sp. 601027 | reverse complement strand
GGTCGTTACTGGGATCGAACCAGTGACCCCCTCCTTGTAAGGGAGGTGCTCTCCCAGCTGAGCTAAACGACCTGGGAATTCTGTCTCCACCGAGTGGAGAAAATGGTGGGTCGTGCTGGATTCGAACCAGCGACCAATTGATTAAAAGTCAACTGCTCTACCGACTGAGCTAACGACCCTCACCACGACCAGTTCCGACTGCATTACTGCTTCGGCTCTGACGGCGGCCTATATTACGGATTTAAATTTCCGGTGCAACAGAAAATTCGTAATTTAAATCCGTTTGCTCACTGTGCGTACAAATGCAGGCTGTTTTTACAGTAGCGTTACGAAAACAGTGACATACAGCAATGTTACAGCTTGCTCAGACTCTGTTTGGCCAACTGGGCCGGCGAGGTGTTGGGATAGCCCTTGATCACCTGCTCATAGAAGGATTTGGCTTCCGCCTTCTTGCCATCCAGCTGCGCCAGCATACCCAGCTTCAGCAGCGCATCGGCTCGCTTGGGGGATTTGCTGTATTTGTTGGCCACGGTCGAGAACTGGGCCGATGCACCGGCTCTGTCACCCTTGTTGAACAGCAACTGGCCGAGCCAGTAGTGTGCATTGGGAACATAGCCCGAATTGGGGTACTGCTTGATGAAGCCCTGGAAAGCCGGAATGGCTTTGTCGTAGTTCTTCTCTTTGAGCACCATGTTGACCGCTGCGTCGTAGGCCTGATTCTCATCCTGATTGGTTGAGTAATTGGCGGCAGCAGCCGGTGTGGCAGCAGCAGGGGCCGGGGCGGCTGGAGCAGCCTGCTGGCTGCTGGCAACCTTGTCGAGCTCCTGATAGAGCTGACGCTGGCGCTCTTGCGACTGTTCCATCTGGTAGGTCTGCTGCTCCAGCTGACCACGCAGCTCGGAAACCTCCCCTTGCAGGGAGTCGACCTGTTGCTGCAATTCAGCTTGCAGTCGCAGACGGGCATTGAGGGTGCGCTCCAGCAGGGCAACCCGATCTTCCAGGCTACCGGTGGGCACGATGGCGCCGTTGTTGCCACTAAGGACAACGCCACCACCCGAGTCACCGCCCAGATCGCTGACAGGAGCCGCAGCTTGCGCATTCAGAGCAACCATTACGGCCAGCGCAACGACAGCTTGCTTGTACACAGATTTCATTCGGATCAAACCTTAGCGTTTAGTACAGATAAAACGGCCAGCGCCATCGTCGCTCGCATATGCAGATTTCATTCGGATCAAACCTTGGCGTTTAGTGCAAATAAAACGGCCATCGAAATGGCCGCTTGCATATAAACGAACTTCGTTCGGTTTAAACCTTAGTAAACCAGAACCGCGCGGCGGTTTTTGGCAAAGGCATCCTCGGTGTGGGACATGTCCAGCGGCTTCTCTTCGCCATAGCTGACGATGGAGAGCTGCTCGGCCTGCACACCCAGGGTTTGCAGATACTTGGCAACAGCCTTGGCACGACGCTCGCCCAGGGCGATGTTGTACTCGGGAGTACCGCGCTCGTCGGCGTGACCTTCGATCAGGACTTTAACGCTCGGGCGCTCGCGCAGGTAGCTGGCGTGGGCATCCAGCAGATCAGCGTACTGACCCTGGATATCGTAACCGTCGAACGGGAAGTAGATCACGTTGTCACGTTGCAGTGCTTCGAACTTCTGACGCATCTGCTCTTCCGGGGACAACATGCCGTTGGCGCCGCCGGTTTGTACACCGCCCATGCCGTCGGTCATACCTGATTCGGCGCCAGCGGCGTCGGAATCAGAAGAAGAACTACAAGCGGCCAGGGTGAACAGTGGCAGTGCGATGGCCAAACCCTTGAGCAGTTTATTGAGTTGCATGCTATTTCCTTAAACCTTTATAACAAAACAAAAAACAATTGGATTTTTATCAATTCAAGAAGGGCGACCAAGCTGGTGCACGAATTTCACCGCTACTGGTCGGAAGCACAGCCTTGAAGCGACCATCAGTCGACACCAACGCGAGACTCTTACGACCCTGATAGATGGTGGCATAAATGATCATGCTGCCATTGGGAGCCACACTTGGCGACTCATCCAGAGCACTCTGGGTAAGGACCAACAGGGCATTGTTTTCCATGTCCTGACGGGCAATACGATACTGTCCCTGAACACGGGTCACCATCACCATGATTTTGCCATCAGGAGTGATGGATGCACCCTGGTTGGATTCACCTTCCCAAGTCATCCGGCGAGTCATACCAGTCGCCAAATTTACGCTATAAATCTGGGGTTTGCCACCACGTTCAGAGGTGAACAACAAATTTTGCCCATCCGGCATCCAGGAGGGTTCGGTGTCGATCACACGGCTGGTTGTGACGCGGGTCAGCTGCTTGCTAGCGACATCAACCACATAGAGGTTCGGTGAACCATCTTTGGAGAGAACGATAGCCAGACGACGACCATCCGGAGACCACTCCGGCGCCCCGTTAATACCGCGGAAACTGGTGATCAGGCTGCGCTGCTGGGTGTAGATATCCTGCACGTAGATTTCGGACTTCTGGTTCTCGAAGCTCACGTAAGCCAGCTTGCTGCCATCCGGCGACCAGGCCGGAGACATCAACGGTTCGCGGGAGCGCAGCAGGGTCTTCTCGTTGTAACCGTCGTAGTCAGAAATGCGCAGCTGGTACGGGAACTGGGTACCCTGCTGTACGGAGACGTAAGCCAGACGGGTCAGGAAGGCACCGCGCTCGCCAGTCAAACGCTCATAGACGATGTCGGAGATACGGTGGGCAAACTGGCGCATCTGGGCACCCGGGATGGTCGCCATACGGCTATCCAGAATGTAACCGTTGCTCTCGCCACCTTGTGCCTTGGCCAGCTGACCCTTCAGCACATCGACCAGCTCGAAGTTCACCTTGTAGGTGCCGTCACCGACTGCCGAAATGGAACCCACCACCACGGCTTCAACCCCTTGGGAGGCCCAGGGAGCGAAGTTGATCTCGCTGCTGCTGCTCGGGGTCTGCGGCATCTGGCCACGGGCCAGCGGCTTGAATTTGCCGCTGCGCATCAGGTCGTTGGAGACCACTTCCGCGATGTCCTGCGGCAACTGCCCGTTGCCTTCCCACTTGAAGGGGGCGACAGCGATGGGGCGTGCGCTATCAATACCGCCGGTGATGACGATGTCCAGGGCCGCCTGGGCACTCTGGCCCAGCAACAAACAGCCAACCAAAGCAAAAAATACTTTTCTGATCATGGCTTAAATACTCGGTTCCAATAAAGATGAGAGGTTAAATTCCTTTCTCGGCGAGAGGTTGCCAACCGGAGGCAAGCAACCTCGTTTTATCACGCTTAGATACTCGGTTCTAACTTCAGGTTAAATTCCTTCAACATCTCGAATGCCGCAGGATCCTTGGGCACTGGCAGTTGATTGGCTTTCAAGACAGCCGCCTTACCCGAACGACAGACCGCCGGGTCACCCTGGCCGTTATCTACCGATATGACAAAGCCACTGCTCGCAAGACGTACGCCGATAGTACATGTTTTGCCCCGCATGGTGGGATCTAAAATCATATACCGCTCAACAGTGGCCTTGATGAGCGCCGCATACTTGTCGACCTCACCTTGTGCCGCTGCAGAGGCAGCCTGGCTGCGGGCATTGGCTTCAGCCGCCAGCTGCTGCTGCATCATGGCTTCCATCTCTTTTTGCAGTCTGGCCTCCTCGGCCGCTTTGCGTTTGCGTTCTGCCGCGATCTTGGCCTGCTTCTCGGCTTCAGCCTTGGCTTTCTTCTCTGCGTCAGCTTTTGCCTTTTTGGCTGCCTCTTCCTTGGCCTTCTTCTCAGCCTCGGCTTTGGCTTTTTTCTCAGCCTCTGCCTTGGCTTTCTTCTCTGCCTCAGCCTTGGCCTTCTTGTCAGCTTCCGCTTTCTTGGCTTTGGCCTCCTCGGCTTTAGCCTTCTCTTCCGCCTGTTTTTTCTCGAGCTCTTTCTTTTTCTTCAGCGCCAGTGCCTTGGCCTCTTCAGCAGCCTTGCGCTCGGCTTCCGCCTTCTTGGCCTTCTGCTCTTCCAGCTTGCGGGCCTCCTCGGCTTTCTGCGCCTTCTCTTCCGCCCGCTTCTGCTCGGCAACTTTTTTCTGCTTCTCAGCCTCGGCCTTGCGGGTCGCCTCTTCTGCTTCTTTCCGCTTGGCCTCGGCAATACGCAGCCGTTCCTGCTGCTGGGCTAGTTCGCGTTTGGCAAGATCCGTATCTTCCTTATCCTTCTCTTTCTCTACCTTCTGCGGCTTGGGCTGAGCTTTCTGCTGCTGGATCTGCTTGGCCTGCTCGTTGAGGAAGTTCTCATCAAGCATGACGGCATTGACGATCTGCCCCTTCGATTCGGGTCGTTTCGGTTTGCTGAAATCGAGCCCGACAAACAGGATGATGCCGATGATCAGGTGCAGCAGAAACGACGCGATGAGATAACCGGAAATACCACGCTTCACATCCATCTCCGTTAGTTCACCGGATCTGTCATCAGGCCAACCTGAGGCACACCCGCATTCTTGAGGGCCACCATCAACAGGATCACCTCTTCGTAGCGCACGGCCTTGTCACCCGCGACCACCACGGGGGCATTCTGGTTGATCGCCAGATAGCCCATGGCTTTTTCGGTGATGTATTGCTGCATCGCCTCTGGCGTGCCACTTGGCACCGGCTCGTCATCGGCTTCGCCAGCCTTGATGACATACTCGCCTTCGGTATTGACGCTTACGATGAAGGGCGGCTTGGCATCTTCCGGCAACTGCTCGGACTCAGCCTGCGGCAGATCCACCTTGACCCCTTGCGTGATCACCGGCGTGACCGCCATAAAGATGATAAGCAGCACCAGCATGACGTCGATATAGGGAACCACGTTGATCTCGGCCACCTTCTTGCGCCGGATCCGCTGATAGGTTTGCATTACTGATCACCCTGCTGCTGAGCAATTTGACGGTTCAGAATGGTGGTGAACTCGTCCATGAAGTTGGCGTAGGCGTTCTCCAGCCGCTCGACCTTGTTGGAGAAGCGGTTGTAGAAGATTACCGCCGGGATAGCGGCAAACAGACCCATGGCGGTCGCAATCAGCGCTTCCGCGATACCCGGTGCCACCATCTGCAGGGTGGCCTGCTGCACCTGACCCAGGGCGATAAAGGCGTTCATGATCCCCCATACGGTACCGAACAGACCGATGTAGGGGCTGATGGAGCCGATGGTCGCCAGCACCGGCAGGTTGGATTCCAGATCATCCACCGCACGGGAGAGGGAGACGCGCATGGCACGGTAGGTACCATCCATCACCGCATCCTGACCACGGGCCCCGGCCTTGAGCAGGCGGGCATACTCCTTGAAGCCGGAGTAGAAGATATCTTCCATGCCTTCGATATCATCGCGGCGGGAAGAGGACTCCTGATAGAGGCGATTGAGATCGACCCCTGACCAGAAGCGATCTTCAAACTGTTCCGATGCGAGATTGGCCGCCTTGATCGCCTTGGAACGCTGGATAATCAGCGCCCAGGAGACAATAGACATGCTCATCAGGGTGATCATGACCAGTTTTACCAACAGGCTGGCTTGCCAAAACAGGCCAATAAACGAAATTTCAGCGTGCACTTAACAGCACTCCCTTGATTTTTTCAGGTATAGCTACAGGTTTCATTTGCGGATGACTTACACAGGCTATCTGTACCAAAGCCTGGGTGACGAGTCGTCCATCAGCCGCCAGGATCTGCTGCGAAAAACGCAGGGATGCGCGTTTCACTTCAATCACTTGCGTTAATACATTCAATAGTTCATTAAAACGGGCCGCCGAGCGGAAATCGATCTCAGTTCGGCTCACCACGAAGGCATATCCCTCCTGCAGCCAGACGTCCTGTTCGACCCCTTTGGCACGAAGAAACTCGGTGCGAGCACGTTCCATAAACTTGAGATAATTGGCGTTGTAGACGATGCCCCCGGCATCGGTGTCTTCGTAGTAGACACGTACCGGAAACTCAAAGACTTCCCCCATAACAATCTGTGATCCATTCGACAGTCAGATGGGGGGCTATCATAGCGCAGGGCTGAATAGGAAAGAAGCAGGGGGAGACAGGGAAATCCTGCCTCCCCCCGTTTTTTATGAAAGGAAATATGAATGTGTCAGCCAGAGGCCATACAACAAACTGGGCCAGGCGAGCCAGGGGTTGAACAGCACACGTCCGGGCAGGCTTTTCAGATGAAAGCCAAGCCCGTTAAGTACGCCACAACAGACGGCCCACATCAGCCAGGGAGCAAGCCAGAGACCATGCTCGCTGGTGTTGGCCGCGATCAGATTGGGGGCCTGTAAAATAGCGACGGCCAACAAGGCCGCCGCGAGTAACATCAACCCCTGCCACGGCTGCCGCTCCAGTGGAGCGGCCAGCCTGGCGAGTCGATCACTTGTTTTCATCGATCTGACGATCCATGTTCTCGGTGTGTTCCAGCCACAGCGCATTGATGATGCCAAATGCACAGGCCAGCAACAGCCCCAGGATCCAGGTGAAATACCACATTGTCAGCGCACCTCTTAATAGAGAGATTGTTGGTTATCTTCGATGTGCTTGTTGGTTACCCGGCCAAACATCTTGATGTAAGTCCAGATGGTGTAACCCAGCACAATCGGTACGAAGATCGCTGCAGCCACCGTCATCACCTGCAAGGTGTTGAAAGAGGCGGTAGCATCCCACATGGTCAGGCTCAGTGACGGCTCAAGGCTTGAGGGCATCACGAACGGGAACATGGAGAAACCGGCAGTGAGGATGACCCCGGCAATCGCCAGCGAGGAGCTGGTAAACGCCAGCCAGCCGATGTTCATGCGGGCAAACAGCGCAGTCAGCAGGCTCATGGCCAGACCCAGTACAGGGGCAGCCACCATCCACGGATAGAGGGTGTAGTTGTTCATCCAGGCACCAGCCTGCAGGACAACTTCCTTGTTCATCGGGTTGGATACTGCGTCAATCGCGGCAGCCTTGACGATGACATACCCTTCCATACCGCTTACCCACCAACCCGCGGCAGCAAACAGCACCAGGGTCAGCAGTGAGCAGATCATGGCGGCAGTACGGGAACGTGCCAGCACTTCCCCGTCGGTCTTCATCATCAACCAGGTTGCGCCCTGGGTGAGCAGCATGAACAGGCTCACCAGACCAGCCAGAATGCCGAACGGGTTAAGCAGGCCGAAGAAGTTGCCGTGATAGGTCAACATCATGAACTGGTTAAACTCGAACGGAACGCCTTGCAGCAGGTTGCCAAAGGCCACACCAAAGACGATGGGCGGTACGGCGCTACCGGCGAACAAGGCCCAGTCCCAGTTGCTGCGCCATTTTGCATCAGCACGCAGGGAGCGGTACTTGAAACCGACCGGACGCAGGAACAGCGCCATCAAGGTCAGGATCATGGCGATGTAGAAGCCGGAGAAGGTCGCGGCATACACCATCGGCCAGGCGGCGAACAAGGCGCCACCGGCAGTGACCAGCCAAACCTGGTTACCTTCCCAGTGCGGCCCCATGGTGTTGAGCATCACGCGGCGCTCGACATCTTTCTTGCCGACGAACGGGAGCAGTGCGCCTACCCCCATGTCGAAGCCGTCAGTGATGGCAAAACCGATCAGCAGTACGCCGACCAGAGCCCACCAGATGACACGCAGAGTTTCGTAATCAAACATGGTCGCTCTCCTTATGCCTTGATCTGTTCAAAGTGATACTTGCCAGTCTTCAGGCTGCTGGGGCCAAGACGGGCATACTTGAACATCAGGTACATCTCGATAACCAGAAGTACGGTATAGAACAGGCAGATACCGATCAGAGAGAACCAGATCTCGGCTGCAGGCAAGTTGGATGCAGAGAGGGAAGTCGGCAACACCTCTGCAATGGTCCACGGTTGGCGACCATATTCGGCAACAAACCAGCCAGCTTCGATGGCGATCCACGGCAGCGGGATACCCCACAGCAGAGCCTTGAGCAGCCACTTGCGCTTGCCGATCTGGTGACGGGCACTGTCATAGAAGGCCATACCAATCAGTACCAGCATCAGCATGCCGACGGCAACCATGATGCGGAAGGCGAAGAACAGCGGCAGAACCTGCGGGATGGAGTCATCCACGGCGGCCTTGATCTGCTCGTCGGTAGCATCGGTCACATTGCTGGTGTAGCGCTTGAGCAGCAGACCGTAGCCCAGATCCTGCTTCACTTCGTCGAAGCGAGCGCGGGTCTCGTCAGACTTGTCACCGGATTGCAGCTTGGTCAGCAAGTCGTAAGCGGTCATACCGTTACGAACGCGCAGTTCGTGCTCGCTCTTCAGATCCTTCAGACCGGTTACCTGACCGTCCAGAGAACGGGTAGCGATAATGCCCAGTGCATAGGGGATCTTGATGGCGTAGTCGGTGCGCATCTCTTCCTGATTCGGAATACCGAACAGGGTAAAGGCGGCCGGAGCAGGTTCAGTCTCCCACTCGGCTTCGATAGCGGCCAGTTTCACCTTCTGCACTTCACCGGTTTCGTAACCGGATTCGTCACCGAGGATCAGCACGGACACGATGGAAGCCATACCGAACGCAGCGGCAATGGCGAAGGAGCGACGGGCAAACGCCACATCACGATTCTTCAGCAGGTAGTAGGAGGAGATACCCAGCACAAACATGGCGCCACAGGTATAGCCAGCCGCCACAGTGTGGACGAACTTGACCTGAGCAACAGGGTTGAGCACCACGTCAGCGAAGCTCATCATCTCCATCCGCATGGATTCGAAGTTGAACTCGGCACCGACCGGGTTCTGCATCCAGCCGTTGGCGACCAGGATCCAGAGGGCGGAGAGGTTGGTACCCAGCGCCATCAACCAGGTGGCAGCCAGATGCTGATGCTTGCTCAGACGATCCCAACCAAAGAAGAACATACCGACGAAGGTGGACTCCAGGAAGAAGGCCATCAGCCCTTCGATAGCCAGCGGGGCCCCGAAGATATCGCCGACATAATGGGAGTAGTACGCCCAGTTCGTCCCGAACTGGAACTCCATGGCCAGACCTGTGGTGACCCCCAGGGCAAAGTTGATACCAAACAACTTACCCCAGAATTTGGTCATGTCCCGGTAGATGGTGTTGTTGGTCATCACATAGACGGATTCCATGATCGCCAGGAGAAAGGCCATTCCCAGCGTCAGGGGTACAAACAAAAAGTGATAAAGGGCCGTCGCAGCGAACTGGAACCGCGATAGGTCTACCACATGCTCAGCAATCATGATGTTTCCTCACCGATTATTGGCACGGCTATTTTAAGTTTTAAGCACAAAGCTTCCGTTGGGGGTTATCGAATGGGCCCCGTTGAGACGGATCACAACAAAACACTTTCAGTAACCACCAATATTAACAACAAGGCAACGCGAAAACACAAACAAAGCTAATGTTTAACAATTAAAAAACAATAAGCTTCAATTTATTCTCGCTCATTATGACCGGGTTTTTATATCACCTTTATTTGATTGAAATCAATGTAAAAGGACCCGCCATACATGGCTTTCAAAGCCATGTTTAATCTATTTCACGATTATTGAAGCGAGCCAGATCACAAAAGATGATAATGCGTAAAATATTGATTTAAATCAATTTAAGAATTTAACATCCGGCCACCCCATTTAATTTGAAAAATGTCGATGACGCGCCTTTTTCCATGTTATCCAGGTCAGGCGAACTGATTCGAAAACTCAATTTAAAACTACAAACAATGCATACTCATGCGAACCAATTTCATCAATCACTACATTAGATAAACTAATTTGAAGGTTGCAATTTTTCTTGTTTGCCCGGGCCGATACGAGCTCCTACAATGCGCCTCGCAGTGAGGGCATACCCTTGGATACAGGCCGGTTAATCAGGGTTCACGGTACGTATTCGACCATCAATTTGAACCTGTCTATTGGAATCGAAGATGAAAAAGTTTGTTGCTAAAACCATCCGTTACTACAAGCTTTCCTTTGTTCAGCTCTATCAACTGAACCGACTCTGAGAGCTCGCGACGGCTCACCTGTTTATTTTCCGGTCTGTGTCCAGACGCACTCACTGTCTGTGAACATCCATCCTGAATTGTCTTTGCCCACCGCATCCGCCGTGGGCTTTTTTTTGCCCGGATAACAAAAAACCGCCTTTGACGGCGGTTTCATGTTCAAACGACTGTTTTTACTTCTCATCTGGTCGCTGAAGACCGAAATGAGCGTAGGCTCGTGTGGTCGCAATCCGTCCTCTGGGTGTACGTTGCAGATACCCTTGCTGGATCAGATAAGGCTCAAGCACATCTTCGATAGTATCTTTCTCTTCCCCGATCGCGGCGGCCAGATTATCGAGACCCACCGGCCCCCCCATAAACTTGTCTATGACAGCCAACAATAACTTGCGGTCCATGAAGTCAAAACCTTCGTTATCGACATCCAGCATGTCCATGGCGCGGGCCGCGATGGGGCCATCGATCCGGCCATCGGATTTGACCTGGGCGAAGTCACGCACTCGTCTTAACAAACGGTTAGCAATCCGCGGCGTACCGCGAGAGCGACGGGCGACCTCAATGGCACCATCTTCCGTCATGTCGAGCCCCAGACAACGGGCACTGCGGGAGACGATATCGGTCAGGTCCTTGACGTTGTAAAACTCCAGCCGCTGGACGATGCCGAAGCGATCCCGCAGCGGGCTGGTGAGTGAACCGGCCCGGGTGGTAGCGCCAATCAGGGTAAAGGGAGGCAGATCCAGCTTGATGGAGCGAGCCGCTGGTCCCTCCCCGATCATGATGTCGAGCTGGTAATCCTCCATCGCCGGATAGAGCACCTCTTCCACCACCGGGCTGAGACGGTGGATCTCGTCGATGAACAACACATCGTTCGGTTCAAGGTTGGTGAGCAGCGCCGCCAGATCCCCCGCTTTCTCCAGCACCGGGCCGGAGGTGGTCTTGATATTGACACCCATCTCGTTGGCGACGATGTTGGCGAGGGTGGTCTTACCCAAGCCTGGCGGACCGAAGATCAGCAGGTGATCGAGCGCTTCACCCCGCTGACGGGCCGCTTCGATAAAGATCTCCATCTGCTCGCAGACGGTATCCTGACCGGTGTAATCAGCCAGCTTCTTGGGGCGGATAGCCCGGTCAATAATGTCATCCTCACGGGCGGCACTGGCCGAAATGAGGCGGTCTGCTTCAATCATCAACTACCTCATACCAGGCTACGCAGGGATTCACGGATGATATCTTCCACCGACATCCCCTCTTTGGCGATCTTGCTGACAATCTGGCTCGCCTGCTGCGGCTTGTAACCGAGGGCCACCAGCGCACTGGCCGCCTCTTCGGTCACATCCGGTGCCCGCAATTCTGGCTCACTGGCTGGCAGGGTGACCATGGCCGGGGAGAAGAGGTCGTGACTGACCCAGCCCTTGAGGCGATCCTTCATCTCCACCACCAGACGCTCGGCGGTCTTCTTGCCGACTCCAGGCAGTTTGACCAAAGAGCTTATCTCTTCACGTTCGACACTCAGCACGAATTGGGTAGCTGTCATGCCGGAGAGAATAGCCAGCGCCAGCTTGGGGCCGACTCCGTTGGTCTTGATCAGCTCGCGGAACAGCGACCGCTCCTGTTTGTGGTTAAAACCATAGAGCAACTGGGCATCTTCCCGCACCACGAAGTGAGTGTGGATGGTCGCCTCCTTGCCGATCTCCGGCAAATCATAGAAGCAGCTCATCGGCATATGAACCTCGTAACCAACCCCGCCTACTTCCAGCAAGACCTCGGGGGGCTGCTTCTCAATGACAATGCCTCTCAAGCGACCAATCACGGCTCTCTCCTCACCAATACAGCTATTCGCAAATTGGCTCATAGCATAAAGAATAACTGGATAAGTATCCAGCATAGGGCAGCAACCCTCTGGTATCCGGAGAAGCTTTTTCGCAAATTGGCCACCATGCTTGATCTGGTTCAGCCTGCGTGTACGGGATGTTTCTGCACCGTACCGGACTCCGACTGGGCATGAGCCACTACACTAAATCCGTTCGGAACCGAAATTGATGCCAATGCAGATACCAAGGAAGGCCATCATATGAAAATTGTTACCACCGCCAATCTGGGTCTTGCCATCTTGCTCGGCTGCACGCTGGGGATGGGGGTCGTGGGCTGGTATGGCAGCCAGCGGCTGGCCGGCCTGCTCACCTATGTGTTGGGAAGCGCCTGGCAGACCGCCGATGGCGCCATGGAAGGCTCCATCGAACTGGGCAATCAACAGTTACAGATTCAGAAGATGCAAAACGGCACCCCGCTCAATCGCACCGAGCTTGATGCCGCCAAGGCGGCGACCGATGATGCGCTGGCCCGGGTCAGCCAGGGTCAGCTCATTGATGGCGCAGTCCTGGCCACTATGGAGCAGCAGAAGCTGGCCTATCAACAACAACAAGAGAAGCTGTTGACGCTCTATCACGCCTATACCGAGGTGGATCAGGCCCTGCATCACAACGCCGAGCTGATGGCACGACTCTCGACCCAGCTGGAGGTGATTGGCGATGGGGCGGTAGAGGTGCTGACCCAGGCCCCCGACCAGACCATCAGCTGGAACAGCGGCCTCTCCACCCGCTGGGAAGCGGCCGACGGGGGAATGGAGTCCAATATCGGCTTTTTGCGCCAGCTCTATGCGCTGGAGAAGATGCGCAGACAAGGGGTAACGGAGGCGATCAAGGTCGAGCTGAAAGAGGCGACCGATTTCTATCACGAAGCGATCGACAGCATGCTCGGTACCGGGCTGTTCGATATCGAGGGAACCGGCGAATTTGCCGGCAAGCCGCTGGCGACACAGTATCGCACCCTGTTGGCCCGACATCAGCAGCTGATGGGGCAGTGGATCGAGGCGCTCGGCAGCTATCAGGCCCAGCAGGCTCTCTATGAGGCCAGTGCCGACCAGCTACAGCAACAACTGGTTGCCATCGAGGCGAGCGGTGATGCCACCGTCGAGGATCAGGTAGTCCAGCTCAACGGCATCATCAGCCAAACCCGCACCCTGCTGCTGGGCGGCCTGTTGCTTAGCCTGATCATGGTCACCCTCTGTGGCTTCTGGCTGACCCGCAAGCTGGTCACCCCGCTGCTGCAAGTGGACAAACGGATGCAGGATATCGCCGCCGGCGAGGGGGATCTCAACGCCCGCATCAACCTGCTGCGGGATGACGAGATAGGCTCGCTGGCCAACAGCGTGGATCGCTTCATCGAGAAATTGCAGAAGATGATCAGCTCCACCATGGACAACAACCGGCACATCAGCGAACACGTTCACACCTCGGTCAACCGGGTGGAGGCGATCAGCCAGAGCAGCCGCCAGACCGCCGAACATGCGCTGGCCCTGCATCAGGACAGTGAACAAATGGTACAAGTCGCTACCGGTATTTCTGACAACTGCAGCATGGCGGCCCACAATGCCAACGAGGTGCGCCAGCTAACCACCGAAAGTAGCCAATATGTCGCCTCTGCCAGTGCGGGCATGCAGCGGGTGGTGCAGGAGGTGGGCGAGTGCGCCATCGCCATCAACGCCCTCAAGGAGCAGGCGGGCCAGATCGGCCAGATCATCTCCACCATCAGCGGCATCTCGGAGCAGACCAACCTGCTGGCCCTCAATGCGGCTATCGAAGCAGCCCGCGCGGGGGAGATGGGACGTGGCTTTGCTGTGGTCGCGGACGAGGTGCGCACCCTGGCCAATCGCACGGCGACATCAAGCGCCGAGATCAGCCAGGTGATCAGCAGCATCCAGCGGCAGACCGAGAGCGCCTACCTGATGATGCAGCGCAACCTCAAGACGGTGGAGTCCGGCATGCAGGACTCCGAGAACACCAAGCAGATCCTGTTCAAGGTGGAAGGCGCCATCGACCAGCTGGCCGACATGGTGCAGCAGGTGGCCGTAGCCACAGGTCAACTGTCACACACCCTGAGCCACTCCTCTGACAAGGTCTCCGGCATCAGTCTGCAAGCCAGAACCGGCGAACAGGAGGCGCAGGAGTGCCTGCAGCTCGCCTCCTCTCTCCATCAGGCCAGCCTGCTGCAACAGCGCCTGCTCTCCCAGTTCCGAGTCTGACCCCCTCCAATAGCGAAGATGCCACTCCATGCGAGTGGCATCTTTTTGTTACCGGTCGCTCATTCCTGCAGCCTTAACTTCCTCAACTTCCTATGGCCAGTTGAATAGCCAGACTCAGCATGATGATGCCGACCAGCAGATCGATCCCCCGCTGCACCCCTCCTCGCGCTAGCCAGGGCGCCAATGCGGCCGCTCCCAGCGCAAGCGAGTAAAACCACACCAGCGAGGCCAGCATGGCCCCCGCAGCAAAGGCCGGACGCAGGGACTCGCTCACCTGACTGCCAAGGGAGCCGAGCAGCATCAAAGTATCGAGATAGACGTGGGGATTAAGCAGCGTAACTCCCAGCGTCATCGCCAGCACGCTTTTGGCCCCCATCTGCTGAGCAGACTCGGCAAGTCCCTCCCCCTTACCGCGCCAGGCACTGAGCAGGGAACGGCCACCAAACCAGCCGAGAAACAGCACGCCGCCCCAGGTAAGCAGCATCATGCCAATCGGGCTGGCAGCCAGCAGATTGGCTCCGCCAAATACCCCTATAGCGATCAGAATGAGGTCGCAGAAACTGCAGAGTGTGGCGCTCAGCAGATGGTGATTGCGATGGATGCCTCTGCTCAGCACAAAGGCATTCTGGGCGCCGATGGGGATGATCATGGCAAGACCTATGGTGAAGCCTTGCAGGGTCGTGGTCAGCAGCATGGAAAGTTCCGTTCGAAGTGATGAATGAACGGCACTATAGCGAGCCCTGTTCCCTCTTAGAAATTCATTGATTTACTGGTTCATTCATTTTGCTAATGATGAAGCTTTTCTATTCAATCCCTTGTCAATTACCGGATCTGACAATTGTGACCCTCATACAGCAGCAGGAGAATCTGTGGCATGTGAGACTCGGACTACTGCAACACTCGGGGAAAATTGGTGACCACCACCTGCTCCAGATTGGGCAACAGCAAGCCGGTCCCCACCCCCTTGGCAATGGCCTGGTAGCGGTTCATGGAGCCGGTTTTGCGGGTGACCTGATTGAGGTGGTAATTGACCGTGCGCTCCGTGATGCCGAGGATGCAGGCTATCTCGCAGGAGGTCTTTCCTTCGCTGGCCCAAAACAGACACTCGGTTTCGCGCTCGGTCAGGGGCTCTTTGCCCGCACTGTCCATCATGCTGAAACGCACCACCCGGATTGCGGCATCGAAGATGTAGTTCGACATCCATGAGAGGATCGGCGACGACTCCAGCAGCAGATCGCTCGAGGCCCGCTCGGACGTGATAAAGGAGAGGATCCCGTTCTCCCCGGCTGCACCGTGCAGGGGGAAGGAGATGCCATTGCGTAGCCCGAACTCGGCTGCCAGCCCCATCACATCCATGCTTCCCTCTTGCAGAAAACTGGCTCGCTCATCGAGGCGATTCCAGTAGATGGGCAGAGTCTGCTTGCGCGCCAGCTGGATCACCGGATCACATGCCAGCATGTTGTTTTCGGTGTAGGCCTGCACCCAGGAGTCAGGGCAGTGATTGAACAGCACCACCTTGGGTCTTTGCGTCGACATCGGCAGAATCAGCGCGAAGCGGTAGTAGTCGTAGCCCATCCCGAGCGTGAAGTGACCGATCAGCTCGGCCAGACGGTTGCCATCCGTCACCGAAGTGAAATGTTCGAGATACTCAAGCAGTTGGTCTCTTTTCATATGAAAGCCCCCTTGGCCAGACATGTGATTATAACGGCGAATAGCAAGACAGAGGGCCCATAATGTTGGTTTTCAAAGGAAAATTGAGAGAGCATCCACGAAATGAGGTAGAGGAGGAACTCTATCGCTTTCGAAATCGCGTCTTTTCCGACCGGCTCGGCTGGGATGTAGAGTCCCATCGGGGACTCGAGCGTGACAGCTTTGATACGCCAGACACCCATTGGGTGCTGATCGAGGATAAACAAGGGCTGTGCGGCTGTATTCGCCTGCTCAACTGTGCCGATGCCTATATGCTGCCCACCATCTTCCCCACCGCCCTTGCCGGTGAAAGTGCACCACGCACCCCCGATGTCTGGGAACTGACCCGTCTAGCCATCGATGCCAGCCGTGCTCCGCGGATGGTCAATGGCGTCAGCGAGCTCACCTGCGTTATCTTTCGCGAAGTCTATGCCTTCGCCCATGCTCACGGGATCCGGGAGCTGGTCGCTGTCGTCAGCCTGCCGGTAGAGCGCATCTTTCGTCGTCTCGGACTGCCCATCGAGCGGCTCGGTCACCGCCAGACGGTGGATCTGGGGGCCGTGCGCGGGGTGGGGATCCGCTTCCATCTGGATGAACGTTTCGCCCGTGCCGTTGGCCAACCTCTGCTGGGCCACTATCAAACCAGCCACATTCTACTGCAGCAACCATCAAGGGCGCTGACAGCGCAGTCATAAAAAATCCCGGGAAAACAGACCCGGGATAAACAGATCGCTATGAGCCCGCAGGCTAACCCACGGATCAGCGGGCAGTATCCTCCCTCAACAACCTGATCACTACTGTCAGAAATCACAGCATAACGTCCCTGTCACCACTCATTGTTGTCCCCTGCCGAGTGACGTAGAGTCAGCCCAGAAGCAACGCAAGGGAGGGAAGATGAAAGAGCTGGACTACAAACTGCTGCGGGCGTTGGATGCGGTACTGCAGGAACAGAACTTCGAGCGGGCGGCCAAGTCGCTCCATATCACCCAGTCGGCCATCTCCCAGCGGATCAAGCAGCTGGAGCAGCAGTTTGCCGAGCCGCTGCTCATCCGCAGCCAGCCGCTGCAAGCGACCCCGCTCGGCCAGAAGCTGCTGGCACACTATCGTCAGGTCCACCAGCTAGAGCTGGAACTGGCTGGTGAGCTGGCTCCCGCCACACCACAAGCACCCATCCGGATCAGTATCGCCGTCAATGCCGACAGCCTGGCCACCTGGTTTCTGCCCTCGATTACTCCCTTGCTTGAGCAGCATCCCATCGAACTCAACCTGCTGGTGGATGACGAGTGCCGCACCCTCGACAAGGTGCGCGAGGGACAGGCCTTCGGCGCGGTCAGCCTGAGCCCCCAACCGCTGGCTGGTTGCTGTGTCGACGAGCTGGGTGAGATGAACTATCTGCTCACCGCCAGCCCGGCCTTTGTGGCTCGCCATTTTCCTCGCGGTCTGACCCGGGAAGCACTGGCCAAGGCACCGGCAGTAGCGTTCGATCAGCGAGATGACATGCATGTAAGCTTTATGAGGGAGCAGTTCGGGCTGGAGCCTGGCGGCTACCCCTGCCATACGGTTCATTCGTCGGAGGCCTTTGTCGCCATGGCCGAACAGGGAGTGGCCTACTGTCTTATCCCGGAATTACAGATCAGGAGACAACTGGAGAGTGGCTCACTGGTCAACCTCAGCCCAGAGCGCATCCTGACGGAGCGACTCTACTGGCACCGTTGGGTACTGGAAAAAGGGGTACACAAACAGCTCTCTTTACGGCTCATCGACTATGCCCGCAGCTCTCTGAAACCACGCTGATCAGGCCATTCACCTTGGCTTTGCAGGGCTAAAAACGTATAGTGCTGGGCGTTTCTTCATCAGGTCTCCACTCAGGTTCCCCATTTATGTTCCAAGACAATCCGCTGCTGGCCCAGCTCAAGCAACAAATCCGCGAAAACATCCCGAAGAAAGAGGGTGTGATCCGCGCCTCGGACCGGGGCTTCGGCTTTCTGGAAGTCGATGAGAAGACCAGCTATTTCGTGCCGCCTCCCTACATGAAGAAGGTGATGCACGGTGACCGGGTGACCGCCCTGATCCGCACCGAAAAAGAGAAGGAAGTGGCCGAGCCGGATACCCTGCTGGAGCAGTCCGTCACCCGCTTCGTGGCCCGGGTCAAGATGTTCCGTGACCGCCTCAACGTGGTTGCCGACCATCCGCTGATCAAGGATGCCATCAAGGCCCGCGTCAAGAAGGGTCTGGATGAGAAAGAGTTCAAGGAAGGTGACTGGGTGGTGGCGACCCTCAAGCGCCATGCGCTGGTCGACGGCAACTTCTCTGCCGAGATTATCCAGAAGATCGCCGCCCAAGAAGATCACAATGTGCCCTGGTGGGTGGTGCTGGCGCGCCACAATCTGGCCCAGGTCGAGCCGGCTGACTTGCCGGAGTGGAAGGTGATCGAAGAGGAAGAGCTGCCCCGTCGCGATCTGACCGCAGTCCCCTTCTTCACCATCGACGGTGCCAAGACCAAGGATATGGACGATGCGCTGGCCATCACCAAGCTGGACAACGGCTGGGAGCTGCTGGTCGCCATCGCTGACCCGACCGCCTATGTGGCCGAAGGGAGCGAGCTGGACAAAGAGGCCGCCCAGCGCGCCTTTACCGTCTACATGCCGGGCCGCAACGTGCCGATGATCCCACGCACCCTCTCCGACGAGCTCTGCTCCCTGAAAGAGGGCGAGGAGCGCAACACCCTGTGCGCCCGTCTGCTGATCGCCGAAGATGGTCTGCTGCTGGAGGAGACCGAGTTCTTCGCCGCCCGCATCTGCTCCCACGCCCGTCTCAACTATGACGACGTCTCCGACTGGGCTGAGCATGGCAAAGAGCTGGCTATCGACGCAGGTGTGCTGGCCCAGCTGCCGCTGATGAAGGCGATGACCGAAGCACGCATCGCGTGGCGCACCGAGCATGCGCTGGTATTCCCGGATCGTCCCGACTACGACTTCGAGCTGGGCGAGAATGGCGAAGTGCTGGCTATCCACGTCGAGCCGCGCCGCATCGCCAACCGCATGGTGGAAGAGTCGATGATCGCCGCCAACATCTGCGCCGGTCGCGTGCTGGGCAAGAGCGTCGGTTACGGCATCTTCAACGTTCACACCGGCTTTGACGAAGAGTCCCTCGACGGCGCCATCGACCTGCTGAAAAGCGCCGAAGCCCCGTTCGAGCGCGACGAGATCGCCAGCCTCTCCGGCTTCTGCGCCCTGCGCCGCTGGATCGACAACCTCGACACCCGCTGGCTGGATGGCAAGATCCGCCGCTTCCAGAGCTATGCGCTGATGTCCTCCGAACCGGGCGCCCATTACGGTCTGGGTCTGGATGCTTACGCCACTTGGACCTCCCCGATCCGCAAATACGGCGATATGGTCAACCATCGTCTGCTCAAAGCCGTCATCGCCGGCAAGACCCCGGGTGAGCGCCCGAGCACCGAGCTCACCGAGCACCTGACCGCCTGCCGCCGCCTGCACCGCATGGTGGAGCGTGACATCGGCGACTGGCTCTATGTTCGCTACCTGAAAGCCGCCGCTGGCACCGACAAGGTGTTCAACGCCGAGATCATCGACGTGATGCGTGCTGGCCTCAAGCTGCGTCTGCAGGAGAATGGCGCCGTGGTCTTCATGCCTGCCCGTCATATCCTCGACAACAAGGATCGCCTGGAGTGCAACTGGGACAATGGTCGCGTCTATCTGGACAAGACTGAGGTGGTCTACGAGCTCGGCCAGATCATCGAGGTCAAGCTGACCGAAGCGGTGGAAGAGACCCGCTCCCTTATCGCCAAACCGGCTGTGGATCTGGTACCGGGTCCGGCACCGGAAGCCCCGGTCGCCGAGAGCACACCTGCGGACGTAGCCCCCAAGGCTGAGTAAGCCGCACAGAGTCATCTCATCTGCCCGAGAGCCCGCCATTGCGCGGGCTCTTTTTTGCCCCGCATCTGCCATACACGCTGCCACAAGTGGCGCCACTACGCACAGTTTTCGCCACAGTTGGCAGTAAAAGCAGTGAATGTTTCCACGCATAACGTGGAATGCAACCAATATGTGCGACACCTCTCCTTTCTGACATATTAATCAAAGAGAAATATGTTTATACTCGCTTGGGTACAATCCAAGGGATGCTGGTATGCAGGAATGGGACCCGGAACACTTCACCAACTTCGCTCAGTTATGCGAAGTGAGCCTCGCCACCATCCGTGAAAAAACCGATGCCGAACGCCTCTACCTCTGGCTAAAAGCCCCCGAACCGCAGCTCTACAGCTTTCAGCTCGATAAGGGGCTGACTACGCTTGATCTCGCCCATCTCGGTCAACTGACCCTGCCCCACCATCTGCTCGACAAGGCGATGGACAAGGGGCAACTGGTGATCGAGCAGATCTACCAGCCGCCGGACTCTGGTGAGAATGTCGAACCAGCCCAGCAACGACTACGCGCCTGCTTCCCCCTCAAACGCCATATGAATCTGGAAGGGGTCATCTATCTGGAGACCCACCGCCGTATCGACCGCCTCTCTGCACGCCAGCGTCAGGGGATCCAGCTGCAGATCCACTATCTGACCGCCGAATTGAGCAACCACCTGCTATCCAGCCAGGTCAATCAGGAGCGGGATCAGCGGCTCCATACCCAGACCGATCTGGTGCAGAGTCAGGCGCTGCAGGGCTCTTTTCTCACCATGTTGCAGGCGCTGCACATGGTCAGCGTCACCCTCTCCCGCAGCCGCAGCGAGAACGATCTGCTGCGGGACGCCGTGCTTCTGGCCCGCAAGGAGCTGCAGTTCGATCGGGTCGCCATCTTCCTGATCGAACCCGATGGCAAGACCATGCGCGGCACCTGGGGCACCAGCGAAGAGGGAGAGCTGGTAGACGAACATGACTTTGTCAGTCCCATTCCGGAGCACCCCACGGTGCAAGAGGCGCTCAGGCGCAAGGACTACGTGCTGGTGCTGGAAGATACCCCCCTCTACTACGAGAAACAGCAGGTAGGTCGTGGCTGGAACGCCATGGTCTCGCTGTGGGATGGCACCACTCCCATCGGCTGGATCGCCGCCGACAACCTGCTCTGTCACCGACCACTCAAGGCTTATCAGAGCGAGATTTTCAAACAGTACGCCGCCATCCTGTCACAGTTACTGATCCGCCAGCGCACCCAGGAGCAGCTGGAGCGGCTCAATCGCGAGCTGGAGGAGCGGGTTGCCGAACGCACCATGCAACTGGCCGAAACCAATCGGGCGCTGGAGGAGGCCAATCACCGCCTCTCCCTGCTCTCGCTGGAAGATCCTCTGACTGGTATCGCCAATCGGCGCCAGTGGGACATCACCATGCAACGGGAATGGGAGTGGGCACGGCGCACCCAAAATCCGCTGGCGGTATTGATGATCGATGTCGACGACTTCAAGGCCTATAACGATCACTTCGGTCATACCAAGGGGGATGAGTGCCTGCAGCAGGTAGCCCGAGTACTGCGGGAGGCCGAGCGACGCTCTACCAATCTGGTGGCTCGTTATGGCGGAGAAGAGTTCGTCATCCTGCTCTGCGCCCCCCAACCCGGTGAGGCCGAACAACTGGCCGAGAGGATCCATGATGGCCTAACCCGATTAAAACTGCCCCATCCCGCCTCGCGGGTTGCTGATTTCATTACGGTTAGCATAGGCTTTAGCTATCTGGTTCCCTCCCTGAACGAGGCATGGCAGAGTCTGACCGAACAGGCCGATCAGGCGCTCTACCACGCCAAGTCTCAAGGACGGGCGCGCACTCTGGCCTATCGGTGATCCCATGCTGTTGCGTCGTTATCCCATCTTCAATCGCCGCCTGGCCCTGGTGGCCTACGGCATCGATTATCTGCTCGGCTCACCGGACGAGTGGCCCTCGCTGGCACAACATTGCCGCCTGCTGGCACAAGGGCGCCAATATCTGGTGCCCTTCACCCACGAACAGCTCGATGAACAGCGCCCCCTGCTGTTTGATCAGGATGCGATCCCGCTGGTCGAAGCCTCCAGCGAACGGCTACCAGCTTCCTTTCCGGTGCTGGAACAGTGGCGAGACAGTCGACGCCGGCTTGCCGTACACGGGGTCAGCCGTGAGCCACGCTGGCTCGGTGCCAGCCGTCTGCTGGTATTCTGGATGGGCGAAGAGGGGATCTGCCAGCCCACCGAACACAAGCGGATGGCCCTCGATATCGAAACCTGGGAAGACTTTCTCCCGCTGCGAGAGGCCGGAGTCGACTTCTTTGCCGGTGGTTTTCTCGCCCGCCCCGAGCTGGTCAATCAGCGTGCCACCCAGCCCGACATGGCGCTGGTACAGCAGATCCTCCAGCTCATCTGCCACGAGGAGTTCTCCTTTGCCCAGGTGGCCCGCCTGCTGGAGCAGGATGCCTTGCTCCCGGGCCAGCTACTCACCTATGTCAACGCCCCCGGCTTCGATCATGCCGCCCCCATCACCTCGGTTTCCCGCGCCCTCTCCTATCTGGGAGAGCAGGAGATCCGCAAGTTTGTGCTGATCAACGGCCTAGCCAGGGTAAGCCAGCATATGCCGGAGGCCTCTACCCGGATGGCCATCGCTCGCGGTCGCTTCTGTGAACTTATCGCCCTCACCGCCCTAGACAAACGCGAAGCAAGCTGGGCTTTTCTGGTAGGGCTGGTACTCGATGGTTCCCTGCTATCGGAGTCGCTGAAGGCCCACCTGCCCAACAACGTAAAACGAGCCATCGAGCGGCACGAAGGGCCGTTGTTCCACCTGTTCCAGCTGGTCAGGACCTACGAACAGGGCAACTGGGCCCTGCTGGAGCAGCTGGCACCGAAATACCAGCTCGACCCGACCAGACTCACCCCCGTCTATTTTCAGGCGCAAATGTGGGGGCAAGCGTTTCTCACCTGCTAGGTGATGGCGAGGCGGGGAGCCACTGGCTAGAATGGGCTCCCTTTTTTCAGAGACAGACCCCGCACCATGACTCTTTCCGGATTCCAAGGCCTGGTCTTTGACCTTGATGGCACCCTGGTCGACTCCATGCCGCTGCACCTCGCCGCCTGGGAGCACACCGCCCGCGAGTTTGGCTTTCACTTCGATGCCGACTGGTTCTATGAGCTGGGTGGCATGCCGAGCCGCAAGATCGCCCTGCTGGTCGCACAGGAGCAGCAGATCCCCCTCGATCCGCTCGAAGTCACCCGCTGCAAGACCGCCCACTATGTGGCCAACCTGCACAAGGCGACCGTGTTTCCGGCCATGCAGGCGCTGGTCGAGCGCTATCATGGCGTCATCCCGATGGGGATCGGCACCGGCTCGCCTCGTGTCAACGCCGAAGCGGTGCTGCGCAACACCGGGCTGGATCGCTACTTCTCAGTGGTAGTCACCGCAGACGATGTGGAGCTGCACAAGCCCAATCCGGACACCTTCCTGCTGGTCGCCAGCAAGTTGGGGGTCGCGCCATCAGGCTGTCTGGTGTTTGAAGATACCGGTATCGGGGTACAGGCCGGAGAGGCGGCGGGTATGCAGACCTGCATGGTCAAAGAGGGTCAACCGGTCGGCATAACCGCGTAGTGCGGAAAAAAATATCGCCCTGCAAGGGGCGATAACCGGAACCGGCTCTCATACGGGACATGAATGAAAATGAGAGCAGGTTCCGTCAGCCGCTGACGCAGGGCGCGTCAACGGGGAGTGCGGGGCAGACGATTACTCGTTGTTGCCGCCGCCCTGATTGTCGTCATAACGACCCGGCGCACCATGGGGGCGCGGCGCCATGGAGACACGCGGCTTGCGAGCACGCTGGATGTTCACCTGCGGACGGCCGGTGTGCATGGCGATGGTGGAGATCTTGGCCTTGTAGACCAGCTGCTGGTTGCCGTGTGCATCGGTCAGCAGCACGCTGTACTGGTCAAACCCGCTGATGGTGCCTTCGAGCTTGATGCCGCTCACCAGAAAGATAGCGACCTGACTGCGGTTCTTGCGCAACCAGTTGAGGGCAGAATCTTGCCCGTTCCCGAGGGAGAAGGCTTGCTCAATCGTGGAGTAGCTTGGGGATTCAGTTGTCATAAATTATTGTCCCGCGGAAAAAAAGTGGCGTTTGATTGTGCTAAATGGGCACTGGCTTGTCAAAGTCATTCTCACTCCCGCCAGCAATAGCGGCCTCCGGGGGCTGGTCGCTGACCAGCACAACTGCGATAATCGCCAGCTCTGGCTCCACCATGGGCCTTATCTGGGGTTTTATCTTGCATCCGGTTTCACACCAACACCACACCACCTATGTCCATGATGCCACTGCCTGCGAAGAGTGTGACCTGCTGATACCGGCCACACCGCTCGAGGTGGGACAGGCCAGCTGCTGCCCCCGTTGCGGACACACCCTGAGTCGCCACCTGCCACAGCAGGAGTTGCGGCCGATCTCCTACGGGTTCGCGGCACTCATCATGTTCGTGCTCGCCAATGCCTTTACCTTTATGTCCTTCTCGGCCAAAGGGGTGGGCCAGGAGATGACCTTTTTGCAGAGCATCACCACCCTGGTGGATGAGGGCTATCTGTTTCTCGGCGCGGTACTGAGCCTGACCCTGATCGGCCTGCCGCTGGTTTATATGGGGTCCATCATGCTGGTGCTGTGGCGGGTCGATAAAGATCTGCACAGCAATGCCCTGCGCTCCCTCGGCCGTCTGCTCTGCCGGATCAAACCCTGGCTGATGGTGGATGTCTTTCTGGTGGGGGTGCTCATCTCGCTGGTCAAGCTGATGGGAATGGCCGACATCAAGATGGGGCTGTCATTCTGGGCTTTCGTCGGCTACACAGTGCTGCTCATCAAGATGATCTCCTCACTGGATCAGATGTGGCTGTGGCAGCGGCTGTTCGGCCCTACCGAGTCGCGGGAGATCGACCCGGAAGCGGGGGCGCTGGAATCAGGTCTGGTGGGCTGCCATATCTGTGGCGCTCTGAGCGAGGTGGGTAGCCACAGCTGCTCCCGCTGCGGGGGCAAGCTGCATGCGCGCAAGCCGGGCGGCCTGAACCGCACCTGGGCGCTGCTGTTTACCTCCGCCATTCTCTACATTCCGGCCAACGTCTATCCCATCATGGATACAGTGTTTCTCGGTGATGACAGCCCCTCCACCATCCTCGGCGGTGTGGTGCTGCTCTGGGCCATGGGCTCCTACCCCATAGCTGCGGTGATCTTTTTCGCCAGCGTGGTGGTGCCGCTGGTGAAAATACTGGCGCTATTCTGGCTTTGCTATATGGTGCAGCGCGGCAATGTCACCTCCCCCCTCGGCAAGCTCAAACTCTATCGCATGACCGAATTTGTCGGACGCTGGTCGATGATCGACGTCTTCGTGGTGGCCATTCTGGCGGGCCTGATCCGGCTCGACAATCTGATGACTATCTACCCCGGCCCTGCGGCCGTCGCATTTGCTGGTGTGGTGCTGATCACCATGGTCGCCGCCATGAGTTTCGACTCCCGCCTGATCTGGGATTTACAACAAGGAGAACGCGAACGTGAGTGAGCGTAAAAAAAGGTGGAAACCGGGCTCTGACTTTCTGAGCTCTGCCGCCGCAATCTGGATGGTGCCCCTGCTGGCGCTGTTCATCGGTCTCTGGATGCTGTTCCAGCACTGGTACTCCCAGGGCCCCAGTTTCACCCTGACAGTCGCCACTGCCGAGGGCATAGTCGCCGGCAAGACGGTGATCCGCTCCCGCGAAGTGGATGTCGGCCGCATCGAGGCCGTCGAGCTGAGCGATGACTACAGCCATGCGGTGCTGAAAGGACGGCTGACCAATGCCGCCTCCGGCATGCTGCGCGGTGACAGCCAGTTCTGGGTGGTCAAGCCCAGAGTGGGCCGTGAAGGGGTATCGGGTCTAAGCACCCTGCTCTCCGGCGCCTATATCGAGCTCGCCCCCGGCAAGAAAGGTCGGGCGCGGGACGAATACGCCATGCTCGACAAACCGCCGCTCGCCTCCCTCGATGCCAAGGGGCTGCGCCTCACCCTCAGCAGTCGCGACACCCGCGCGCTGGGGGAAGGCTCACCCATCAACTATCAGGGCTTCACCATAGGTCAGGTGGAAGAGGCGAAGTTCCTGCCGGAAAAGAGCGAGATGCAGTATCAAATCTTCATCCACGCTCCTTATGACATTCTGGTGAGCAGCAACTCCCGCTTCTGGATGACCCCGGGCTTCGAGGTCTCCATGAGCAGCGAGGGGATGAAGGTGAAGATGGATTCGCTGGAGAGCCTGATCGATGGCGGCATCACCATGGGTCTGCCACCCGGCTGGGCGCCTGGCGAACCGGTCAAACAGATGGAAGGGTTCACCCTGTTCCAGGATGAGGCGAGCGTGCTGGCCGGTAGTCTGGATCAGTTCATCGACTACGTCTTCCTGTTCGATGACAACGTGGGTGGCCTGCACCCGGGCGCGGCAGTGCAGTATCGCGGCATTCGGGTCGGTACCGTCATCTCCGCCCCCTACCTCATCGAGGACAAGGGCGTGCAGATCTTCAAGAGCCGCCAGATCCCGGTGCTGGCCCGCATCGAGGTGCAGCGCCTCTCCCACCGCTATGCCAAGGCGGAGAAGGATCAGTGGCGTGCCCTGTTCGGCAAACAGTTCAAGGAGGGGTTGCGTGCCAGCCTCAAGACCTCGAGCCTGCTGACCGGCGGCAAGATCATCGACCTCAACTTCTATCCGGACGCGCCACGTTTCGAACAGGCCAAGCTGGCCGGTTATCAGGTCTTCCCCACCGTGCAGGGCGGGCTGGATCAGATCGAGCGCAAGGTGAACCTCATCCTCGACAAGTTTGTCGACATGGACATGGCGACCACCCTGACCAAGGTCAACGGGTCACTCACCACCCTGGATGGCACCCTGAAGAACATCAGTGCAGTCAGCGCCAACCTGAACAAGCTCACTGCCAAGGATTCCACCCAGCAGCTGCCGGCCTCGCTCAACGAGAGCCTCAAGCAGTTGCAGGAGACCTTGCAGGCCTATGATGCCCAGTCGCAGACCAATCAGGACCTGCGCCAGTCGGTGCAGACCCTCAATCAGTTGATGCGCGAACTGCAGCCGCTGGTGCACTCCCTCAACGAGCAGCCCAGCTCGCTGATCTTCGATCGCGCGCATCCATCGGACCCTGAGCCCAAGCGAGGCAAACAATGAAAAAAGAGATCCTGACGCTGGCCCTGCTGGGCCTGCTGGCGGGTTGCAGCAGCCAGCCAAGCCTGCACTACTACTCGCTCGATGCCGACAACCAGCAACCCGTAACGGCCCCGGCCCAACCGCAGCACCAACTGGTGCTGCGCCCGGTGGCGCTGGCCAGCCAGCTCGACCGGATCAGTCTGGTCTATCAGCTGGAAGGGCAAGAGCTCCACTTCACCGAGTACCATCGCTGGGCCGGTGCGCTGGACGATCAGCTCAACCAGCTCACCCTCAATGGCCTCTCCACCCGCCTGCCGGGCTGGGTGGTACGGCAGGATGGCGCCCGCAAGGGGCCTGTGCTGACCATTCTGGTGGAGCGCTTTCAGGGCCGTCATGACGGCAGCGCCGTGCTGAGCGGCCGCTGGCGCCTGCTGGCGGAAGATGGCACCGTGCTGCGCGATGCCCCCTTCCGTCAGGAGCGGGTACTGCCAGCCGATGGCTACAACGCACTGGTGAACGAACTGGGTCAGGGCTGGCAACTGCTGCTCGACCAGATCGCCGCCGAGGTGCGCCAGAGCGCCAGCTAATCGCCCATCCGCCGATTGCAGAGATAAAAAAACGACGCCAGCTGGCGTCGTTTTTTTATGGGCAAGAGTCGGGGGCGACTTATGCCTTGGCAGGCAGGCTCAGGCGGGCAACCGCTTCCACATGCATGGAGTGCGGGAACATATCGACCGGTTGCACTTCGTCCAGCACGAAGCCCTGCTTGACCAGCCAGGCAAGGTCGCGGGCCAGGGTCTGCGGGTTGCAGGAGACATAGACCAGACGACGGGGCGCCATGGCGACCAGGGTCTGCAGCACCGCTTTGTCACAGCCTTTGCGGGGCGGATCCATCACCACCACATCAGCGGTCACGCCCTGGGCGTGCAGCTCGGGCATCAGCTGCTCCGCCTTGCCAACGTGGAATTCGGTGTGCTCGATGCCGTTGAGGGCAGCGTTGCGGCGGGCATCGCTGATGGCGCTCTCCACCGACTCGATCCCGACGACCTTGGCGGCCTTGCCAGCCAGGAACAGGGAGATGGTACCGATACCGCAATAGATGTCGAACACCGTCTCGTTGCCGGTCAGCTCGGCATACTCGAGGGCGCTGGAGTAGAGCACATCGGTCTGGGTCGGGTTGTTCTGGAAGAAGGAGAGCGGCGAGATCTCGAACTCGAGCTCATGGATCTTGTCGCGGATCACCCCTTCGCCGAGCAGCACCCGGTTGGTGGCGCCCAGAATGCGGTTGGTGCGCTCATCGTTGATGTTCTGCACCAAGGTTGTGACCGGCAGATCGCTCAGGGCTGCCAACAGTTCGGCTTCGAACGGTAGCTCCTCACCCAAAGTGACCAGCACCACCATCAGCTCGCCGCTCTTGAAGCCCTTGCGGGTCATCAGGTTGCGCACGCAGCCGCTGTGGTTCACTTCGTCATAGGCAGCGATGTCATGCGCGCGCATCCAGTTGCGTACCCGGACGTTCAGCTCCACGTGCAGCGGATCCTGCACCGCACAGTCATCGGCGGTGATGAGATCGTGGGAGTGCTTGCGATAAAAACCGATCTCGGCACCGGCGTCACAGCCACGCACCGCATATTGCGCCTTGTTGCGATAGGCGAACGGGCTCTCCATGCCAAGGATATCCTTGACCGGCGTGTCACCCAGCCCGACCTGCTCCAGTGCGCTTTGCACCAGTGCCTGCTTGAGCTTGAGCTGGGCCGGATAGGCCAGCGGACGTACCTGACAGCCACCACACTCGGTGTTGGGGCAGAAATCGGCAACCCGATCTGCAGAGGGCTGGAGCAGCTCGGCAACCTTGCCGTGCAGATAGTTCGGCTTGACCTCGGTCAGCTCCACCAGCGCCTGCTCACCGGGCAGCAGACCTTCGACAAACAGGGGGCGATCGAACAGGCGTCCTTTGCCATCTCCTTTGTCGGTCAGTTCCAGGATCTCGATCTGGTGTTGATGTCCCACTAACGGCATGAGCGGCTCCAAAAGTACTAAAAATGGGGGGGGGATGAACGCGGCAGAGCCATGCCCATCGAGAAAAGGTGGCAGAGTTTAGCGGAGATCCGGCCAAATTGCAGGCATAAAAAGCCTGCTTGTTGCAATGGTCATTGCCCCTGGTCATCTGCCGGGCGTGGCCACCTTTCGGGTTGCGGCAAATTTAGCCCTTGGGCCATAACGCCCAGCCTGTTAAAATTCCGCCCTTGAAATTATCCTGGGCCCCGCGCCCGTTCTAGCTAAGGTCTACCGCGATGCGTACCAGCCAATATCTGCTTTCCACTCTCAAGGAAACCCCCTCCGACGCTGAAGTTGTCAGCCACCAGCTGATGCTGCGCGCCGGGATGATCCGTAAACTGGCCTCCGGCATGTATGCCTGGTTGCCAACCGGTCTGCGGGTACTGAAGAAAATCGAGAACATTGTTCGCGAAGAGATGAACAATGCTGGTGCCGTCGAAGTCTCCATGCCGGTGGTACAACCCGCCGAGCTGTGGCAGGAGTCAGGCCGCTGGGATGACTACGGTCCCGAGCTGTGCCGTCTGACCGACCGTCACAACCGTCCCTTCGTGCTGGGCCCGACCCACGAAGAGGTGATCACTGCGCTGGTACGTTACGAAGTGAACAGCTACAAGCAGCTACCACTCAACCTCTACCAGATCCAGACCAAGTTCCGCGACGAAGTGCGCCCCCGTTTCGGCGTGATGCGTGGCCGCGAATTCCTGATGAAGGATGCCTACTCCTTCCACATCGACAAAGAGTCTCTGGTCGATACCTACGAGAAGATGCACGCCGCCTACTGCAAGGCGTTCACCCGCATGGGTCTGAACTTCCGTCCGGTGCAGGCCGATACCGGCTCCATCGGTGGTACCGGTTCCCACGAATTCCAGGTGCTGGCCGAGAGCGGTGAAGACTTGATCGCCTTCTCCGACAGCTCCGATTACGCCGCCAACATCGAGATGGCCGAAGCACTGGCACCGGCTGGTGAGCGCCCTGCCGCCACCGCAGCCCTGACCAAGGTTGCCACCCCGAATGTTCACACCATCGACGAAGTGGCTGCCTTCCTGAACGTGGCACCGACCGCCATCGCCAAAACCCTGCTGGTACTGGCAGAGGAAGATGAGCACGGCAAGCAGGCCGTTATTGCGCTGGTACTGCGTGGCGACCACGAGCTGAACGAAATCAAGGCAGAGAAACTGGCTGGCGTGGCTAACCCGCTGACCTTCGCCAACGACGAGCAGATCAAAGCTGCCGCCGGTTGCGACGCAGGCTCCATCGGCCCGGTCGGCTTTGCCGGTCGCATCATCGTCGATCGCAGCGCTGCCCATCTGGCGGACTTCGTCTGCGGCGCCAACGAAACCGGCTTCCACCTGACCGGTGCCAACTGGGATCGCGACATCACCGCTTACGAAGTTGCCGACCTGCGCAACGTGGTGGAAGGCGACCCGAGCCCGTGCGGCCAGGGCAAGCTGCTGCTCAAGCGCGGTATCGAAGTGGGCCACATCTTCCAGCTGGGTACCAAGTACTCCGAAGCAATGAAGGCAAGCGTGCTGAACGAAGCTGGCAAGTCCGTCACCATGGAGATGGGTTGCTACGGTATCGGGGTTTCCCGTCTGGTGGCCGCCGCCATCGAGCAGAACAACGACCAGTACGGCATCATCTGGCCGGACGCCATCGCTCCGTTCGAAGTGGCCATCGTGCCGATGAACATGCACAAATCCGAGCGCGTAGCCGAGCAGGCACAGCAGTTCTACGCCGAGCTGAAAGCGGCCGGTGTGGACGTGCTGTTCGACGACCGTAAAGAGCGCCCGGGCGTGATGTTCGCCGACATGGAGCTGCTGGGCATCCCGCACGCCATCGTCATCGGCGATCGCGGCATGGATAACGGCGTGGTCGAGTACAAGTGCCGCCGCACCGGCGAGAAGCAGGAAGTGGCCATCAGCGATATCGTCGCCATGATCAAGGCCAAGCTGGGCCGCTAAGCCCACCCTCTTCCCGATATAAAAAAGCGCGCCCAATGGCGCGCTTTTTGTTTGTCTTCTCTTCTAAAGCAAAGAGGATTGCCGCAAGGAGCCTACTCGTTGCGACCGATAAAGAGATCGGTCACGTGGCAGCTGCTTCTGGCTTCCAGTGCGTCGAGCATATAGGCCGCCGCATCTTCCGGAGTCATGAAGCCACTCGGGTCCACGTGATCCGAGTTGTCCCAGAATTCGCTGCGGATCCCGCTCGGGTAGAGGTTGACCAGCCGCAGTGGCGAGCCTTTCAGCTCGGCGCGCAAGGATTCGAGAAAGCCGCGCATCCCCCATTTGGAGGCGCAGTAGAGGCTCTCGTTGGCCTTGCCCACCTGCGCGGCGGAGGAGAGCACATTGGCCAGCACTCCGCCCTTGTCGCCGATAAGCCGCACCGTCTGCTGGGCCACCAGAATGGTGGAGATAAGGTTGCTCTCCACCACCCGGCGGATCTGCTCGGCAGTATAGACACCGACCGGGCCAAACTCTCCCACCCCGGCGCAGTGGATCACCATGTCGGGCAGCCCGCCCCACTCCACCGCAGCGGCGAAGGCGACATCGACCTCTTCATGGTGCGCCAGATCGGCGGCGATGCCGATCACCGCGCTGCCGAGCAGTTGCTCCTGCTCCTGCAGTCGCTGATAACGGCGCCCCATCATGGAGACCTGGTGGCCCCGCTCAACCAGACCTATGGTCAGCGCCCGACCCAGACCAGAACCGGCACCTGTCACTATGATGTGGCCCATTATCGCTCCTCTTCGTCAGTTGACGGTCAGATTAGAAAGTGAATTCGCCGCCCATGAACCAGCCATCGATACGCTGGTCAACGTTGTCGAAGTCGACCTTGGCTTCACGCCAGCCGGCACGCAGCTTGATCGGCATGGAGGAGAACTTGTAGGAACCGCCCAGACGGTAGTCATAGTTGTCCGCATCGTGAGTGCGCAGATCACCGAAGAAGGCGATGCCGGTGCCCGGGATCTTCACTTCGCTGCCGGCATAAGCCATCAGGGTATCTTCGTTATAGCCCTTGCGACCGACATAGACCTGCTCGCCATCGTAGTGACGACCGGTCATACCCAGATCGATCTTGAACAGATCGTTGTTGAACAGACGGTAGTAGAGGCTCAGATCGTAGGCGGTCAGGTCGTTCTTGAAGTTGCCGCCGGAGGTGCTGAAATCGGAGACTTCAAACTTGGCGTTCGGCAGGAGGATGATGCCGTGCTCCAGTTGCAGATAGCCGTTCCAGTTGTAGCTGTCGTCATAGCTGCCATCGGCACTGGTGCCATAAGCCTGACCACTGCCCTTGGCTGCCCATACGTCGGCACCGGCGGCAAAACGCCAGTCGTCAGCGGCCATGGCACTCTGGCTGCACAGAGCCAGCACAAAACCGGCAATCAGCGTATTTTTCATTACGTCACTTCCTCTTGCATACATGGAAAAGAGCACTATTTTACTCGGTGCAGCCAAAATACCCAGCGTCAATCCTGAACAAACGACGACAAATGTCAGTGCTTCATATGCTTCATCTCTGCCATCGGCTCAATCGGCTTCACCGGCAGTGACAGCTCCAGCTTCTGACCATCGTCCATGGTGAGGGTGAGCGGGAAAGGAGTCTGCTCGGAGAGCGTACCCACCTCGAACAGCATGATGTGCAGGCTGCCCGGTTTCAGCACCGCCTCGCCCTTGGCCGGGATCTCGATATTCTCGACCTGACGCATCTTCATCACACCATTTTCGTGCAGATGAGTGTGCAGCTCGGCACGCCCGGCCGCAGCAGAAGCCGCTGCCACCAGCTTGACCGGCTGGTCGGCGTCATTCTTGAGCACCATAAAGGCGGCAGTGTTGGGGGTGCCCGGCGGCAGCAGGCGCACATAGCCGTCGACGGCCTCGACCTTGGCCAGCGCGGGAGCCGTCATACCGAGCACCAGCAGAGAATAAAACGCACGTTTAAACATGGTTGAAATCCTTTTATGATGTTGTTAAACGGCAGCAAGGTTACCCCAGCAGAAACCTTTTGTGCACCTTTCAATAACAAGGATTTAGACATGGCCCCCATTCTCATTGCCGAGCGGCAGGATGGCTTGCTCACCCTGACCCTCCATCGCCCCGACAAGCGCAACGCCCTCAATACCGAACTGTACCGGCAACTGGTGGCAGCGCTGCGAGAGGCGGCGGTCGATGAGGAGGTGCATGTCCTGCTGTTGCAGGGGCAGCACGACTGCTTTACCGCGGGCAATGATCTGGCCGACTTTATGGGCAAGAGCTCGCTGGAGCCCGATGACCCCATCTTGCAGTTCCTCCACACCCTGGCCGATTTCCCCAAACCTGTGATCGCCGCTGTTGCGGGCCCGGCAGTGGGGATTGGCACCACCATCCTGCTGCACTGCGATCTGGTCTATCTGGGGGATAACGCCCGCTTGCAGCTTCCTTTCGTCGAGCTGGGGCTGGTGCCGGAGTTTGCCTCCAGCCTGCTGCTGCCACGTCTGGTGGGGCATCTCAAGGCAGCCGAGCTGTTGTTGCTGGCCGAGGCAATCGATGCCGAGGAGTCGCTGCGGCTCGGGCTTGCCAACAAGGTGGTGGCGGCCGATGGATTGCTTTCCTTTGCCCGCGAGCAGGGGCTGAAGCTGGCGGCCAAACCGCCCAGGGCGCTGCAAAAGAGCAAGGCGCTGCTCAAGCAGGAGCTTAAACAGGCGGTGCACTTTGTCATCGATCTGGAGGCGCGCGCCTTCGCGCAGGCACTGCAAGGGGAAGAGGCACAGCAACGCATTGCCCAGAAGCTCAAGCGACGGAGTTAAGTTATCGCTCAACCCCGGTCAGTTGAGGCGAAAGCGGCCGATCAGCTCGCAGCCCTGTACCTTGTCCTGTAGCTGGATCAGCCGGGCAATCTCGGGATTGGGGTGACGCTTGAGAAAGGCGAGCAGGGCGCCGCGACAGCAACCCAGTTCGCTGATCAGCGCTTCGCACTCCCGGTTGGGGCACTGTGGTACCAGTGCAGTCACCAGCTCGGAGGCGAGCTTCAGGTAGCGCAGCTCGTAAGTCGGCTCATCCATCGCCCGCCAGAAATCGGCCAGCCGGTGACAGGTGGCGACCCGCATGGTGGCCAACTCCGTCAACTCGACCTGGGTCATCTCGTAAACATCCCCCAGCGCCTGCTGATAAAAGCAGATAGCCGCCCCCAGCGAACCGGCCTGCCAGGCACGCTCCGCCTCCAGCATGTATCGTTGCCAACTTTGCGGTGTCATCTCGCTCTCCCGAGTCCGTCATGGTGGGAGTGTTATCATGGCTAATTGAGAATAAATATCAACCAGAGGGTTAGTGCAGGATCTCTCCCGCCCTTGGCAACCTTGCCATGACCGCCATGAGTGACGCTCGATCACCACCAGACAGCAGAAGGGCGACCCCGGGGTCGCCCTTCTGCTGCATTCCTTATTATGCCGCCATCACTTATCCGCTCACTGTGCGGTTTTGGACTGATTGAGACTGCACTGCTTGCCGGGATAACCGGGCAAGTCACTGGCATCGCTGCCGCAGGCGAGCCGTTTGGCCTGTTGCAGCCGGGCCGCCAGATTGGTGCTGTCTACCGGCATCCACTGCATCTGCTTGCCGAGCCAGCTGGCCCAGGCAAACTCGACGAAATAGACCCGTTTGTCCTTGCGAAAGTAGCCCGCATTCTGCAGCAGTCCGGCGAGGGTGCGATAGGGGTAATCAGGCAGCTTGTCGATGCTGGTCGGCAACTGCTCCGGGGTCAGCGGCTGTCCCTTCTCATCCTTGAGCCAGGCCCAATGATTGTTCTGCATCTGGCTCCAGAAGTTGGCTTTGTCCTGCAGACGGCCAATCACCTTGACCCGGGCATCCTTGACGCCCTGCTGCCACAACGCCTTGGTGAGATGGTGCCTGTCCACCAGCCAGTAGCTGCCATCCGGCGCAATCACCACGGGGATCTCTTTCTTTTTCATCAACTTGTCGAGCTGCTTTGCGCTCATGTCCGCCAATGTGGCCTGGGTCTCATCGACCTGGATCTGGCCGACGCCCCCCTGAGTCGGGTGCAAGGCATCGATGCCGATCTCGCACCAGTTGCCCACCGCCGTGTCGCTCTGGCACGGGGCCAACGCCCAGGCACCCTGGCTCAACACACAGGCCAGCACTAACCATGCTTTCATCGTTTGACACTCCTCACCACATTGAACTGCACAGACGCCGGGAACGCTCTTCTACCCCGATTGGGAGTGAGAGTCGAATGCTGGCGGTCAGACCAGCAAACGGGATATCATGATTTCCCATCTGTCGGCGATATTTTCTCGCCGAGTTTTCTCCCCGCTTCACACTATTTGAAGGATCCGACCCATGAAAGGATGGAGCCCCTTGCTGGCCCTGCTGGGCTGTGCTGCTGTCCAGGCTGCCGATATTCCCGCCGGAACACAACTCGCCGCCGAGCAGATTGTCGTTCGCCACCTCAAGGATGAACCTGCGAGCCTGAGCCCGCTCAAGCTGGTCGGCCTGCCGGAGTTGCAGGTACTACGGGATCTGTTCGAGGGGCTGCTGACCCAGGGGCCGGATGGCAAACCGGTTGCCGGAGTGGCGGCCAGCTGGGAGAACAAGGGCAACCAGTTCTTTACCTTCCATCTGCGCCCGGATGCGCGCTGGTCCAACGGCGATCCGGTCAAGGCCGGCGACTTCGTCTACGGCTGGCGCAAACTGGTCGATCCGAAAGAGGCGGCCACCTTCGCCTGGTTTGCCCAACTGGCCCGTTTCGACAAGGTGGACGAGATAGTAGCTAGCAAATTGCCTGCCAGCGAGCTGGGGGTCAAGGCCCTCGATGATCACACCCTGCAGGTGACCCTCTCCCAGCCGGTGCCCTACTTCCTGAACCTGCTGAGCCACCCCAGCCTGTCGCCGCTCCATCAGGCCAGCATCGAGCAGTACGGCAACCAGTGGACTCAGCCCGGTAAACTGGTGGGCAACGGTGCCTTTGCGCTGAACCATCGGGTGGTCAACGAGAAGCTGGAGCTGACCCCCAACCCTTATTACTGGGATCGGGCACATACCGTATTGACCAAGGTGATCTTCATGCCGATCAATCAGGAGAGCGCGGCCACCAACCGCTACCTGGCTGGCGATCTGCATATCACCGAATCCTTCCCCAAGGAGCAGTACGACAAGCTGAAGCAGCAGATCCCGAATGAGGTCTATACCCCGGATCAGCTCGGCACCTACTACTACGCCTTCAATACCAAACAGGCGCCACTGAACGATGTGCGGGTGCGCAAAGCGCTCTCCTACACCATCGACCGCGCCCTGATCGCAGACAAGGTGCTCGGCACTGGCGAGAAACCGGCTTATCACTTCACTCCGGATGTAACCGCCAGCTTCACCCCAGCCGCCAACCTGCTCTCCACCAGCAGCCAGCCGGAGCTGGACAGCAAGGCCAAGGCCCTGCTCAAGGAGGCCGGTTACGGCCCGGGCAAGCCACTCAAGCTGACCCTGCTCTACAACACCGCGGAAATTCACAAGAAGATGGCGCTGGCCATCGCCAGCATGTGGAAACAGAAGCTGGGCGCCGAGGTCGAGCTGACCAATCAGGAGTGGAAAACCTATCTCGACAGCCGCCAGAGCGGTCAGTTCGAGGTGATCCGCTCCTCCTGGGTCGCTGACTACAACGACCCGTCAGCGTTCCTCGGCCTGTGGGGCTCCCGTCACAGCGGCAATATGGCAGGCTTTGCCAATGCCCGTTATGACCAGCTGCTGGCAGAGGCGGCCAGCACTCAGGATGCCGCCAGCCGCAGCAAGCTGTTTGGCGAGGCGGAAGCGATCCTGCTGGATCAGGCCCCTATAGCCCCCATCTACCAGTACACCAATGCCCGCCTCATCAAGCCATGGCTCAAGGGCTACCCCATCAACAACCCGGAGGATGTGGCCTACAGCCGCCAGCTGTACCTGATCAAACACTGACACCGGCCACAACGATGCGAGGCCCTGCGGGGCCTCGCTATTGATACTGTTCACATCCCGATTTCCAGCCTAAAATGCCGCCCCTTCTGTTCAATTAATCTTCAATACCCAGTCAGACATGCGTTATTTGATACTGCTCTCGTTGTTGTGGACCCTGCCTGCGCAGGCCAGTAGCGAATCCCAATGCCAGCAAGAGTTTGTCGGCTGGATGCTGCATCAGCAGCAACAGTTCAGCGATCGCAAGTCTGACAAGATGGAGCGGCGCCGGGCCGAACGGGCCATCGATCTTGCCCGGCAGGAGTACGACAAGCAGGCCAGCTTCTGCAAGACCATGCAGCTTGTTCGTGAATACAAAGATGGCGATCCACGTTTTACTCCGCGCCCCGGAGAGATACACGACTACAGTACGGCTTCTGACAACACATCAGGGTGACCCTGACCAGAAAAACCAAAAGCGCGTCGATTGACGCGCTTTTTGTGGTTCTTGCCCTGACAAAGCGGCTTATTCGGCCGTCTCGCTGCTGGCAAACTCCGGCACCTTGGCCATGGCATCCAGCACCACCTGAATACCGGCGCCCGGTTTGCAGGCGTTCTCGCTCAGGTGACGGCGCCAGGCGCGAGCCCCCTGCATGTTCTGGAACAGCCCCAGCATGTGGCGGGTCATATGGGAGAGGTAGTTGCCCTTGGCCAGCTCCTGCTCGATATAGGGCAGCATCATCCGCACCACCTCGTGGCGGCTCGGCACGGCGTTGTTCTGGCCGAACACCAGATTGTCCACCTGCGCCAGAATGTAGGGGTTCTGATATGCTTCACGCCCCATCATGACGCCATCGACGTGTTGCAGGTGCTCGAGAGCCTGCTCCATGGAGGTGACGCCGCCGTTGAGGGCAATGGTCAGCTCCGGGTAATCCTGCTTGACCCGATAGACGCGGGGATAATCGAGGGGCGGGATCTCGCGGTTCTCCTTGGGGCTCAGGCCGCTCAGCCACGCCTTGCGGGCATGGACGATAAAGGTATCGCAACCGGCATCGCGCACCTGTTCGATAAAGGTCTGCAGAAATTCGTAGGAGTCCTGATCGTCGATGCCGATACGGGTCTTCACCGTCACCGGAATATCGACCACATCGCGCATTGCCTTGACGCAGTCCGCCACCAGCGCTGGTTCGCCCATCAGGCAGGCGCCAAAGCGACCGTTTTGCACCCGATCGGAGGGGCAGCCGACGTTGATGTTCACCTCGTCATAGCCGCGCTCCTCGGCCAGCTTGGCACAGCGCGCCAGATCGGCCGGATTGCTGCCCCCCAGCTGCAGGGAGATGGGATGCTCCTGCTCGCTGTAACCCAGATAATCCCCCTTGCCGTGGATGATGGCACCGGTGGTCACCATTTCGGTATAGAGCAAGGTCTGGCGACTCATCAGTCGATGAAAGTAACGGCAATGCCGATCAGTCCAGTCCAGCATGGGGGCGATGGAAAAACGCTGCGCCTGCATAAAAATCATCCGGGTTGGCTAAAGAAAGGGGCGGATTTTATCACAACGTGAAGCAGCCCCAGAAAATGAATTTTGTCGCCGCGCCATGCGAGGCCCTGTGATAGTATCCGGCTAATAGAAAGGGTATCTGCGCGATCATGAATCAAGACCAACTTTTACAACGAGCCGAGCGACTCTGTATACAGCGAGGGATCCGCTTCACCCCGACCCGACGTCAGGTATTTCGCCTGCTGGCGGCACACGGCAACGCCATCAGCGCCTATGATTTGTTGGCCCAGCTGCAACAAACCGAAGCCAATGCCAAGCCGCCAACCGTCTATCGGGCACTCGATTTTTTGCTCGAACAGGGCTTTGCTCACAAAGTGGAATCGCTCAACGCGTTTATCTTCTGCTGCCACTTCGATCACGCTCACCCGATGCAGCTGCTGATCTGCGACGAGTGCGGGGATGTGGTCGAACTTCACGATAGTGCAATAGATAGCGCGTTTTCCGAGCAGGCCCACTTGCATGGCTTTACGATTACCAATAAGACAATAGAGGCACATGGCCAATGTGCTCGCTGTACGCCCACTGTAGGAAGTCATCATGAAGGCTGATTTTGTAAATCCGTTCCTGCTATCTCTGCTCAATGTGCTCTCGACCATGGCACAGCTGGAACTAAAACCGGGCAAACCGAAACGCAAGATGGATGAGCTGGCACGCGGCGACGTCTCCGGTCTGATCGGCATGGTCGGCCCGCAGACCCGCGGCTCCCTCTCCATCAGCTTCGAGAAGGGGCTGGCGCTGGAGATCATGCGTCGCATGCTGGGGGAAGCTCCCGCCTCCATCAATGAAGAGGTGACCGACATGGTCGGTGAAATCACCAACATGGTGACCGGCGGTGCCAAGCGGATGCTGGGCGAGAAGGGCTACGAGTTTGACATGGCGACCCCCATCATCGTCTCCGGCCCCAACCACACCATCACCCACAGGGCCGATGGCACCAAGATAATGATGCCGTTCGAATCCGATTTCGGTCGCGCCACTATCGAAATTTGCTTCGAGTAATCCTATGTGGAAAGCATTGAAATGGATTTTCATCTGCTGGGCACTACTGTTGATCCTGTCGGACATTCAGATCAGCACCTCCCTCTACAAGTACGAAGATAACCGGGTTCTCATCAACTTCCCGCGCTGGGAAACCAAACAGCCCTGGGGCACCTTCGAGTGGCATGCCGGACGGGTAGAAACCCACTGGTATGGTCTGGATGGCAAACCCAAGCCAGCAGGCCCGCAAATCTGATCCGGTAACGGATCCGGCAGAAACAGAAGAGGCCAGCAGATGCTGGCCTCTTTGCTATCTCGTTGATCCTGAATCAAGCCGCTTCGGCAGCCAGCTTTCCGTTTGGTCGCATCAAGATGCCAACGATGCAGACCAGCAGAGTTGGCAGCAGCCAGGCAAGTCCCTTGTCGAACAGCGGCAGGAAGGCAAAGCCGTCCATAGCCATACCAGCAGCGCCCAGTCCGTCCAGACAGCCAAACAGGAAGGCGACCAGCAGCACGCCACGAAACGCCAGCCGTGGCTGGGCAAACCACCCTTTGAGGAAGGTCACCAGCACCAGTGCAATGGCAACCGGGTAGATGGCTACCAGCACCGGGATGGAGAGACTGATAAGCTCACTCAGCCCCACATTGGCCACCAGCGCGCAGAGTGCCCCCAGCAGCATCACCCACTTGTGGTAAGCCCAGCCAGTCAAACCTTGGAAATAATCGGCTCCGGCACAGAGTAGGCCTACTGCACTGGTAAAACAGGCCAGAGTGATGATGGCCGCCAAAATAAGCTGCCCAGGCTGACCAAACATGCTCAGGACGTAGGCATTGACGATGGCACCGCCGTTGCTGATGTCGCTCGCTACTCCGCCGGCACTGTTGCCAAGCTGGAAAAGAGAGAGATAGACCGCCGACAACCCGACCGCCGAGATCAGGCCCGCAATGGTGAGGTATTTGAACTGGCTGCGATAGTCCTCGATCCCCTTCTGGCGCAGCAACCCGATGATCAGTGCGCCAAACATCAGGGATGCCAGGGTATCCATGGTGTTATACCCCTCCAGCATCCCCTTGGTGAGCGGAGCGCTGATGTAGTCACCGCTGGCATCGGGCATGGTACCCTGTGGCGCGATAAAGACCCCGACCGCCAGAATGAGCAGCATCGCCATCAGGGCGGGAGTCAGGTACTTGCCAACCGCATCGAGCAGTTTGCCCCGATCGAGCGCCACCATGATCACCAGCGCAAAGAAACTCAGGGTGTAGATCAGCAGCCCCTCATGACCGGCATCGCCGAGCCAGGGCTTGAGCCCCATCTCGTACGCGACCAGACCGGTGCGGGGAATGGCAAAGGCGGGCCCCATGATGATATAGATGGCGATGGCCAGCGCCGTCGCCGCCCCGGCGGGCAGATAGCGGGTCATTCCGGTCCAGCCACTCGCGCGGCCCCCCGAACTCCCCTTGGCAACCGCAATCAGGGTGATTAACGGCAGCCCCACCGCCGTCAGTAGAAAACCGCACATGGCGGCCAGCAGATGCTCACCAGCCATAAAACCCGCAAGCGGCGGAAAAATGATATTGCCAGCCCCCAGATAGAAGGCAAACGTCATAAACCCCAGTCCGAATACGTCGGACAACTTCAATGATTTCGTCAAACCCAACCTCATCTGCCTTATCAGCTTGTTATTGATTGCACCCACTGCCTGGCAGATAACCGGATAACAATACTGCTCGCTCCCCTGCGGTCAGCAGACCGGATGAGAAGCACCACCTTTAGCATAAAGAAGAGATGCGGGATCTCAATCACACATTAATATCTTGAAACAATTTATCCGCTCAAAATTAATCACCGAATGACCGAATTACCCAGACTGGGTGTAAACGCGCAGATAAACAGGGGATAGGGCCGCAAGGGAGCTGAAATTAGCCTGTGAGGATGGCCGGATACCATCCACCGGGCAAACCGCCAGCAGAACAGAAAAACAAAAGAGCCTGCACGGGGCAGGCTCTTGGCAATATCACATCGGGCGTGATCAGGCAGCTTCGGCAGCCATCTGTGTCGGACGCACCATCACGCCAACTACGCAGGCCAGCAGGGTCGGCATCAGCCAGGCGAGGCCCTTGTCGAACAGCGGCAGGAAGGCAAACGCATCCATCTTCATGCCGGCAGCACCCAGACCATCCAGGCACCCGAACAGGAAGGCAACCATCAACACGCCACGGAACACCAGACGGGGACGGCCGAAGTAACCCTTCAGGAAGGTGACCAGCACCAGCGCCACGGCAACCGGATAGATGGCAACCAGCACCGGAATGGAGAGGCTGATCAGCTGGCTCAGGCCCACGTTGGCCACCACGGCACAGATAACGCCCAGCAACACCACCAGCTTCTTGTAAGCCATGCCGGTCAGATTGTGGAAGAAATCGGAACAGGCGGAGATCAGACCGACTGCAGTGGTAAAACACGCCAGAGTGATGATGGCCGCCAGAATGAACTGACCCGGCTGACCAAACAGGCTCAGTACGTAGGCGTTGACGATGGCGCCACCATTGCTGACATCCGTCGCCACACCGGCTGCCGTGTTACCCAGCTGGAACAGGGAGACGTACACCACGCTCAGCCCAACGGCAGAGATGAGGCCGGCAATGGCCAGATACTTGAACTGGCTCTTGTAATCGTTGATGCCTTTCTGGCGCAGCAGATCGACGATCAGGGCGCCAAACATCAGGGACGCCAGGGTGTCCATGGTGTTGTAACCTTCCAGGATCCCTTTCACGAAGGGGCTGTTCTGATAGTCACCGGACGCGTCAGGCATGGCGCCTTGCGGCGCTACGAATACCCCGACCGCCAGAGTCAGCAGCAGCAGCATCAGTACCGGAGTCAGGTATTTGCCGATGGCGTCCATCAGCTTGCCCTGGTTCATGGAGACCAGAATGGCCACACCAAAGAAGATCACGGTATAGGCCGCCAGACCCGCTTGCCCCATATCACCGATGAACGGCTTGAGGCCCATTTCGTAGGCAACCAGACCGGTACGGGGCGCGGCAAAGGCCGGGCCTATGATGATATAGATGGCAACGGCCAGCGCAGTCGCAACACCGGCAGGCAGCAGTTTGGTCATGCCAGCCCAACCGTTACCGGCTTTCGCCACGGCCAGAATGGTTACCAGAGGCAGGCCCACGGCAGTGACCAGGAAGCCAAACATCGCCAGGGAGAGGTGCTCACCAGCCATGTAACCGGCCAACGGCGGGAAAATGATGTTACCGGCGCCCAAGTAGAAGGCGAAGGTCATAAACCCTAATCCGAGTACATCGGACAATGTGAGTGATTTCGTCAAGTTCAACCTCGTCTGTCTTGTAAATTATTGCTTGTTATAGTTTTTATCGGTCGCTGACCGGGTGTGTTCAGGGGGTATAAAAAAAGAGCCCCGCATGTTTTTTCATCGCAACCAGTGGTTTTAGCTGGTCTGGAGCGGGCGCTCGATCTGGAACCAGCATAATGGCGTGAAAAAATAGTTCAAGACGAAATTTACATCTTCAAATAGAAGGGGTTGGTCAGTTGGATATATCTGTCGGAATAGGCCCCATCAGCAGAATGGATCACAATTTCACCCCTCTCACACCTGTTTAATCCTCTGCCAAGTAGCAATAAAACACGATTTGCCTCTTTACCCTCTCTGGTGATAACAGCTGTATAACAAATGCCATGCAGATCATAATTCGCCGAAATGCATAAAATTTCATCGGCCATCGCCGTCGGCAGCACCAGCGCTACCTGCCCGTTCGGGCTCAGCAAACGATTGCAGGCTGCCAGCAATGCGTGGCTGTCGAGGGCGCCGGTATGGCGGGCCAACGCCCGCGCCGGATCGCTAAATGACTGGCCTGCCACGAAATAGGGAGGATTGGAGACGACAAGATCGTAAGGGTCGGCCTGATAATCCTGAATGGCACTCTCTATGACGGTCACCCGATCGGCCCAGGGAGAAGCAGCCGCATTCTCCCGCGCCTGACTGGCCGCATTAATATCCAGCTCGACCGCATCAAGACGGCTGTCAGATCTGCTGCGCTGGGCCAGCATCAGAGCGATCAGGCCGCTGCCGGTGCCGATATCGAGCACTCGACGCGCCTGTTCGACCGGCGCCCAGGCACCGAGCAAAATGCCATCGGTGCCCACCTTCATGGCGCAGCGATCGTGATTGATATGGAACTGTTTGAAGGTAAATCCGCGACTACGTCCCATCTGGCCCCCGTCATCTGCAAAAATGGTGGGCGATTATAGCGGCTAAGACACACTCACCAATAGGAGCCGACGAGATAATCGCCTATAATCTGCCGTTTCCTTAATGACCGAGTATTGCCATGAGCCAGTCCTTTGATGATTTCGACCTGCACCCAGCCCTCAACCGGGCCTTGGCCGAGATGGGATTCACCCGCCCCACCACCATCCAGCAGATGGTGCTGGAGCCAGCCCTGGACGGCCGCGATATTCTGGCATCCGCTCCGACCGGTACCGGCAAGACTGCCTCCTTCCTGCTGCCGGCACTCCAGCACCTGCTGGACTTCCCGCGCCGCAAGCCGGGCCCCTGCCGCATGCTGATCCTGACCCCGACCCGCGAGCTGGCGCTGCAGGTGACCGCCCACGCCAAGGCGCTGGCGGCTCACACCAACCTCAGCATCGAGACCATCATCGGCGGCGTCAGCCATGAAGAGCAGCTGCCTGCCCTGACCAAAACCACCGACATCGTGGTCGCCACCCCGGGCCGTCTGCTCGAATACATCGAGAAAGAGGAGTTCGAGAGCCACGACATCGAAGTGCTGGTGCTGGATGAAGCGGACCGCATGCTGGACATGGGCTTTATCAAGGATGTGAACCGCATCGTGGAAGAGGCGCGCTACCGCAAGCACACCATGCTCTTCTCCGCCACCCTGGAAGGGGCCGGCCTTGAGAAGTTCGCCAACGAGATCCTCAAGGATCCGGTGGAGCTGCACGCCGAGCCGCCGCGCAGCGAACGTCGCCCCATTACCCAGTGGATCCATCTGGCCGATGACGCCACCCACAAGCTGGCGCTGCTGACCCATATCCTGAAAGATCCGGAAACCCAGAAAGCCATTATCTTCGTCAAGACTCGCGAGCGTCTGGCGGAGCTCTCCGGCCAGCTGCAGGCTGCAGGTATCTCCTGCGCCTGGATCCGTGGCGAGATGGAGCAGAGCAAGCGTATCGAATCGATCCGCAAGTTCCACGAAGGGGAAGTACCCTTCCTGATCGCCACCGACGTCGCCGCCCGCGGCATCGACCTGCCGAACGTCAGCCATGTCATCAACTACGACATGCCCTACGGCGCCGATGTCTACGTCCACCGGATCGGTCGTACCGGCCGCGCTGGCAACCGTGGCTGTGCCATCAGCCTGGTGGAGGCCCACGACATGGCGATGGTCGCCAAGATCGAGCGCTACACCGAAGAGCGCCTCAAGCGCCGGGTGATCGACGAGCTGCGCCCGAAACACAAGGAAGCGCGGGTACCGGTGAAGAAGAAAAAGCCGGTCGACAAGAAGAAGTCCGCCAAGAAGAAAAAGAAGAAGTGATCGCCTGGCGATAAAGAGAAGGGCCATCCCACTGGATGGCCCTTCTGCATTCTGAATCACTCTGACGAGTGGTTATGCCACCACTCTGCGCATCCCCATATGGGGGATATCGTCTTCGAGATAGCCTTCCCCTTCCGCCACAAAACCGTGCTGGCCATAGAAGCCCTGCAGATGGGCCTGCGCCCCCAGCCAGATGCTGTGAGTCGGCCAGCGCGCCTCACACGCCTTGACCGCCTCGCTGATCAGCTTATGACCAAGACCACCGCCGCGCGCCTTGGGTGAGGTCACCACCCGACCGATGGCGGCACCGCTCTCATCGCCGATGCCGGGCGCCATGATCCGCGCATAGGCGGCCAGCAGCTCGCCCTGATAGCCGAGCAGGTGCCAGACCCCATCGCGGCGATCAAGCCCGTCCAGATCCTGAAAGGGGCAGGTCTGCTCCACCACGAACACCTCGGCCCGCAGCGCCAGCAACTCATACAACTCGTCAGTGGTCAGTTCAGACCAGGGTTTCAGGATCCAGTTCATCGGCAACTCCTTATCAGTTCGGCCTGCCAGCATAATCGTGGCGCCAGCGCCCTGCATTAACCTTTGTTAAGTTCTTTCAGCCGTTTGCGAATGCGACTAAGACTGATGGGAGTGATACCGAGATAGGCGGCGATCTGGTGGTCGGGCACTCTGGCATCGAGTGCAGGAAAGCTGTCGAGAAAGTGCTGATAGCGCGCCTGCGGGCTACCGGTCAGCAGCAACAGCTCCTTCTCCTCCTTGATGCGCAGCTGCACCTCCAACAGGTGCTGATACCAGCGCGGCCAGCCGGGCAGCTGGCGCAAGTCGACCAGACTGAACAGCTGCAGATGGCATGGCTCCAGCGCCTCCACACTGTAGCGGGCCGGCTCGCCACTGAGCAGGTGGTGAAAGTCGAGAAACTCGTCCCCCTCCCAATAGAACTCCTTGATGTACTCGCGGCCATCCTCCAGCACCAGCTTGGCCCGCAGCAGCCCCTGCTCCACCCTGACCAGCAGATCAGGGCTGTCGCCGGCGTGCCAGAGGCAGCTTTTCGGGCTTAGGGTCAGCGGGCGGGCAAAATAGAGGAGGCGCGCGGCCTCCTCTCTATCTGCGACCTGCGCCCAATCGAAGGGGGGTCTGTCAGTCAGCATGATTAACCGCGACGCTGACGCACGGCTTCAAACAGGCAAACGCCGGTTGCCACCGAGACGTTGAGGCTGGATACCGCCCCCGCCATCGGGATGCTCACCAGCTCGTCGCAATGTTCGCGGGTCAGGCGACGCATACCTTTACCTTCGGCCCCCATCACCAGCGCCATCGGGCCGGTCAGTTTGGCCTGATAGAGGTCGTGATCGGCCTCGCCAGCGGTGCCGACGATCCAGACGCCGCGCTCCTGCAATTCGCGCAGGGTGCGGGCCAGGTTGGTGACCTGAATAAGCGGCACCACTTCGGCCGCGCCACAGGCAACCTTGCGCACGATCGGGGTCAGGCCGGTGGCCTTGTCCCGCGGCACGATGACAGCATGAGCCCCGGCAGCATCGGCGCTGCGCAGGCAGGCGCCGAGGTTGTGCGGATCGGTCACGCCATCCAGCACCAGCAGGAAGGGCTGGCTCTGTTGTGCCGCCAACTCATCCAGCAGGCTAGCCAGATCGTGCTCGGCCAGCTTCGGCGCCTCTTTCACCCGGGCCATGATGCCCTGGTGATTGTTGCCTTCCGCTTTGTCATCAAGGGTCTTGCGGTTCACGCTCTGCACGCGCAAGCCGAGGGACTCCAGCTCAGCCAGCAGGGGTTGCAGCCGGTCGTCATCCCGCCCCTTGAGGGCCCACACTTCGATAAAGCGCTCGGGAGTGCGCTCCAGCAGCGCGGATACAGCGTGAATGCCGTAGATCAGTTCAGTACTCATTTAGTGCTCTTGGCCTTATCGTGAGCTTTTTTGCCCGGTCGTCTGTTGCTGGGTTTGGCACGGCCACCCTTGGCGGGTTTACCGTGGTCCTTGCCCCCTTTCTCCTTGCGCTTTTCGTGGCGCTCGGCGCTCTTGGCCTTCTCTTTCTTGATCTCGGCCTGCTTGCGCGCCATCTCTTTGGCGTTCTTGCCGGTGGCCTTGAGCGGCTCTTCCACCATCACGAAGTCGATCTTGCGATCATCCAAGTTCACGCCCATCACCTTGACCCGCACCTTGTCGCCCAGACGGTAGCGACGGCGGAAGTTCTCGCCAATCAGCTGCATGTGCAGGGGATCAAACTGGTAGTAGTCGTTGGTGAGGGTGCTGACGTGCACCAGACCGTCGATGTGGATCTCCGCCAAACGGACGAAGAAACCAAAGCCGGTGACGCTGGCGATAACGCCGTCAAACTCGTCACCCACGTGATCCAGCATGTACTCGCACTTGAGCCAGTCGGCCACATCGCGAGTGGCATCGTCGGCACGGCGCTCGGTCATGGAGCAGTGCTCGCCCATCGGATCCACTTCTTCCAGCTGGTAGTGGTAACCACCGCTCGGGGTCCACTTGTGGCGCAGGTTGGCCTGCTGCTCCTTGGCAGTCTGGTACTTGATCGCGCGGTGCAGGATGAGGTCGGGGTAGCGACGGATCGGCGAGGTGAAGTGCGCATAGGACTTCAACGCCAGACCGAAGTGACCGATGTTGTCGGCCTGATAGATGGCCTGACGCATGGAGCGCAGCAGCATGGTGGAGAGCAGCTCCGCATCCGGGCGCCCCTCAAACTTGGCAGCCAGCTCGGCAAAGTCTTTCGGCTCGGGCTCGAGTCCGCCCTTGAGCTCCAGACCCAGTTCGGCCAGAAAATCGCGGAAACCGGTCAGACGCTCTTCGCCCGGACGGTCGTGCACCCGGAACAGGGCAAAGGCTTCGTTCTTCTCGATGTAACGGGCAGCAGCCACGTTCGCCTGGATCATGCACTCTTCGATGATCTTGTGGGCATCGTTGCGCACCAGCGGCACGATGCGGTCGATCTTGCGCTGGGCGTTGAAGATGAAGCGAGTCTCCTCGCTCTCGAACTCCACCGCACCGCGCTGATGACGGGCATGCTTGAGCGCCTTGTAGAGGTTGTTCAGCTCCTCGATATGGCCCACCAGCGGATCATACTGCTGGCGCAGCTTGGGATCGCCATCGAGGATCGCGGCAACCTTGGTGTAGGTCAGACGGGCGTGAGAATTCATTACCGCTTCGTAGAACTTGTAGCCGGACATGCGGCCAGCGGCGGAGATGGTCATCTCGCACACCATGCAGAGGCGGTCAACTTGCGGGTTCAGGGAACACAAGCCGTTGGAGAGCACCTCAGGCAACATGGGCACCACAAACTCGGGGAAGTAGACGGAGTTGCCACGCTGATACGCTTCGGCATCCAGCGCCGTGCCGGGCTTAACGTAAGCGGAGACGTCAGCAATGGCAACCCACAGACGCCAGCCACCACCGCGTTTGGCTTCACAGAAGACGGCGTCATCGAAGTCGCGGGCATCTTCGCCGTCGATGGTCACCAGCGGCAGGGCGCGCAGGTCGATGCGGCCCTCTTTGGCTTTCTCCGGCACCTGCTCGCCGAGACCGGCAACCTCTTTGGTCACCTCCTCCGGCCAGGTGTGCGGAATGCCGTGGGTACGCAGGGCAATTTCGATCTCCATGCCCGGCGCCATGTTCTCGCCCAGCACTTCCAGTACGGTGCCGACGGCATTGATACGGGAGGTGGCGCGCTGGTTGATGCGCACAACCACGACCTGGCTCTGACGAGCCCCTTTGTTTTCCCCTTCCGGGATGATGATGTCCTGGCCGATACGGCTGTCATCCGGCACCACGAAACCAACGCCATTCTCGACGAAGTAACGGCCGACAATGTCTGCCTCACGGGACTTGAGCAGGCGCACCAGACGCGCTTCCTGACGACCCTTGCGGTCGATCTCGGTCGGCTGCACCAGCACGTAATCGCCATGCATCAGGCGTTGCATCTCTCGGTTGTTCAGATACAGATCCGGACCACCACCTTCCGGACGCAGAAAACCGAAGCCATCCTTGTGGCCGATTACATAACCTTTGACCAGATTCAGGCGATCCGGCAGGGCATAACATTGGTTGCGAGTGAATACCAGTTGTCCATCACGCTCCATGGCGCGCAGACGACGACGCAAGGCTTCCAACGGCTCTTCATCTTTCAGCTTGAGGACCTTGGCCAACTCTTCACGGGACATGGGCTTTTCATGGCCCTTGATGAGTTCCAGGATCAACTCGCGACTGGCGATGGGGTTATCGTATTTTTCGGCCTCGCGTTCGAGGAAAGGATCTTTTTGAGACATAAGCAGGCCTTAGGGTAGGTGGTAACGGTGCCATTATATCGGAGGGGGGGGCGAATGGCATCCATCGGCTGCCTTTTGGCCAATCTCTCTGTCATACTATCTTCAGTTCGCTGGCATGATGAGACACAGAACTCATGAGTAAGGACACATTTGCCCAATCCGCCGCCTATCTCAAACAGGCAGTTCCCCTGATGATCAAGTACCAAATCCCAACTACGCCGGACAACTACCACCTGTGGTACAACTATGTCTCGGCCAGCATGCCCGAACTCAACCAGGCGATCGATCAAGCCATCAAACTGCAGGGAACCTGCTCGCTCACTACCTGCGAGCGCCTCTATCACCAATATCTGGCTGCGCAGGACGAACAGCAGATGGAGGCGATGAAGCTCAACCTTGCAGCCATGGCCAACGAGCTCGGCCACTCCATGCAGGATGCCATCTCCGATACCGGTATGTTTCAGGAGATGCTCGACAAGAGCTTCGACAAGTTAAGTAAGATCGACGATGAGGGGCTGAGCCTGGAAGATACCATGGGCATCTTGCGAGACTTGGTGCGCGAATCGCGGGATGTACGCATGTCCACCATGCACTTTCGCAGCCAGCTCAGCAATGCCGAGAAGGAGATCAAGGAGCTGCGTGCCGCGCTCAACGAAACCCGCAAACTGGCCAACGAGGATGCACTCACCAACCTGCTCAACCGCCGCGCCTTCGATCTGGAGCTGGAGGGGTTGATCCGCAGTCAGCACCCCTTTTCACTGATCCTCGCCGATATCGATCGGTTCAAAAATTTCAACGACGAGTACGGTCACCTGCTCGGCGATCAGGTGCTGCGTGCCTTTAGCAAACGGCTGCGCGATGCCTGCAAGGAGGGGGTCACCGCCTATCGGCTGGGTGGGGAAGAGTTTGCCATGCTGGTTCCCCATCGCTCGCTGGCACTGGCTAGGCAAATGGCAGAGAGCATGCGCCGTTCCATAGAGCGGATGTCGATTCTGGATCGCAAATCTGGCCGCCGCATCGACCACATCACCGCCTCGTTTGGCGTGGGCGAGTTCAACGGTCAGGAGAGTGCAGACTGTCTGGTCGAACGTACCGACAAGCTGCTCTACAAGGCCAAGGAGCTGGGGCGCAACCGGGTGATGCCGCTCCCTTCCTGATTTGTCCTCTGTCCGACCGCAATGCCAATGTAAAAAGCCAGCCAGCTCAACTGACTGGCTTTTTGGCCTCTCTTGCTCCAACAGGGGCTGTTAATTCCAGCCCCTGTGGAGAGCTGCTCAGTGTGAAAGATTACTCCTGCACCTCGCTGACACCTTCGACTTTCACATCAACACGGCGATCCGGAGCCAGGCAGACGATCAGCTCACGCTTGGACTTGCTGACGCAGCTGTCGCCGGTAACCGGTGAGGATTTACCACGCCCTTCCACATTGATCTTGGCGGCCGGGATCCCTTTACCAACCAGATAGTTGGCGACGGTCTGGGCACGCTGCTCAGAGAGTTTCTGGTTGTAGGCATCGGAACCGATACGGTCGGTGTGACCAATTACGGTTGCCACGCCATCTTTGGGTCGAGCCTCTTCAATCTGGCTGTAGAGGCTATCCAGAGCCTGACTGGCCTCTGGCTTGAGGGTCGCCTTGTTGAAGTCAAACAGCACATCAGAGCTCAGGGTGAACTGCTTCTCGACCATCACAGGCTCGGGAGCCGGGGCTGGTGCCGGAGCGGGTGCCACGGGGGCAACCTGACCAAAGCGATAAACCGCTGCCAACGACAGCAAGCCGTTATCCATTCTCAGGCCGGTATCATCACGGCTGCCATACGGGGTGGTGTACTGGTACTCTAGGCGAGCAGCCCAGTCGAGGTTAAACGCATACTCGGCACCCAGAGCACCGACCATGACAAAGCGGCTGTCATCCTTGTAGAGATCGCTCTTGGTATCAGCCCAGCCATAACCGCCACCGACACGACCATACAGATCCAGATTATCGGTAACCGGGAAACCCAGTTTCAGGGTCAGTTGGGCCAGCTGTGCTTTCACTTCATCACTGAAAGCGCCTGCCGCCGTAGTCGCATCGTATTTGTAATTGCCCAGGTAGTCGTAACCCAGCTCCAGCCCCAGATTTTTGTTGATCTGATAGCCGCCGAACACACCCGCACCCAGGGCATCGTTGGTCTCATTGCCAAGCGTCAGGGCATTGCTTTCATCAATGCCGTAGAAGTTGGACCAACCCAGTTTGGCACCACCATACCAGGTGTTGTCCTGACCGGCCGCCTGGGCATTGGCCGCCAGCAAGCCGGTAACCAGCAAGGTAATCAATGATTTTTTCATATCTGAGCCTCTGCAACTTTGTGTAGGAGGAGGTTGATTGATATCAACTCGTCTTCTAGGCGCAATCGCCCAAAAGCGATCACTGCAGATAAACGTTAGCCTATTTTCAAGTCCCTGATATCAATTAACAAAAAACACTGTAACGCAAACTTGTTACAAAAACAGCAACAAGCGTCTGTTATTTGAGCGTACAATGTCGCAAAACGAGCGTTCTACCCAGACTGACGGGTGAGAAAAGGGCCAGCCTCCGCCAGCCCTTGCATGTATCAGCGATGGATAAACTCGTAGTGCTGATCGATAAAATCAGCGACTCGCTGGCTCAATACCTTGTGCACCGTCCTGGTCGGATGCACCTGATCCCAGAACATATGCTCATCGCAGTTGAGAGTCGCTGCTCGCCCTTTTGCCTGCCCGCTCACCACCGCCTGCGCCAGGATCGGGTTACCGGCAATAGCCACTCTTTCGGAGACACTTAAAGCCGGGGTCGCAGCCACCTCGGCGGCGCTGCCGGAGAATGGCTTCCAGGTATAGCCGCCACCGTAGCAGGCGTGTTCTGTGTCACTCAGCCCGAACTGCTGAGGATCGCGCATCATCTCATCAAACTGCTTGTCCACTTCGAACAGCTTCACGATGCCAAGGGGAGCCAGCTCGCGAGTGAGGTTCTGCAACTTCTGGTTGTGGTAGCTGGCCACATGGCGCACCTTCTCCACCACCTTCATGCTGCGGGCTGACGGGGTCTGCCCCAGATCAGGAATGTTGAACAGCAGGATCTGCTGCGCGCCGTTGAGCACCAACCGGTTGGATGCCAGCCGGATGGTATCGATCACCCGATCCGCATCCCGCTCGCTGTTCCAGCCATAGGCCAGATAGTCGTTGGCACCGACCCAGATCACCACCAGATCATCGGGGCGGAACTTGTCCTTTTTCAGGAACTGATCGATCTCGTAATCGAGGTTGTTGATCACCTGATATTTGGGATCCCAGGACCAGAAACCGAGCCAGCCGTTCAGAGCCCCCAGATGGTTATAGGCCACCGCGGTCGCACCGCCTTCCGCCTCGTTGGCCACGACCAGACCGGGGAAACGCTCGTCACCCAACTGCTCCAGCCACACCGGGCCGTTGCTGAAGCGCCCATTGAAGTAGGGTGGGCTGGAGGGGAGATACCCCCGCATCTTTTTGTACATCTTGCCGGTGTCGGAGAGGCTGTCACCAAACATCACAACCCGGGAAAAAGGTTGGCGTCCCTCTGCCGCTTGCGCGGTCAATGCCATTAACCCCAATAAACAAACAAGCCATTTTTTCATATTGTTATGCTCTTCGATTAAGCAGGTGAGACCTGCGGACTTCTCCTCGAGTGGCGACAGGCATGGGAAGAGTCTGCTGCCACTGACTTCTGGTGAAGGCGACAGATTACAGTTCCAGATGAAATCACACATGTTCCGCCACCGATGAAATCGCTTGCGCTCACAAAACAGACAATCACACCAGCCTATTTCTTTCACGCTTGTTTCACGCCCCCCCCGGCACAATGCCCTCATACCAACGACAGGAGTATGAAATGAACAAGGCAAGCGCAAGCGTAATCGGACTGTTGACCCTGATGTCTGTCTCCTCTTTTGCCATGGCGGCCTATACCGGCCCGCAAGAGCAGAACAAGGTTTCCGTTGCTCAACTGAAAGATCTGGCCGATGACAGCTGGGCAACTCTGGAAGGGAAACTGGTCAAGCACCTGGGCGGCGAGAACTATCTGTTCCGCGATGCCAGCGGTGAAGTGGAGGTCGAAGTGGATCAGGATGTGTGGCGTGGCACCGAAGTGGGCCCGGATGATCAGATCCGCATCCATGGTGAAGTGGACCACAGCTGGAACAAAACCGAAGTGGAAGTGAAAACCCTGGAGAAAGTGGGCGCGGCCCCGCAGACCAAGGGCGGCTTTATTGCCAAATAAGGCCACTTCAACGACGAACGGGCCAGACGTTAAAAGGGCGCTTGATATCAAGCGCCCTTTTGCATGGTTAACGCAGCGTCACCGCTTAACCTGCCCGACTGGCAAAGGCTCTCTTGAACCCCTTCTCGGCCTGATTGACCTTGTAGAGGTAACGGCGCGCCTCCTCTTTGGGATGCTGCTCGGTCAACACCTGATAGACCGCCTCGGGGGAGAGCCGGTTGATCCGGCCCGGCGCCGCCTTGCGATCGCTGGAGAAGGTATTGAGTACCCCGCCCGCACCACCGTTATAGGCGGAGATCACCGCATAGCGACGGGAGCGCGGATCCTGAATATCCGCCAGATAGACGGTCTGCAACAGGTGCAGATAGGCGGTACCGACATCGATGTTGTAGGCCGGGTTGAACAGCTCCTCCCGGGTCGGCTGGCCGTTCTTACCCTTGACCCGAACATAGACGTCACGACCCGCGGTGGCCGGGATCACCTGCATCAGGCCATAAGCGTTGGCATGACTCACCGCATAGGGGTTGAAGCTGCTCTCGGTCTTGATCACCGCATAGATCAGGCTCTCCGGCACGCCGTATTTGCGCGACGCTTCCCGGATGATCCCCGCATACTTGTAGCCCCGTCGATCTTCATGGTTGGCCACCATGGGTATATCGACGAAGAAGATGGTGCGAATACCCAGAGTGCGCTTCTTCATCGCCGTGTTGAGCAGGTAATCGGCATAACGCTCGGCGCGCCAGGAGGCGCGGATTGGCTGGCGCTGATTGTCCACCACCTGGCCATAGAGGAAAGGCTCGCCGCCGGGCATGATCTCCCGGTCGGAGTAAAGGTCCACTTCGGCCGGATCGTCCGGTGTCAGCAGGGTCTCGACAATGGCACGACGCAGGTGAGCACGGGGATCTATGCCAGATACCGTCTCGACCATGATATGGCCGCTGGAGAAGTCGATGTGGGCACGGCTCTTGTACTGATCCGTGTATTTGACGTAGTCATACTTGCCCGCAAACAGCGCCTCTCGCCCCCATATTTCGTTCACGTTATGGGAGAGCGCACTGATCATGTGTTCAAAGCCGCGGATGTCCTTGCCGTTGACGAGATCGTCATCCTCATTCCCGCTGGGCTTGGGAGAAGATGAACAGGCAGAGAGAAACAGCAGGGTGCACAGCAGCCAGAAAATTCGGCCCATAGGATCCTCAAACAGGGCAGCAGTGCCGCCCATCATTCATATGCCGCGAGTAGACAAGGGGAGACTGACCACCTTTGGCTCCACTCCCCGCTCACAGGTACTACAGCTCGATTGCTTACTGGCTGGGAGGGGTATAACCCTCGATCTGCACTTCACCCGCTTCAAACAGGTAGCTGACCATCTCTTTTTCCAGCAACTGACGATGCTCAAGATTCATCATATTGAGCTTTTTTTCGTTGATCAGCATCACCTGCTTCTTCTGCCACTCGGCCCAGGCTTCCTTGCTGATGTTGTCAAAAATCCGCTTGCCGAGTTCACCCGGGTAGAATTGAAAATCCAGGCCCGGGCCCTCTTTTTTCAGGCGTTGGCAAAATACAGTACGGCTCATGTTGACCTCTATGGTTGTAGCTCCGGATAGGCGAGCAGACGGGCCGTAGCGGCCGCCAGCCCCACCTCGGCAGGATGGCGTAAGTTATACCAGAGTCGGTTATCTGCTTCCATGAGGCGCAGCGCTGGCTCAGCCTCAATCTCGATCAGCAGCGGCTGGATATCGAGGTGGAAGTGACTGAATGTATGGCGAAAACCGGCCAGTTCCCGATAGCCGTGATGACTCAGGCCAAGGGACGCCAGCAGCCCCTCCACCTCCGCCAGCGAGGCGACCTGCGGGAAGCAGTAGAGCCCGCCCCAGATCCCCTGCGGCGGCCGCTTCTCCAGCAGCAGTTCGTCGCCATGGCGGATCAGCAGCATGATGCCATCCCGGGCCGGAATGCTCTTCTTCGGCTTGCTGTTGGGGTAGGCAGTCGGGTTGCCTTGCGACAGCCCCTGGCAATCGGCCCGCACCGGGCAACGCTCGCAAGCAGGCTTGCTGCGGGTGCAGATCGTCGCCCCGATATCCATCATCGCCTGGTTGTATTGTGCCACGCCCAGCTTGGGAGTGAGCCGGATGGCGATCTCCCACAGCTCGTTCTCCACCAGCTTCTGGCCGGGCCAGCCCGGCAGCGCCAGCCAGCGGGTGAGTACCCGCTTCACATTGCCATCAAGGATGGCGTGAGGCTGACCGAGGGAGAGCGACAACACGGCCCCGGCGGTTGAGCGACCAATGCCCGGCAGCGCCATCACCTCGTCAAAGCGCTCGGGAAAGAGGCCGTGGTGATGATCGCGGATCTGCTGGGCCGCCTTGTGCAGGTTGCGGGCCCGGGCGTAGTAGCCCAATCCGGTCCAGTGATGCAGCACCTCGTCCACGGGGGCATCGGCCAGCGCCACCACATCGGGGAAGCGCGCCATAAAACGCTGGTAATAGGGGATCACGGTAGCGACCTGGGTCTGCTGCAGCATGATCTCCGAGACCCAGACCCGGTAAGGAGTCTTCTCCTGCTGCCAGGGCAGGCTCTTGCGGCCATGAAGCTCGTACCACTCCAGAACCCGGCTTGCGAAGGTTGATTGATTCACGTTGTTCTCATGTCGTTGATATATAGGGAACTCTGCGGTTCCTTCGGCTTATTTTGGCTGCTCGGTAGTAAGGCCATTGCGCAATACAGAGCCAGCCATCTGGTGCGGCAGGGTACGGCCTCGTCACGCCCAAGTCAAAGCCCTACTGACACACTCGATTACCCCACATTTTCCCGGTCACGGTCGGGCAGCAATGCAGTAACAAAGACGATATACTCGGCCCCACGATTGATGACGGGAGAGATGGTTTGCAGACTTATCTGGTTGGGGGCGCAGTGCGGGATCGCCTGCTGGGATTGCCGCAGGGCGACAGGGATCATCTGGTGGTCGGCGCCACCGTGGAGCAGATGCTGGCGCTGGGTTTTACCCAGGTCGGTCGCGACTTCCCCGTGTTTCTTCACCCCAAAACCCAGCAGGAGTATGCCCTCGCCCGTACCGAACGCAAACAGGGTCAGGGCTACACCGGTTTTGTCTGCCACGCCGCCCCCGATGTGACGCTGGAGCAGGATCTGCTGCGCCGGGATCTCACCATCAACGCCATCGCCGAAGATGAACAGGGCCAGCTCCATGATCCCTACGGTGGCATCAAGGATTTGGAAAAACGACTGCTGCGCCACGTCTCCCCCGCCTTTGCCGAAGATCCGTTGCGCATCCTGCGGGTCGCCCGCTTCGCCGCCCGCTTCCACGCTCAGGGCTTTACCATAGCGCCGGAAACTCTGGCCCTGATGAGCGAGATGACGGCCGCTGGCGAGCTGTCCCACCTCACGCCGGAGCGAGTCTGGAAGGAGTTGGAGAAGGTGCTGCTGGGGCCAACCCCGCAGATCTTTATCGAGGTGCTGCGCCAATGCGGCGCCCTCAAGGCGCTCTTCCCCGAGATTGATGCGCTGTTCGGCGTCCCCGCCCCGGCCAAGTGGCACCCGGAGATCGATACCGGCATCCACACCCTGATGGTGCTGGAGCAGGCGTGCCGGATCTCCCCGGAATTGACTGTCCGCTTTGCTGCCCTCTGCCACGACCTTGGCAAGGGAGTGACCCCCAAGGAGTTCTGGCCCAGCCATCACGGTCACGGCCAGAAGGGGCTGCCGCTCATTCGCGCCCTGTGCGAGCGGTTCCGGGTACCCAATGAGTGCCGGGATTTGGCGCTGCTGGTGAGCGATCTGCACACCCACATCCACATCGCCTTTGAACTCAAGCCCGCCACCCTGCTCAAGGTGTTCGACAAGGCAGATGCCTGGCGCCGCCCCGAGCGCTTTGCCCAGCTGCTGGATGCCTGCCGCGCCGACTTCCATGGCCGTACCGGTTTCGAGGAGCGGGTCTACGCCGAGCCGGACTATGTGGCCGAAGCGCTGGCTGCCGCCCAGGCTGTGCCGGTAAAAGAGATAGTGGCGGCCGGTTACAAGGGGGAAGAGATCAAGGAACAGCTTGCCAAAAAGCGGACCGATGCCATCAGCCGCATCAAGGATGAGTGGACCTTTATCGAGGAGTAACCCCTGCCCCGGCGCAAGAACAGACGGCCGTACTGACGAGGCTCCCGCAGGAGACCTCACCAGTACGGCCGTTTTGTCATTAAGCAGTGTTCAGAGTGGCGGTTTACGCCGGGCCGATGCGCTCCAGCAAGCTCATATGGGACGAGCCATCGTGGCGCTTGAGGTTCTGACGATACTCGAACTGGCGCTGGCTCTCCTGTTTGAGCCCCAGCATCAGCGAATAGCACATCGCCAACATGATCACCGAGAAGGGCAGCGCGGCTATAATGCTGGCCGCCTGCAGGGCGGCAAGACCGCCGGAGACCAGTAAAATCGCAGCGACCAGCCCCTGGCCCAGCCCCCAGAGCGCGCGGTGCGGCACCGGAGGATCCTGATCACCGATGGAGAGCAGGGTCGTAATCACCAGCGTGCCCGAGTCACTGGAGGTAATGAAGTAGGTGCAGATAAGCAGGGTCAGCACGCCCTTGGCAATCCAGCCGAAGGTCTCCCAGTGCAGCAGCTCGACCGTCTTGTAGAGCGCCAGCGTCACATCCTGATTGACCGCCGCGACCACACCGCCGCCGCCAAACAGTTCCAGATTCATCGCCGTACCGCCAAACACGGTGAGCCAGAACATGCCGAGCAGCGAAGGCACCAGCAGCACGCCGAGCACGAATTCACGGATGGTACGCCCCTTGGAGATGCGGGCGATAAACATGCCGACAAACGGCGCCCAGGCGATCCACCAGCCCCAGTAAAACGCCGTCCAGCTCGACTGCCAGGCCGAGGTGCCATTGGCTTCGGTGTTGGTCCAGAAGCTCAGTTTGACGATGTTCTGCAGGTAATCACCGATGTTCTGCACATAGGCGTTGAGGATATAGGTGGTCGGCCCCAACACCAGAAAGAGCGCGAGCACGAAGACGCTCAACCAGATATTGAGCTCGGAGAGGATCTTCACCCCGCGCCCGACCCCGGAGACCGCCGAGAGGGTGGCGATCAGGCTGATGCCACCGATAAGCCAGAGCTGGTTGGACTGCGACACCGCCATACCAAACATCTGGTTGAGGCCGGTATTCATCTGGGAGACCCCCAGTCCAAGGGAGGTCGCCACCCCGAACACGGTACCGAATACCGCCAGCACGTCGGCGGCGTGGCCCCAGAAGCCGTAGATGCGATCGCCGAGCAGCGGATAGAGCACGGAACGAATGGCCAGTGGCAGCTTGCGCCGGTAGCTGAAGAAGGCGAGCGACAAGCCGACGATCACATAGATTGCCCATGGATGGAGGCCCCAGTGGAAAAAGGTGAGGCGCATGGCGATCTGGGCCGCCTCCGGGGTCATCCCTTCGGTAATGAAAGGGTTGCCCTGCAGATGGTTCATCGGCTCGGCGATGCTCCAGAACACCAGCCCGATCCCCATGCCCGCGCTAAAGAGCATGGAGAACCAGGCGAAGTAGCCGAACTCCGGTACCTGGTCGTCGTCGCCCAGCCGGATGTTGCCGAAGCGACTGAACATCAGATAGACGGCGAAGAACAGGAACAGGGCGACCACCAGAATGTAGTACCACTTGAACCCGGCAATAATCTGATCCTTGGCCCCGACAAACCAGCTGGCGGCCGTCTCGGGGACAAAGACCCCGAACAGCAGAAACAGGGTGATGACGGTCAACGCCGTCATGGCCATGGTGGGGTTGAGGCCTTTAAATAGCCCTTTGCTTGCTCTCATCCAGCCTCCTTAGTCGTTGTTGAAAAACTCTTCGCCCACGTGATCACCGGCACCACCGATGGCGCGATAGACCAGCTTGCCTGCCGCTTGTTCACGGTGATCCACCAGGGTGACCGAAGGCTGACCGTTCACCGCGTGGCGCTTGCCGAGGAAGATGGCCATGGGCACGCCCAAATTCGAGATACCGCTGGTGATCCAGAGGCGGTTGAAGTCGTAGGAGCCGCCGATGAACTCCAGCTGTGCCAATCCGGTATCGAGGCCGGTCAGATAGAAGTTCATGGCACTTTCGTCAGGAAAGAGGTGCACCAGCACATAGGCGTAGCGCAATTCATTTACCAACTCCTTTAGGTTGAAAGTACCTGTCTCGCTGCAAGAGAGGGGTAACTCACCATCATAGTGGTGTACTTTAAGGTTGTTGGGGTCTTCATCATAGGCAGGCTGATAGCGCACAAAAGCCGAGGTATCCGGCAGTTCATAGCGCACTCTGACCACACGTAACTCGGCCACCAGAGACTTGATATCCAGCTCGTCATTCATCATTTCGCTCCTCAAATGTCAGGGTGAATTCCGTGAAATGCCCGTCAACCTAACACAAAATTAGTTAGAGCAGAAATTATTACATCAAAAACCATATTGACCTTGTGACGAATTAGGCGGAAAATTTTGCTCCTCTCCATAGCCTTCCAATGACGCACACCCAATGGAAAAACATGATGAAGTGCTGGTCGCCCTGCGCCAGATTATTCGTGCCATCGACATGCACTCCAGGCGCTTGATCAAAGAAGCCGGGCTCACTTCCCCGCAACTATTGCTGCTAAAAGGGATCGACGAGCTGGGACAGATCTCCATGCGTCAGCTGGCCGATCACACCAACATGAGCCAGGCCACCGCCACTACCATCATGGACCGATTGGAGAGCCGTCAACTGGTGCAGCGCGTTCGCAGCAATACCGACAAGCGCAAGGTTCACGCGACACTGACTGACGCAGGCCGCGCCCTGCTGGCCCAGGCCCCGACCCCGCTGCAAGAGCGCTTCATCCAGCGTTTTCAGGCGCTGGAAGCGTGGGAACAGACCCTGCTGCTCTCCTCCCTGCAACGCATCTCCACCATGATGAATGCAGACGAAATCGACGCTGCCCCGGTGCTGAGCGTCAGACCCCTGACCGAAGAGCAAGCTTAAACAGCCACAGAATGACAGACATAAAAAAAGCTCCCGACCGGGAGCTTTTGTCTATCAGGCACCGGAGATAATTACTCTTCCAGGCTGATACCGATATTGGAGACGCCCTCCTGAGAGGCGAATGCTCTGATAGCCAGGATACGATCGCTGTCGCGCTCATGGGCAACCCGCTTGAGCAACTCGACCTGAAACTCCAGCTCGGCCTCCATGTACTCGTGCTCGTAGAGCTCCTCTTCTGTCAGATCCCGCTCCTCCAGCAGCTCGATAAAACCGGCCACAGTGCCAACGGAGGCATGGCTGGCATCGTTGGCCTCTTCGCCAACCCGGCAGATCACCGAGTTGTAGGCGCAGCCCAGTGCCACACAGGCATCCAGCGCCGGATAGGCGCCGTAGGATTCAAACTTGCGGGGATCCGGGATATGGGCTTCTAACTCTTCGAGAATGGCTCCCAGATTGACACGTGAGCCCTTGACGGTCAGATAGTTCCACATCTGATCCAGCGCGTGCCGGAAGGCATCTGCATTGCCAAAACCGGAAGCCTGGCTGAACAGGGCATAGTTGGGGTACATGCGCTCTGCCAGCGCCAGGGTGTAGACGGTCTGTTGCCAAGGCTGTAGCTCGGCCAGTCGCTTATAAAACTTGTCACCAAACACTGGAGTCGGATCCTTTGCAAAATGTGGGGCAGATTGTAGCCCACGAGGGGCGTGGCGAAAACGAAAAAGCGCCCTGGTCGGCTATGTTGCGCTGGCAACTCGGGTAAGATGGGACGAGAGCGGCATCTTGTCGCGCCGCAAATTCTGATAAGGAACAAGAGTATGAGCCAACGTACCCTTCTTTTGCTCAGCCAGGATAATGCTCACTACGAACGTCTGCTCAAGGCGGCCAACCTCCCTCATCTGCGCATTCTGCGGGCCGACAACCCGAGCGATGCCGAACAACTTATCGGCGAGGCCCATATTCTGCTGGCAGAGCCAGCCCGCGCCAAGCCACTGCTGCCCAAAGCCAACAAGCTGAGCTGGTTCCAGTCCACCTATGCCGGGGTCGACGTGCTGCTCGATCCGGACAGTCGTCGCAACTATCAGCTCACCAACGTGCGCGGCATCTTCGGCCCGCTGATGAGCGAGTATGTCTTTGGTCATCTGCTCAGTCTGACACGCCAACTTCCTCTCTATCGGGAACAACAAAGACAACGACTCTGGCAGAGTCACCCCTATCAGGGGCTCAAAGGGAAAACCATGCTGATCCTGGGTACCGGCAGCATTGGCCAGCATATCGCCCACACCGGCAAACATTTTGGTATGAAGGTGCTGGGCATCAGCCGCAGTGGTCGGGAGCGTGCCGGGTTTGACCAGGTTTATCAGCTGCCTGCGCTCAACAAGATGCTGGCGCAGGCCGATGTCATCGTCAGCGTGCTGCCTGCCACCCGCGATACCCGTCATCTCTTCAATGCCGCCCGCTTCGAACACTGCAAACCGGGCGCCATCCTGTTCAACGTCGGTCGTGGCAGCGCTGTACACTCGGGCGATTTGCTCACCGCACTGCGTACCGGCAAGCTGGCAATGGCGGTGCTGGATGTATTCGAGCAGGAGCCGCTGCCCGCCGACAGCCCACTGTGGGGACAACCCAACCTCATCGTCACCCCCCACAACAGCGCCTACAGCTTTCCAGAGGATGTGGCCCAGATATTTGTACGCAACTACATTCGCTTTATCGATGGCCAGCCACTGGATGGCAAGATTGACTTCGACAAGGGTTACTGACCAACACTGCGCATGCAAAAAAGCCCCGCCAGTCTGGCGGGGCTTTTTCATTTCAGCTAGTGGCTACAGCGATTAACCGGCGGCCAGCTCCTTGCGGTAGCTCTTCACCTTGGCCAGGAACTGGCGACGCTCCTTGCCACTGAGCGGTTCAGCCATCGGCAGCTTGGCGGTCATGGCATTAACCGGACGGTTGTTGATCCGCAGCTCGTAATGCAAGTGAGCACCAGTCGAGCGACCGGTATTGCCGGAGAGGCCGATCTTGTCGCCCATCTTCACCCGCTGACCGGTTTTGACCAGCAACTTGCTCAGGTGCAGATAACGGGTAGAGAGGGTTCGACCGTGCTTGATGACGATATAGGTACCCGCCAGCGGGTGGCTGGTCGCCTTCTGGACCACACCGTCACCCGTGGCCAGTACCGGGGTACCCACCGGAACGGCAAAGTCGGTCCCCTCGTGGGGACGGATAGCACCAGTCACAGGATGCTTGCGCGCGGGGTTGAAGTTTGAGCTGATCCGGTAACGACTGTGGGTCGGATAACGGCGGAAACCACGCTCCAGGCTGTTGCCCTGACCATCGTAATAGTTGCCATCATCGGAGAGCCAGGCCGACACCGTCTTGCCCTGACTGATCATTTCCACACCCAGCAGCTGGCTGTTACCGGTGCTCTTGCCCTCGACTGTCTCCTGGCGTACCAACACCTTGAATTTATCGCCCTTTTTCAGATCCTGGGCAAAGTTCATCCGCCACTGGAACAGGTTGGCAATCTTCTGGATATGATTGGCCGGAATCCCCGCATTGCGGGCACTGACATAGAAGCTGCCGTTGATCACGCCGTTGTAACGCTGAGGTTGCCACTCGACCTTCTCATTGATCATGGAGGCGGTATAGGCATCATCGCTGCGTGCCATCACCAGAGTCTGCTTGATGTTCAGGCGGATTTTGAGTTGCTGCAGGATGTTGTCCTGATCGATCAGCAGCTCGATATTCTGGCCCGGCTTGAGGCGCGCCAGATAGTTCTTGTTGTCCGCGTCCAGCACCTTGTAGAGGGTGGTGGTGGAGAGACCGAGATTGTTAAAAATGGCGGTCAGGTTTTCGCCGTTGCGGACCCGGTAATCCTGCCACTGGGGGGTGGTGTCGACCGGGATGTCGTCATCCGGCGCACTCTGATCAACCAGTTCGTGATCGGGGATTTCGTTAAAGTCGGTGTTGTTTTCGTTGGTTGCCGTACCGGCGGTATCAATGGGCAACTCAAGACGCAGCGGCCGCTCGAGGATGTCACCCGGAGCTGGCAATAATGCCACTGCTGACAGGGTCATGGCCGTCAGCATCAGCATGGCGTAAAAGTGTTTGCGGGGAACCGGTGGTTCCCAATTGGCAGCCTGTACTACCAAGGGACGGAGACGTTTCATCCGCTATCCTGTATTTAGATCTAAAGAGTGTGAGTTGCGATGTCAGTTGTGACAAAACCGTATAAAACTGTTTGTTGGACACAAATAGTTACAAATAGTTCATCACAATCTGCATGAACCTCACATTTTATGCATAACACGCCCTGATGGGCAGAAATGATCGCCTTTTTTAACTATTTTTTCCTATTTTTAAGAGCCGGGTCGGACTCGATTCGGCATTAAAAATTCAAATGTTGCGATAATTTTTCCATGGAGTGGATATGTCGTTAGCAAAACTGTTAATCAGAATAATTGTCGTCCTGTTCCTGATCGGTGCAGCGCTGCTGTTTGCACTGGAAGTCACGACAGTCCGCCAGTCAATCCTTGATCAGATGTCGGCCAATCTGGAGACCGCCATCACAGCCCTTGGACTGGTACTGCAAGGCACCCTGCTCAATGATGATCAGGTGCTGGCCGAAACCATCGTCAATGCCATGTTCGATGGCGGTTTCGTCAGCTCGGTCATGCTGGTGGATCCGGATGGTCAGGTGCTGTTTCGGAAGGTATTCCACTCTACCCAGCAGAATGTTCCCGGCTGGCTTCCCTCGGTTATCGGCATGCCCCCTGTCAAGATTGAGCAAGAGTTGACCGATGGCTGGCGCATGCTGGGCACTCTGACCCTTGAGGGACATAGCGGCTACGCCTATCAGCATCTGTGGAATGCCATCAGTCGCACCGGTCTGGCTCTGCTGGCGGGCCTCGTCGTATTTACCCTGATCATCTCTCTGGTGTGCAAACGCCTGCTGCATCCCCTGGAGCAGATCAACCTGCAGCTGATCCGTATCCGCAAACACCAGTTCAACAGCACCCTGCCCACCCCCTGGTTGCAAGACCTCAAAGAAGTGGCACTTTCCATCAACCAATTGGTTTCCGAACGCAAACGGGATCTGCTGCAACAACGACTCAAAATCACCCAGCTGGGAAAACAGCTGCCACTGACGCCCCCACAGCCGCTGCAAGGAGTGAGTCCACTGCCGGAAGGCGGGCAACTGCAAAAATTTGTCTCCACACAAGGGGAAATCGCCCTCTATCAGCGTTTCTTGCCCAGTCAGCCCCTCGGAGCCGACAGCGATCTCGCGACCATCCATAGCACCCTGGAGTTATGGCAGCGCTCCCATATAGAGGGGATCTTGCTACCCCTCTCCCTGCTCAATCATCCGCAATGGTCAGAAATCGCCCCTCTGCTAAGCCAGGGCCGCGGCAAAACACTGGATTGGCGCTGGGATGTGGCCACATTCCCTGCCCATGGCCAAGTCACATTGGCTGCGTTGCAGGAAAAGGGGTGTGAGCTCGCCTTCAGCGCCATTCCCCTCAATGCGGATACCTTCAATCAACTTGACCCGCTCAATCCCATCTTTATCAGCTGTCAGCTGACCGATGAACCGCTCTACTGGAATCTGCTCTCCCAGACCATGCATGCCGCCGGTTATACCCTGCTGGCAGAATCGGGAGAGTGTCGCGACATCGACAAACTGCGGACCTGGGGTATCGATGGTTATGCCAAGGAGACGCAATCATGAAGAAGCTCGCCATGCTGTTGCCCCTGCTGTGGCAACCCTGCCTGATGGCTGAAACCGTCACTATAACCACCGGGGGTGAGCAGGGGATTTATCACCAGATAACCAAAGAATTTTGCCGTCTGGCTCATGAGGTCGACGAGCAACTTGCGTGCAAGCTGCAGAGCTCATCGGGTTCAATAGAAAACCTGAAGCGACTGAAGAGTGGCGAGTCCTCCTACGCCATGGTGCAGTCAGACTGGCTGTATCAGGCAAGCAAGGGCTTGGGCCCTTTTGCCACGCAGCCGCAACCTGAGCTGCGCGCACTATTTGCCACCCATGCAGAGCCCTTCACCATAGTGATACGTGCCGATGGAGATATCACGTCACTGGAACAGCTCAAGCTCGCCCCCATCGATATGGGGTTGAAGAACTCGGGTACCCGCCAGACGGCGCTGGCCCTGTTCAACATCTTGGGAGCGAAAGAACAGGATCTCGATCTGAAGAGCATGGCCAACCTGCCGGATGCGCTCTGTAGCAAGCAGATCGATGCATTTGCACTGGTGATGGGACACCCTAACCGGATTGTGCTCGACACCGCCAAACGTTGCGCGGTCACTTTCCTCCCCATCGATGGGGCCACCCGGGATCAGCTACTCAAGGGTGTCAAATATTACCAACGCAGTCAGGTGCCTGCCCGCATCTACCCCGGCAATCTGAAGGCGACGCCCACCTTTGCTATTGCCGCCACCCTGGTTACCAATGCCACCATGCCGGAAGAGTCTGTCTATCGCCTGACCAAGGCCATGCTGACCCAGCAAACCAAATTCAATGAGCAAACTTATGGCTACGCCAATATGTTTCACCGGGCACGCAATAAAACCGGCCCTGTGCTGAGCATTGAACAGCATCCGGGCGCGGCGAAATATTTCGATGAGTTGAAGGCGGCGGGCAAGCTATAGCTGACGACGAGGAGAGCGCAGTTGCTCGCTGGAGAAACGGGTCTTCATCGATGTCCACTGCGCCAGCCGATCGGCACTCCCCGCCAGCGTCCCTTCCCGCCGTGACTTCATGATCCAGATGCTTTTGGCATCGAAACTGTAAACGGGAATGAGATCGGTACGCTTGCTACCCGGCAGGATCCGGCTGTTGATGTTGTCGAGCACCAGTGGATCAGCCTTGGGTGTCGGGAAGTAGAGCGTCACCATGTGGAACTGGTTGTAACGCACCGCCTTGACGTAGGCCAACCGCAGCTTCTTCTCATCCACCCCCAGCTCCATCAGGGTGTAGTACTTGGAGATGCTGTAATCCTCGCAATCCCCACCCCGGGCACCGATGAACTCCAGCGGATTGGCCCAGTAATCCTCATCTCCCCACAGCTTGGGGTCTTCACTGTAGGTGAGATTGTTGAAGTAGTTGTTCACCAGCTCGATCTTCTGCTGGTCGGTTGTACCCGCTCTGGGGGTGAGCAAGCGAGAAAATGCCTCGGCCCGCTGGATGGCCCGGCCACCATACACTTCCTGCAGCTTGGCCCGCAGGTCCGGACTGGCAATATATTCGGAAAGACGCGAAGCCTGCACGCTGGCGCAACATAGCGCCAGTGTGCAGGCCGGGATCAACAACCATTTCATACCGGACACTCCATGTCAGATGCTGGAGGTCAGTATAGTCCGTCCGGATGAGAGACTCAGCCGCTAATCAGCGACATTGGGCAAATGCGTCTGCCAGTTGTTGCATGAATTGGGGATAACCATCCGGGCCGAGCGGCACCTGTTCACCCACCTCATCAAGCAACAGCACCTTGGCGCCAGTATTGCGAGCCACCGATTCGATCACTGCCGGTGAAAATTGCGGCTCGGCATAAATGCAGCTCGCCTGCTTCTCTTCCAGTGCCTTGCGGATATCCACCAGGGTCTTGGCGCCCGGGCGACGCTCAGGGCTCACGGTAAAGTGACCTTTTGAACTCATGCCGTAATGGCGCTCCCAGTAGCCATACGCCTCGTGGAAGACAAAGTACCCCTTCTCATTCACTGCCTTCATCTGGCCGGCAATCACCTTGTCCTTGGCATCCACCTTGGCATCAAATGCCGCGAGGTTGGCGTCATAGCGAGCCTGATTGGCCGGATCCAGCTTGCCCAATTCACTTGCGATCGCCTTGGCAATCACCTTGGCCTGCGTCGGGCCAAGCCAGATATGGGGATCGACCCCTTCGTGATGATGTCCCTCATGCCCTTCATCATGATCATGGTTACCGTGCTCGTGGGCGGCATGATCGTGATCATCATGGTCATGGGAGTCATGACTATCCTGAGTCGCGTAGTTGAACAGCGGCATTCCCTCAACCTGAGTCAGGGCCAAAGCATGGGGATGATTGGCCAGCGGCTTGGCCATAAACCCTTCCAGCTCGGGGCCAACCCACACCACCAGCCCAGCACTGTTGATGCTGCGAATATCGGAGGGACGCAGGGAGAAATCGTGGGGAGAGGCGCCGGTCGGCAACAATACCTTGGGCTCACTCACGCCGTCAGTGATCGCCGCAGCGATGAAGCCAAGGGGCTTGATGGTGGTCAGTACCTCAATGGCACGAACAGGCAAACTCACCGCCAGCAGGACAGTGAAAAGCGCAATAATTCTCATTGGTGAATCTCGTCAGGGGGTGAGTATGTGATAATATAACAGCCGCTTTTTGTTATATTATAACTCTCACTGGCTGTAAACCCCGGAGTTGTCATGAGCCAACTGGTAGAGCTGAAAGAGGTCTCTCTCTCGTTTGATGGACGCTCTGTGCTCGACAAGGTCTCCTTTACCCTCAATAAAGGCAAAATCACCACGCTAGTCGGCCCCAACGGGGCAGGCAAGAGCACCCTGAGCAAGCTGGTGCTGGGCCTGCTCACCCCGGATTCGGGCAAGATCTCCCGCAGCCACGACCTGAGAGTCGGCTATGTACCGCAGCGCCTCTATCTGGATCCAACCTTGCCGCTGACGGTGCGTCGCTTCCTGCAACTGGGCAAAAATAGCCGCCTCTCCATCGAGGAAGCTCTGGCCCGGGTGGGCGCAGAGGGATTGCTGGAAAACCGGATGCAAAAACTCTCCGGCGGTGAGATGCAGCGGGTGCTGCTGGCCCGCGCCCTGCTGGTCAAGCCCGAGCTGCTGGTACTGGACGAGCCGGTGCAAGGGGTCGATATCACCGGCCAGATAGAGCTCTACGCCCTCATCGGCCAGCTCGCCGCCGAGTTCAATTGCGCCGTGCTGATGGTCTCCCACGACCTGCATCTGGTGATGGCCAGCACCCACGAGGTGATCTGCCTCAATCGCCACGTCTGCTGTCATGGCGAGCCGGAAAGCGTGGCCCGCCACCCCGAATTTGCCCGTCTGTTCGGGCGACCGGAGCAGGAGGTGCTGGCTGTCTATACCCACCATCACCACTGCGACGGCGAACACCATCATCATGAACCGCAGGCCCCCGTCATCCGCCTGCCTTCTCGCAACAACGCTCACAGCAAATAGCGCAAGCAACAGGACATTCAAGTGGACAGCTTTCTGTTATACGCCCTCGCGGCCGGTCTCGGCATCGCCCTGCTGGCCGGCCCCCTCGGCAGCTTCGTGGTATGGCGAAAAATGGCCTATTTTGGCGACACCCTCTCCCATGCCTGTCTGTTCGGCATCGCGCTGGGCATCCTGCTGCAGGTCGATCTCACCCTGGCGGTGGTGGTCTGCTGCCTCGCCATGGCGATGCTGCTGGTGATCATGAGTCGCAACCAGCAGGTGGCGACCGATACCCTGCTCGGCATTCTGGCCCACAGCGCCCTGTCGCTCGGTCTGGTTACCTTGAGTTTTATGGATAACGTGCGGGTGGATCTGATGGCCTACCTGTTTGGCGACCTGCTCTCGGTACAACCGATGGACCTGCTCTGGATCTACGGCGGTGGCGCACTGGTGCTGCTCACCCTGTGGCGACTGTGGGATCCCCTGCTCTCCATGACCATCTCGGAAGAGTTGGCACGGGTAGAGGGGATCCGGGTCGATGTGCTGCGCTGCGTATTGATGCTGCTGATCGGGCTGGTGATTGCCGTGGCGATGAAGTTTGTCGGGGCGCTGATCATCACCTCCCTGCTGATCATCCCTGCCGCCACCGCCCGCCGCTTTAGCCAGACACCGGAGCAGATGGCCGGCTTTGCCGCGCTGATTGGCTGTCTCGCCGTGCTGGGGGGGCTGACCCTCTCCTGGTATCAGGACACCCCGGCTGGGCCTTCGGTCGTCGTCTGTGCCACCAGCCTGTTTGTGCTGAGCCAGTTCAAGAGAGCGTAACGGTGCAGGCTAGAGCGGCATGCTCTGGCGTGTCTCCATCATCAGCCACTGGCGCAATCGGCTGATGGCGGGCTCATGGGCCCGCGAGCGCTTGCAGGTAAAGTAGAAGGCATCCCCCGTCTCCAGCTGGTGTACCGGCAAGGCCACCAGCTGGGGATCATCGGGCCGCAGCATGTAATCATTCACGAACGCAACTCCCTGATCCCAGGCCGCCGCCTCCATCGCCAACAGCACATGGCTGAAGTGGTGCATCCGTGCCTCGTCCGGAATAACCAGCCCGCCGGCCTTGGCCCAGCGCTGCCAATCTTCCCCCCGCGCCTTGTAGATGGACTGCACCGACAGCAGCGGCAACTGCCAGATGGCCTCAGGCCACTCCCCGCTGATCTGCTGCAACAGGCGGCGACTACAGACCGGAAAGAGCCGCTCCTGATAGATAAGATCGTGGCAGTAGCCCCGTCCGTGGGGTGAGACTGTGATAAAGCAGTCCGCCACCCGATCGGAAAGTTCGGGATCTTCCGCCACCATCTCCAGACTCAAATCCAGCTCGGGGTAGAGCTGGCGCAATCCAGCCAACCGCGGGATCAGCCACTTAACCGCAAACGAGCTGTAGACCGCGAGGCGCAACCGCATCTCGCCGCCACCGCGCAGCTGTTCGCTGCACTGGGCAATCTGGCTAAGCCCGGCAGCAATCCCTTCGAAGTAGCTCTCCCCCTGGGTTGTCAGCGAGAGCAACCGCCCCTGACGCAGCAGCAAGCGCTCACCCAGAAAATCCTCCAGCAGACGGATCTGGTGGCTGACCGCACTCTGGCTGACGTTCAGTTCCAGAGCGGCGCGGGAGAAGCTGAGCAGCCGGGCCACCACCTCGAAATATTGCACCGCACGCAGGGGAGGAAGCTTCATTATCTAAATATCTCATGAATGGTCATTTTTTATCATTTTACTGGATATCAACCGGCACGCTACCCTCCCCTCATCTGAAGTGGGAGGTGGTATGAATGCAGTAGGGATCGGCATCCTATATCTGGTGCTGGGCAATATGGTGGCGGTTTTTTCCGATGCGCTGGTCAAGGTGCTGGAGCCGGATCAGCCCATCTTCCAGTTTGTCTTTTTCCGCCAGCTCTCGGCCGCCATTCTGCTGATGCCCTGGCTGCTCTGGTCATGGCGCCGCAACCCGCCGGTGGCCATCAAGTGGCACCTGCTGCGGGCCCATATCTGGGCGGTCGGCGTCTGCCTGATGGTGGTGGCCCTCACCCGCTTGCCGCTCGCTACCGCCAATGCCCTCTTCTATGCCGCCCCCCTGATGATGGTGCCGCTGGCGGTGTGGATGGCGGGGGAAGCGATCTCGCGCCAGAAGGTGCTGACCGCAGTCATCGGATTTATCGGGGTTTTGATCGTGCTGCGCCCGACCGAGGTGAACTGGGCCGCTCTGGCGGCGCTTGGGGTGGCGCTGTCGATGGCGCTCAACAACCTGCTGATCAAGCGGATCCCGCTCAAGCAGCCCATCGCCCAGACCCTGTTTTTCACCAACGTGCTGAGCATGCCCTTCATTCTGGCGCTGGCACTGTGGGAAGGGGGCGACTGGCAGTGGCAGATGTGGTGGCCCGCTTTCGGCTCCTCGGCGCTGATCATGGTCTATGCGGGATTGTGCGTGGTGGCCTATCGCAAGGCGGAGGCTAGCAAGATCGCCTCGGCGGAGTACACCGGTCTGCTGATGGCAGTGGCCATCGGGGTATGGTTGTTTGACGAGCAGCCGGGCCTGCCGCTGCTGCTGGGCTGTATCTGCATCGTCCTGCCACTTATCGCCATGGCGCGCAGCAAGCCAAAACCGCTGGCCGAGCCAGCGCTCTAATACTCAGGGTCTCCCCAGAAGCGGGGCGACCCTTTGCTGCAGATGGGGGACGATCTCCTCCTCGAACCAGGGATTCCTCCTGAGCCAGAGGGTATTGCGCGGGGAGGGATGCGGCAACGGCAGCCAGCCGGGGCCATAGTCGGCCCAGCTGCGCACCGTGTCGGTGAGTGACCCTTTGGCTGCCCCCCGCAGATAGTAGGCTTGTGAATATTGGCCGATCAGCAGGGTCAGTTCGATATTGGGCAACAGCATCAATACCTTGCCGTGCCAGGTGGGCGCACATTCGGGGCGCGGCGGCAGATCGCCGGATTTTCCCCTGCCGGGATAACAGAGCCCCATCGGCATGATGGCGATGCGGGATTGGTCGTAAAAGGTGGCCTTATCGACCCCGAGCCACTGGCGCAGCCTGTCACCGGAGGGGTCATCCCACGGGATACCGCTGGCATGCACCCGGGTGCCGGGCGCCTGACCGATGATCAGCAGGCGGGCACTCTCGGCCCCGCGGATCACCGGACGAGGCCCCAGCGGCAGGTGAGCCTCGCACAGACGGCAAGCCCTGATTTGCTCAAACAACTTATCGATTCGCTGCATGACGTTGATAGTACCAGCATTTCCCTGTTTTCCCTCTTGTGGAAACAGGGCGCGCCCCCTACTATCGCCATGAGTGTTTAATTTAATAAACGGATAATAATGAAAAACTGGCTAGGTACCGGCACCGCGACCCTCTCCTTCATCCTGTGGGGGATGCTGCCGCTCTATTATCAATTCATGCCCGAGGTCAACATGTGGGAGCTGATCTCCCACCGGGTGCTCTGGTCTGTGGTGCTGCTGGGTGCCCTGTTTTTGCTGCTTGGCCACAAGGTGCCCTGGGCACAACTGCGCAGCGAGCCGCGCCAGCTCGGCCTCATTCTGCTGGCGGGTCCAGTGATGTCGATCAGCTGGTGCATGTTCACCTGGTGCCTCACTACCGGGCAAGTGCTGACCACCAGCCTCGCCTTCTTTATGACCCCGCTGTTCAATATCGTATTCGCCGTCATCTTCCTCAAAGAGCGACTCACCCCGCAAAAGCATCTGGCGGTCGCCCTGGCGCTGGCGGGGCTCGCCTACATGCTCTTCTGCTACGGCCAACTCCCCTGGTTCTCCCTCATCATGGGGGCCAACTTCGCCTGCTACGGCCTTATCAAGAAGAAGATCCACTACGACACCGGCACCAGCCTCTATCTGGAAGCCATGGTGCAACTGCCCGTCGCGCTGATCATCATCGGCACACTGGCGTGGCACGGGGAAGGGGCATTCGTGAACGGGGATTTGGCCGACAAGCTGCTGCTGATGGGCAGTGCGCCCGCTACTCTGCTGCCGGTGGGGCTGTTCTGCTATGCGGTGGCGAGAACCCGGATGAGCACGGTGGGGCTGCTGCAATATATCGAGCCCAGCCTCGCCTTCCTGCTCGCCATCTACTGGTTTGGTGAGGCGCCGGACCCCATCAAGGCGGTCGGTTTCGCCTTTGTCTGGGCAGGTCTGCTGGTGAGCCTGTTGCCGCTGCACCGACTCAAGCGCCGCCCTCAGGGCTTACCGCGATAGGACTCCAGCACCTTGTGCCAGCGGGGATCCTTGTCCATCTGCTCGGCGATGTCGTTGAGGGTGGCATGCAGCTCTGGGCGAGATTTGGGCAGCAGGATATGGCGGGTATAGCTGGATTGGGGGAATGGCGAGATAAACAGCTTGCCCTGATAGTGGTTTGAGTCGATGAAAAAGCCCAGCGCGGAGCCAGGCACCATGGTCACATCGATGCGGCCGCGCACCAGCAGCTCAAGATTGGTCTTCACCTTCTTGGCATCGTGACGCTCCAGCTCTCCCCTTGCTGCCGCATCGTCGATCCCCTGATAGCGGTAGCCCTCCACCCCGCCGAACACCAATCCCTTGAGGGAGTCGGGTCCGCGATAGGTGATCGGCTTGTCGATGTTCGAGATTAGCTCGTTGGTGTCGCGCATCACCGGAAAGGTCCAGAGATAGCGTTCGCGATGGGGATCCCCTACCCAGGCGGGATTGACCCAGACCACCAGGCCATCAAAGTCGGGATCCGCCATCTCCAGCGCCAGCCGGGCGCGATTAACCAGCCAGAGCTCGATTCTGGGTTCCCCCCCCAACTTTTCATTGAGATACTTGACCAGCTCGCGGCTCAGCCCTGCATCCACTCCGGTATTGAAGGGCGGATGCTGATGGTAATCGTAGAGACGGATCGTCTCCCCCAGAGCCGGAACCGACAACAGTAACCACAACCAGAACCAGAACCAGACTCTCATCGCACCTCCTTGCACTGCTTTTGAGTTTGGCACAGAGAAGTACAAATGATAAAACCTCCTGACGGGATATCCCCGCACGCCTCTCCCCCCTCTTCTCGCTGGTTTATCTATATGGTGCGCACCGCCACCGGCCTGCTCTATACCGGGGTCAGCACGGATCCGCTGCGCCGCCTGCGTCAGCACCAGAGCGGCAAGGGGGCTCGCGCCCTGCGCGGCAAGGGCCCCTTGACGCTGGCTTGGCAGCAGGAGGTCGGCGAGAAGGGGGCAGCCCTGCGCCTCGAATATCGCCTCAAGCAGCAGCCAAAATCCTTCAAGGAGCAGCTGATCCACAGCCCGGCACTCTGGCAGAGCTGGAGCCCGCAGTGGTTACCCGAAACGACCCGACCTTAAGGGTTACAGCTAAAAAAAGGCCACTCGATGAGTGGCCGAAAAGGGGAAATCAGGGAGCATTTCATAACTTGTTGCACAACTACAGATAGGTATTGTTGCGCTGACGACGGTGGCTGATGAGCCAACAGACTGCCAGCGCGACCAGCAGCCAGGGGGCCAACTTGACGATCAGGGCAAGCATGCCGCTCAGCAGCCCCAGTAGTACAAACACGCCGCTGACCAGCAGCATGGCCACCAGGGTAAAGCCGGTCAGCGCCATGACCAGCAACACTCCCAGCAAGATGAAAAATTCCAGCATAACTTGCTCCTTACGGGCTCTCTGTGCCGCGGGGCTGCCTTGCGGTCAATCCAGCCAGCGTTTCAATTCATAACGGGGCGGCATCACCAGCACCGCCAGCAGATAGGCGGCCAGTGCCAGCGGTGGCACCAGGATCAGGGCGAGCAGGGCTACCACTCGCACCGTCACTCTGGAGATCCCCAGCCGTTGGGCAATGCCGGCGCAAACGCCAGTCAGCTTGCGATGGACAAGATCCTTGGGCCAGGGAGTCATGGTTATACCTCCACCTTCTGCCCCTTGAGACGGGCCAGCTCGCGCTCTATCTCGTCATTGAGCTCCAGCTCGCGGAACTGGGCCTCCAGCGAGGGATTCTGCCCCAAAATGGCCGCCTCCAGCTGGGCTTCCAGCTGATCGACCCGGCCCTGAAAACCGTCAAAGCGCGCCATCAGCTCATGCATGCGCTGGTTGTCCACCTGAGCGCGAGCACGAATGCGGCTGTGGGCCGTCTGCTCGCGCAGGGTCAGCAGTTTCTGCTTCTCCCGCGCCTCGGTCAGCTTGGCTGCCAGTCGCTCGCTGTCGGCGGTAAGCTGGGCCAGCACCTCGGCCACCCGGGCCTTGTCCTGTTCCAGCTGTTCACATTTCCTGGCCTCCGCCAGCTTCTCGGTGAGGGCGGCACGGGCCAGATCCTCACGGCCTTTCTGGATGGCGAGCTCGGCCTTGGCCGACCACTCCAGGGTCTGCGCCTGCAACCCCTGCTGGTGACGCTCCAGCTGTTTCTGTTCAGCAATCACGCGGGCGGCCTGGGTACGCATCTCGACCTGCACCTGCTCCATCTCTTCGATCATCAGGCGCAGCATCTTCTCCGGCTCTTCACTCTTGTCGAGCAGGCTGTGCAGGTTGGCATTTATCACGTCGGTCAGGCGGCTGAATACGCTCATGGTCTGGCTCCTTGTTGATGGGATTGCTATCTCTTCCCATTGCATTACAAGAGCCGTGCCAAGAAAAATTATTGTTGTTTTACATATAGATGGGAATTTACCGAGGAAATTCAAGAAGGGCTTGTTGGTGAGAATAGCCAACCTGGTGGTGATTTTTACCAACAAAAAAGGGAGCCTGAGGCTCCCTTGTCGATTCATCTGCGATATCTAGTCAAGCTGCGTGGCTGTGGCCCAGCTTGCTGTCCAATTCGGCCAGCTTGGCCTCCATCCTGGCACGGCACACTTCGGAGAGCTCGCGAATGCCAGCGGCACCGTGCTCCTTGCTGCAGACCGGTGCCATCACTTCCACCAGCACTTCGCCGTTGTCCCAACGATTGAGGTCGATCTGACCGAAGTAGCTGGAGCAGACGATGGGCACCACGGGCACTTCAGCCTGTACCGCAGTGTGGAAAGCGCCCGCCTTGAATGGCAGCAGGCCACGCCCCTTGGAGCGGGTCCCTTCCGGGAACATCCAGATGGAGGTGCCGCGATTCTTGATGCGATCCACCACCTGACCTATGGTGCCGATGGCACGGGAGCGGTTGGAGCGGTCGATCAGCACGTTGCCGGATAGCCAGAAGATAAGGCCGAAAAAGGGGAGCCACAGCAGGCTCTTCTTGCCCACCGCCACCACACCGGGCTGCACCGCACCGGTCACGGTGAAGATGTCGAAGTTGCTCTGGTGGTTGCAGACGTAGACCGCCGGGCCGACCGATTTCACCTCGTCTGCCACCGTCACCTTGACTCGCAGTCCGATCAGCGGGCAGACCGCGTGATACATGCGAGCGAAGACATAGACGTTGTTGGGGTGGCGCGGACGAACCAGACAGAGCAGCAAGCCGAACAGGAACCAGAAAATGAGCAGCAGACCAAGCAGCAGCACACGGGCAATTTTGAGCATCGAACACCTCGAGTTTTAACTCGGCGCAGTATACTGATCCCCCTTTTAGCGAACAAGCGTTCGCCAAACAGAACCGACCACCCTCCCCGTCGCGCCACCCACAGTACTGCTCATCAATACGCCGCCGACTTGCCCCACCCGCCATTGGTCGTTAGGATGGCCCCATCTTGATGGACGGGGCGAACATGATGTTGCAACAACGGGTAGCGAAACATCTCCTGCTGCTGGTCTGCCTGCTGGTGCTCAATTGTGCGGCCCAGCCGCTGGCCCGGCTTGCCCTGCTCGATCACGCTCTCAGCTGTCAGGCACTGCCCGTTCCAGGCTCGGCAACGGATCAAGAGGATGCCAAACCGGCCAGCCCGCAGCTAGGCAGTTGCCAGCTCAACGGCAAGTGGCTGAGCGCTGCCCCCCTGCTCTGCATCGAACAGCTCTTCTTTGCCGTGGCGGTGCTGATCGCCCTGCTGGCCCCCCTTTGGCGCTACACACCGCCACTGCCCCCACCCATAGTCATCTCGCCACCCGAACGGCGTCTGCACCTCACCCTCTGCATCTGGCGGGAATGATTCCGGCTCTTTGCCATTGGTCATGACTCATGTTTGCGAGACCATCGCCGCCTTCTTGCACCAACGGGGCACGACTGCGGAGTACTGAAAACAGATTTACGGCATGGCGTTGTTGCAGGGGAATACCTTGCTGCCCCGACGCAACCACGACGACTGCCGACTAGCTTGCACAAGGCTGGCCACTTCAGGCTGGCACTACCCGATTTTAAGGAGTATCCATGAAACCGACTCTGAGCGCCCTGCCCCTGCTGGCCTCTCTCTGCGCAACCCTGCTGGCTCCGACCCTGCACGCGGCCCCCTTCACCCCTGAACAGGAAGCACGCATCAAGGAGCTGATCCGCGAGACTCTGATCGCCAACCCCAAGATCCTCGACGAGGCGGCCGAGTCCTGGGAGAAGCAGAATGCCGCAGCCCAGGAGGCCCAGCTTGGCAACTTCATCAAGGGCAACAAGGATGTGCTGTTCAACAGCGCAACCAGCCCACGCCTGGGTGCCAAAAACCCCAAGCTGACGCTGGTGCTGTTTACCGACTACAACTGCCCCTACTGCAAGCAGTTCGATCCCCAGCTGACCAGGCTGCTCAAGGCCTATCCGAATGATCTGGGGCTGGTGATCAAATTGCTGCCGTTCAAGGGGCAGAGCTCCGCCAAGGCAGCCCAGTACAGCCTGACCCTGTGGCAACAGGATCCCGCCCGCTTCTTCGCCCTGCACGACAAGCTGATGAGCAAGCAGGGGATGCTGACCGAGGCGGACATCAACAAGGCGCTGGCGGCCACCGGCAATGTGGCACTCAAACCGGAGGGTAAAGCCACCGAGGAGCTGCGCAACAGCCTGCGCATTGGTACCCTGCTGGGTGTACAGGGCACACCGGCGACCCTGATCGGCAACCAGCTGGTGTCGGGCGCCATCCCCTATGAGGAGCTGGAGCAGCTGGTGAAGGCAGAGCTGGCCAGGCAGAGCTAAGGTCGGGGTCGCCCGCAGGGGCAGGAAGCGCTCGCACTGCGGCAATGGTGAGCCCTCAGGTCACCCCGTCTCCATGCAAAGAGCCCGGTATCACTACCGGGCTCTTTATTTCAGGAAAGAAAGGTGACAAACCAGCTCTATTGGGCGGGCGCCATCATCCCCTGCCCGAGCCGCCCTCTGGCACTGGTACGCTCGGCTTCGTCAAGCACACCATCTCCGTTCTTGTCCATTTGGGTAAAGAGAGCCTCATGATGCGCCATGAACTGTTCCCTGGTCGTGTCCTGCATCGGCCTCATGTTGCCCATGTTCCCCATCTTGCCAGGCATGGCCTTGCCTGACTGCTGCATTGCCTCGTGCATCTTGGCCATGGCTGCCTCTCTCTCGGCAATCGAGAGGGTGCCATCCTTGTCACTGTCCTGCCGGGTGAAACGCTGCTCGGCTCTTTCCATAAACTGTGCCTTGGTAATGTCCCCCTTGATGAACATCAAGGGCTCATCGATGCTCTCATCGGCAGCGATGGCGAAACCGCCAAGCAGCACCATAGGCAGAAGATAAAATTTGAGCATGGCTGTCCATTCCTTAGTAAGGGTCTCGGTACGGCCGAGGCCAACTGACGATCGCCAGGGTAATCCCCGACGCCTCCTGTAGTGTAGTCCCAGGGTCATTCCAGACAGAGAGGCAGATCCCAAGGTGCACAGTCACGCTTTTCTGCCGGTGACTTTGCGTCCTATTCATGGCGATGAGGGGAGGTTTCCGTTAAAATGACGGGTTTTTGCCGTGCCTGGTTTGCCAATCCCCACCATCAGGCACTCGCAGCGTGAATCCTATGATGCCAGTGATGCAGGATCTGCCATGAACAACTACTTTCGGGTGCTGGGCGTCAAGTCCAACGCCAGCGAAAACGACATCAAGAAAGCCTATCGTCGGCTGTCGAACCAGTACCACCCCGACAAGCTGCACGGGGCCAGTGAAGAAGAGAAAGAGCAGGCAGCCATCAAGCTGCACCAGGTAAAGCAGGCCTATGAAGTGCTGTCCGATCCGAAACAGCGGGCCGCCTTTATCAAGGATTTCAACAACGTCATCGTGACCGACCCCGCCTCCGCCATGCAGGAGATGTGGGATCAGTTCTACCCCTGAAACAGCAGGCAGAAAGAGCAACTATGCAAAAGAGATGGGACCAGGCGCGGCTCAAGTCGCTGCAAAGCGATGCCAGCGAAAACATCGAATCCTACCGGGATCAGGACGACCCCAAGGGGCTGGAACAGTTCACCGACCAGATGAAGAGCCTGCTGCTGGCCGATATGAGCATGCTGGAGTTTATGCCCGAGTATCTGCCGCTGGCCCTCTATGGCCGGGTGCAGTTCCCGGCCAAGGCCAAGTCGCAGTGGAACAAGTGGCTCGCCAGTGGCGAGCAGCCAAGCTGGGACGAGTTCAAGGTGAGCGTCGGCTTCAACAACGCCGCCCTGCCGCTGGTCAAGGCGGTGCGGACCCAGAGCGAAGATCAGCTGATGGAAGCCTGCGCCGTGCTGTTCCTGCTCGACAACCCGCTGCCGCGCGGCAGCCACCGCGGCGATGACGACTATGAGCTGCGCGATGAAGAAGATGAAGACGGGGAAGATGCCGACGCCGACTACCACGGCGGCAGTGACCGCTATGGTGATGACGACGGCGATCAGGATATGTACGACGAAGTCCGTTTCTAATTGGGGCAAGGCATGAGCAACAGTCTGATAGAAATTACCGCCATCGAGATCAAAGAGCTGGCCGTTATCGAGCCGAAGCAGGCCAGCGAGAAGTTCGAGCTGATCGCCAAGACCATGTCTGACGACCAGCTGGCAGAAGTGATTGAAAACATTGATATCGTTACCCTGACCCAGATTAACGGCCAGCACGACATCTCCTTCCCCTCCATCATCTCCGAGCTGATGACCCCGGAGCGGATCCGCGACATCGTCTGCCAGCAGCCGCTCTACTGGGAAGAGGCGATCAAGAACAACGCCGACGAGCTGCAACAGCACACCTTCGACTTCCTCAACTACCTGATCCGCACCCAGGATAGCGAAGCCAAGCAGCGCGAGATCCTCGAATGCGTGGCCGAAGATCCGGCCGGTCTCTTCTACCTCGCCATCCCCTTTATCGAGTTCTATCGCGGCGATCGCTATGAAGAGGACGAAGGCTATCGCGACGTGCTGCACGCCGAAGAGGAAGATCTCGAAGAGTCCCTGCGCTACAGCGAGCGCCAGCAGGCCGAAGACAGCCACGACTATGCGCTGGACGACCCGCGCAGCCTCTTGATGCTCATTCGCGAGCTGGCCCCCGAGGTGGAGAAAGCCATCAAGGCGCTGCTGCGCAACGAGCACTCCACCTGGGATGGCATCATCAACAAGTTTGCCGCCGAACTGGTGATGCAGGCCAAAGAGAAGAACAAGGTCGAGGAAGACGAGTACGGCGACGTCGACGACATGTTCAGCTTTCTGGATTAAGGAGCCCATTCATGCAGTTAGTCATTCGCGATGCCAACCAGGGCCCCTTTCTGACCCAGGTGCTGCGCTTTGGCCGCGACAACGAACTCTTGAGTCAGCAGCAGCTGGCCGCCATCAAGGGCAAGGCGGTGCTGATGAGCCTCAAATTCGCCGACAAGTACTACAACAAGTACAAGATGCACCTGCTGGAGCAGGCGGCCCACGACGTCATCGGCGTGGTGAGCCTCGGCCTGCAGGAGCTCTCGGCGCGGGATCCGGCCAAGGCGCTGGCGCTGCTGCAGGCGCCGGAAGGCCCCATCAAGCCGTTCCAGAAGGGCTGGTCAATGCTCATCACCGTCAGCCCCAAGCAGGCTGGCAACAGCCTCTACGGTGACGTGGATGCGCGGCTATTGGACAAGATCTCGAGCCCGCCCGATGTGGAGGAGTGGCAAGGGTGGCAGGAGTACGAGAAGGCGCTGACCGAGCACAACAAGAGCCGCCTGATGGAACTCATCGACCAGCACTTCTTCGCCTGCGAGAGCGACCACCCCACCATGGAGGACAAGCTGGCCGAAGCGCTGCTCTACCGCATCCTCTGCGGCAAGGGCAGTGGCGCCGCCCCGCTCAAGGTGAAGCAGGATCTCAAGCGCAAACTGGCGCGGGAGATTGAGCTCGACGAGAGCTGGTATGACACCGACTACCTCGCCGCCCAGCTGGCACTGATGCTGAATGCGCTGCCAGCCGACATGGCCGCCGCCTTGCGCCAAGAGCTGAGCCCGGGCTTTGTGCCCAATCTGCTGCACACCCTCGGCTTTGTGCGCCAGTACCAGCTGCTGCAAAAAGAGAACGCCTCGCCGGAGAAGCTCGACAACATCGAGATGCGTGCCGGTCTCAAGCACCCGCTGCTCGGCTGGCCGCTCTACCACGACTTCTAAGGCCGCTTTCGCCGCCCATCAGTCGCACCACAACGCCCGGCCTGCCGGGCGTTGTTCTATCCTCCCCTCACCCTCTCGACAGCAAAGAGAGAACACGCGCAAGTCACCCTGAGGCTACCCCTTCTCTTACCGATATTTATTCATTCAATGCCCAAGGATGAATAAACAACCTGCAATACAACAACTTGGCGCCAGCTGCGTTTCGGGACAACAAAGCGGGACGCAGATCCCGCTACAGCGCCATAATCGGTACCAAATAGCCGATTGGATCACATCAACCATGCCGCAATCCCGTGGTAAGCCGAGCTAAAACCACGGCTCAATCACGCATAAAAAGGCGGAATAGATCAATAAAAAGCAATTAATCGCGCCAGATTAAATTTCAGGTATGGCTATTTGCACCGCTTGGCCGCTAAATGACAGACCGGCCTTCAGACCAGCATGGAAGCGCACAAGGCTAGCCGGCAGCAGACCGGTACGCTCTCAGGACGAGTTATGACTTTCTTCTCTCACAGGAGACAGACCGTGAGCGCTTCGAATCAACACCCCACCATTCCCCCCGGCTCCGGGGCGCTGTTCTTTATCCAGACCTTCTCGACCCTGGGGTTTGCCGTGCTCTACTCCACGCTGGTGCTCTACGCCACCAAGCGACTCGGCTTCAGCGAATCCCAGGCCAACGCCATGATGGGGGTCTTCGGGGCCTTCAACTATGGCCTGCACCTGTTTGGCGGTTATCTCGGCGGGCGCTACCTCAGCAACCGCAACCTGTTCGTGATGGGGATGGTGCTGCAGGTGATCGGCTGCTACTTCATCGCCGAGATGGGGATCACCGGCCTCTACTGGGGGCTCGCCATGTTCCTCACCGGCAGCGGCCTCAACGTCACCTGCCTCAACATGATGCTGACCCAGCGCTTCGCCCCGGATGATCACCGCCGCGAGAGCGCCTTCCTGTGGAACTACGCCGGCATGAATCTGGGCTTCTTTATCGGCTTCACGGTGGCGGGCTACTTCCAGCTCACCGAGGATTACCGCACCCTGTTCCTGTTTGCGACGCTGGGCAACATCATTGCCATCATCGCTACCTTCGCCTGCTGGCCCATTCTGGCGGATATCAGCACCCCGCTGCGCCATGTCAAAGGGAGCGGCTTCTACCGCCGCATGCTGGCCGGGATCGCCATTCTGGCCATGCTGGTACCGGCGCTGCGCCTGCTGCTGACCCACGCCAGTTTCAGCGGCAGCTTCGTGCTGATCCTGGGGGCCGTGGTGCTGGTGCTGCTCTGCGTGATGACTGCCCGCCACCCGGACGCCGCCGAGCGCAGCCGCATGGTGGCCTACCTGATCCTCGCCCTCGGCTCCCTCATTTTCTGGTCCCTCTACCAGCTGGCGCCCATGGGGCTGATGCTCTTCTCCGAGCACAACATCAACCTCAATGTGTTCGGGCTGCGGGTCGCCCCCCAGTGGATCCAGAACATCAACACTATCGTCATCGTCATCGGTGGCCCCCTGATGGCACTGCTGTTCAAGCGACTGCGCGAACAGGGCTGGAATATCGACATTCCCTCCCAGTTTGCCGCCTCCCTGTTCTGCATGGGGCTCGGCATGCTGGTGCTGCCGCTCGGCATCCATCTGGCGGGGGCCGACGGGCTGGTCGCCTTCAAGTGGATCGCCATCAGCTATGTGCTGCAGAGTTTTGGCGAGCTGCTGATCTCCCCCATCGGCTACGCCATGATTGGCAAGCTGGCCCCCGCCAGCCTGCAAGGCTTGATGATGGGCTGCTGGATGATGGTGACCGGCGTTGCCTCCGTGCTGGCGGGCTATGTCTCCAGCGCCATGCCGCAGAATATCGGCAGCTCACCGGTAGCCACCAACCCGGGCTACAGCTCGGTGTTCAACATGCTGGGCTGGGGCTCGCTGGCGGGCGGCTTGGTGTTGCTCCTGCTGGTGCCCCGCCTGCGCCAGCTGATCGCCTCGAAAATCACCCCGTCACCGGCAGCGACAGCCATTCCTGTCTAATCGGGCTCGGGCCAGCCATTTCAGTGGCCCCTGCCAGTGCGAACGGTTGAATCGGCAACGCAGCTGATAATGCAAGGGGCCCCGCCATCATGGATGGCGGGGCCCTCTCTTTTGGCGGGATGGATAGCTCTTTTTCAGGTTGGCAACCTTGCGCTTGCTATGGTGTTTACCCCTATCGTCGGCTCCCCTCACCCTAACCCTCTCCCAAAGGGAGAGGGGATCAGCACCTGCCACTCTGTAGCCGAAGCTGTCACGCTTAGCTATCACGCCATACCACGGTCACTATCAATGGCTGCGATCTCTACTTCCTTCTCCCACTCTTTGCCATAGATAAAGGGAGAAAGGTCGGTGAGGAGGGAGAGCAAACCACCGACAAGCAGCAGAGCGTTAAATCAAGCAGGAACGCGTAGGGTCGATTAGCGAAGCGTAATCGTCCGCACCGCAATCCCGGTGGCCATGGACATAGAAAAGAGATCAGCTGGAGCACATGTAGAATTGCGGCAACCTGTTTTCGCGATCATCTGATTACACTTCGCTAATCAGACCTACGGGCTATGTCTCGTTAATCAGCCTTTTGATAAAACAAAATTAAAACAACATCCAACAATATATTCCACCGTTACCAACAAAGCTGTATTCACGCTGAACAGCCTCAATTAAAACCTTAACTTTTACCTGCAATTTCATCAGGATTAATTAAAATTTAAAAACCAAATAACTCAATGAGAATGGGACGAGGATGAGAGTATTCATAGTCGCTGCATGCACAATTTTCCTATTTGGATGTGTAAGCCAAACATATTGTAGCGATGAGAAATATGCTGCAGAAAAAGAACGTTTCAATTATGCAAAATGTAGTGCGGCTGTCGCAGCTGATGTTGTATTGGTAACCGTGATGATCTTGGGAGCTGCGGGAGCAGCTCAGAACAATACCAACAACTCTTCAAGTTATACAGGTAACTGTGCTTGCCCAGGTGACCTTGATGCCCAAGGAAATCGATGTGGCTTACGAAGTGCATATAGCCGAGCTGGTGGTGCAGAACCATACTGTGAGGGAAGAATGTAATGCGTTTATATCTGATAACCATTAGCTGTTGTATTTTTATAACTGGATGTGCAAAACCATCCGCAGCTCAGTTTTCATATTATTATCCCAATAATGCTTGGGATGCCGCACTTCTATTTACTATGGATTGTAATGATTACATAGACTCGCAGACGTGTTTTAATAAAAAGGCTGAGTTAGGTGACATTTATAAAAGTACCTTCTCGATTATGAAATCTCATGATGAAAAAAAATATAACTGCATAGAGCATAAATCTGTCGAAGTTATAGGGGATGATTTTATTGAGTATGTTGAGATAAACAATCTTAAATACTCATCGACCTCTGACTCATTGATATCATGGTTCAAAAACTACAGTTGTAATTCATGAGGTTAAGCATGAAGAAATAACTGCGTTAGCTATTTATAATAAACCGTAAAATAATTTCCGGATATAAGTACAAACAATGACCCTCAAAGTGATTATACACTCCCTTTTTACAATGTTAACTCTCTTACCTTTTTCTGCAAATGCAAATCGAGTTGTAATGGAGGGTAAGTTTAGAAATTTAACTTGTGCCGCAGTTATTTTTAAACCAACCAATGATGAATTTCAAACACGTGACTTTGAAAAAAACTACTTTGACAATATGAAGTTTTCGATCACACAAGACAAGTCTGGATATAAAATGACCACTGACCTTTATTCAGGCCAATTCGTAGATGTAAACTCTTCATCTGATAAGCTAGTATTCGTTCAGAGTTATAATGATGGCACCGAAATAGCGACCATAGTTATAAATGGAAAAGTTGTCACTTATACAAATACTAGTGGGACATTTTTCAATAGACTTTGTGTAGGAACAGTTGTTAATGGCTTAAATTTAAACTAAGTAACAGCCAAATATACTTCTGATTTCATGAGGGCGCTTTCGCGCCCTTCATTTATAAATTACCCTGCCTGATTTTCCCCGGCTGCCGGTTCGGCACCGGCGGCGGGTTCAATCTCGATGCGATCGACGCGCTGCAAACCGCGGGGCAGCTTGGCGCCACGGCGACCGCGCTCGCCGCGGTAGTAATCGAGATCAGAGGGTTTGAGGGTCAGTTTGCGCTTGCCGGCAAACAAGGTGACCGACTGGCCCTGCGGGATGACGGCGGCCATCACCACAAACTCCTCCCGCGCCTTCACCCGAGCCGACGGAATGCTGATGAGCTTGTTGCCCTTGCCCTTGCCGAGCACCGGCAGGGTGTTGAGCGGGAACAGCAGCATGCGCCCTTCGTTGGAGATGGCCATGCAGAGATCGGTCTCCGGCGAGCCGATCTTCTGGGGTGCCATCACCTGCCCCCCTTCCGGCACGGTGAGCAGCGCCTTGCCGTTCTTGTTCTTGCCGATAAGGTCGTCATAGGTGCAGACAAAGCCGTAACCGGCGTCGCTGGCGATCAGGTAGGGCTCGCCTTCGTTGCCCATCACCAGATGACGCACCTCTTCCCCAGCCCCCAGCGCAAAGCGGCCGGTGAGCGGTTCACCCTGACTGCGGGCGGAGGGCAAGGTGTGAGATTCGAGGGCGTAGGTTCTCCCCAACGTGGAGAGGAACACCGCCTGCTGGTTGCTGCGGCCACAGGCGTGGGTGAGGTAGTTGTCCCCCGCCTTGTAGGAGAGCCCCTCGACATCTACGTCGTGGCCCTTGGCAGCGCGCACCCACCCCTTGTCGGAGAGGATGACGGTGACCGGCTCGCTCGGCACCAACTCTTTCTCGGTCAGCGCCACGGCGGTAGCCCGCTCCACCAGCGGGGTGCGGCGATCGTCGCCGTACTTCTCGGCATCGGCCAGCAGCTCTTTCTTGAGCAGGGTGTTGAGGCGACGCTCGGAGCCCAGAATAAGCTCCAGCTTGTCGCGCTCTTCGGCCAGTTCGTTCTGTTCGGCACGCAGCTTGAACTCTTCGAGCTTGGCCAGATGGCGCAGTTTAAGCTCGAGGATCGCTTCGGCCTGGGTCTCGGTAATGTTGAAGCGCTCCACCATCACCTTGCCCGGCTCATCCTCGGTGCGGATGATCTCGATCACCTCGTCGATGTTGAGGTAGGCGATCAGCAAGCCTTCGAGGATGTGCAGGCGAGCCAGCACCTTGTCCAGGCGGAACTGCAGGCGGCGACGCACGGTCTCGCGGCGGAACTGGATCCACTCGCTGAGGATGGTCTTGAGGCACTTCACCTGCGGCCGGTTGTCGAGGCCGAGAATGTTGAGGTTAACCCGGTAGTTCTTCTCCAGATCCGTGGTGGCGAACAGGTGGGCCATCAGCCCCTCTACATCCACCCGGTTGGAGCGCGGCACGATCACCAGACGGGTCGGGTTCTCGTGGTCCGATTCATCGCGCAGGTCGGTGACCATCGGCAGCTTTTTCGCCACCATCTGGGCGGCAATCTGCTCCATGATCTTGGCGCCGGAGGCCTGATGAGGCAGCGCGGTGATGACGATGTCGCCATCCTCCTCGCTCCAGACCGCACGCTGCTTGATGGAGCCCTTGCCGGTCTCGTAGATTTTGCGGATATCGTCGCGCGGGGTGATGATCTCGGCGTTGGTCGGGTAGTCTGGCCCCTGAATGTGCTGCATCAACACATCGAGCCCCGCATTGGGGTTGTCGAGCAGCTCGGCACAGGCGTAGGCCACTTCCCGCGCGTTGTGGGGCGGGATGTCGGTCGCCATCCCTACCGCGATACCGGTCACCCCGTTGAGCAGGATGTGCGGCAAGCGGGCAGGCAGCACCACCGGCTCCTTCATGGTGCCGTCGAAGTTCGGCGTCCACTCCACAGTGCCCTGGCCCAATTCAGAAAGCAGCAGCTCGGAGAAGCGCGACAGCCGCGCTTCGGTATAACGCATGGCCGCGAAGGATTTGGGATCGTCCGGCGCACCCCAGTTACCCTGACCATCCACCAGCGGGTAGCGGTAGGAGAAGGGCTGGGCCATCAGCACCATGGCTTCATAACAGGCGCTGTCGCCGTGCGGGTGGTACTTACCCAGCACGTCACCCACGGTACGGGCGGATTTCTTGTGCTTGGAGAGCGCCGACAGACCCAGCTCGCTCATGGCGTAGATGATGCGCCGCTGCACCGGTTTGAGGCCGTCGCCGATATGCGGCAAGGCCCGATCCATGATGACGTACATGGAGTAGTTCAAGTAAGCCTGTTCGGTAAAGGTGCGCATTGGCTGGCGCTCTACCCCGTCCAGACTGAGCTCGATAGCATCACTCATGTGATTTTCTCTTTCGGTTCGGGAGCCGCCACAGGGCGACTCCGGCTAAATGCTTGCCGGCCCCGACAGGGCCGGCCGACGGCTTAGATGATGGCGAGGTTGCCCTTCTCTTCGAGCCATTCGCGACGATCGCTCGCCCGCTTCTTGGCCAGCAGCATATCCATCAGCTGCAGAGTCTCATCAGCCGCATCCCCTTCACTCTCCCCTGCCGGATCCATGGTGAGCTGCACCAGACGGCGGGTGTTGGGATCCATGGTGGTTTCCCGCAGCTGTTTCGGGTTCATTTCGCCCAAGCCCTTGAATCGGGTCACCATCACCTTGCCCTTCTTCTTCTCGGCTTCGACCCGCTGCAGCACCCCGTTCTTCTCGTCCTCGTCGAGGGCGTAGTAGACCTCTTTACCGATATCGATCCGGTAGAGGGGCGGCATGGCGACATAGACGTGGCCCTTCTCCACCAGCGCACGGAAGTGTTTTACGAACAGGGCGCAGAGCAGAGTGGCGATGTGCAGACCGTCCGAGTCCGCATCCGCGAGGATGCACACCTTGCCGTAGCGCAGGCCGCTGAGGTCGTTGGAGTCGGGGTCGAGCCCGATGGCGACCGAGATGTCGTGAACTTCTTGCGAGGCGAGCACCTGACCGGCCTCCACCTCCCAGGTGTTCAGGATCTTGCCGCGCAGCGGCATGATGGCCTGAAACTCGCGATCCCGCGCCTGCTTGGCACTGCCGCCCGCAGAGTCACCCTCCACCAGGAATAGCTCGCCCTGCATGGGGTCGGCACAGCCGCAGTCGGTCAGCTTGCCGGGCAGCGCCGGGCCTTGCGTTATCTTCTTGCGCACCACCGTCTTGGCGGCGCGCATCCGGCGCTGGGCGCTGGAGATGCAGAGCTCGGCGATCTGCTCCGCCAGCTCGGTGTTGCTGTTCAGATAGAGGCTGAAGGCATCCTTCACCACGCCGGAGACGAACGCCGAGCTCTGGCGGGAGGAGAGGCGTTCCTTGGTCTGACCGGCGAACTGCGGATCCTGCATCTTGATGGAGAGGATGTAGGCGCAGCGATCCCAGATATCTTCCGGGGTCAGCTTGACCCCGCGCGGCAACAGGTTGCGGAACTCGCAGAACTCGCGCATGGCGTCGAGCAGACCCTGACGCAGACCGTTGACGTGAGTACCGCCCTGCGCAGTGGGAATGAGGTTCACATAGGATTCGGCGAGGCATTCGCCCCCTTCCGGCAACCAGCAGAGTGCCCAGTCCACCGCCGACTGTTCGGAGCTGAACGAGCCGATAAAGGGCTGCTCCGGCAGGCAGGTGTACTGCTTGACCGCGTCGACCAGATAATCCTTGAGGCCATCTTCGTAGCACCACTCCAGCTTGATGCCGGTGTTCTTGTCGAGGAACTTGATGGTGAGGCCAGGGCAGAGCACGGCCTTGGCTTTGAGCAGGTGCTCCAGCTTGGTGACCGAGAATTTGGGCGAATCGAAGTAGCTCGCCTGCGGCCAGAAGCGCACCCGGGTGCCGGTATTGCGACGACCGCAAGTGCCGGTGATGGTCAGCTCCTGCACCTTCTCGCCACGCTCGAAGGCGATGTCATAGACCTGGCCATCGCGACGTACCGTCACCTCGACCCGGTCGGAGAGGGCGTTCACCACCGAAATACCCACCCCGTGCAGACCGCCGGAAAACTGGTAGTTCTTGTTGGAGAACTTGCCGCCCGCGTGCAGCTTGCAGAGGATCAGCTCCACCCCGCTGACACCCTCTTCCGGGTGGATATCGACCGGCATGCCGCGGCCGTCGTCGATCACTTCGAGGGACTGGTCTTCATGCAGGATCACCTCCAGATTGCGGGCGTGACCTGCCAGCGCTTCATCGACGCTGTTGTCGATGACCTCCTGACCGAGGTGGTTGGGCCGGGTGGTGTCGGTATACATGCCGGGGCGGCGACGCACCGGTTCAAGGCCATTGAGGACCTCAATGGCATCCGCATTGTATTGAGTAGACATGGAGGGCCTTGCGAATTGACGTTTGGGGAGAATCTTACTCGTTGGGAGGGTATTGGACAAACTTGGCTGCGGGAAAGGGTGATCCGGAGGGGATTGTGCCCCTCCGGAGGCTATTTCAGCTCCCCTCGGCAGGGCCCGGCAGCGCCTGTTGCAGCTGGGAGAGCGAGCTTTGCAGCCGCCACACCATGCCTGCCAGCTCTCGCGCCGTGCCATCGCCATGGTTGGCCAGCCCCTGACTGATCCGCTGCAGCTCGGCCAGCGTGCGATCCAGGGAGGCGTGCTGCACCCCCTGCTCGGTGAGGATCCCCTTCAGGCTGCGGATACAGTTGTCGCGCACCAGATAGAGGGGGTGCTCGTCACCGCGCCACTGGCGCAGCTGCCAGACGATATGGCTGCAGTTGAGCAGCACCACGCCCCAGCGCAGCACCCAGAGGCGGGCGGTCTGATCCTGACTCTGACCGAGCTGACTGATGCAGTGGTAGATCAGCGACTCGAACTGGCTCTCGCTCTGACGCGGGGCCGGCTCCAGCTGGTCCATGAAGTGGCGGCGCAGGGAGCGGATAATACGGCGGCTCTTGCGCCGATCCGAGCTCGGTCGCAGCAGCTGAAACGCCAGCGCGGCACTCATCACCCCCAGCATCTGGGCAAGGCTGCTGTTGATGAACTGCTGATAGTCGTAGCTGGGCGGATTGGTGATGGCGAGAAACGAGCCGAGCAGCACGATCATCTGGCCCCAGAGGCCCGCCTGCCGCACCTGTTGCTGTTTGCAGAGCTGCATGGTGAGCAGCGCCGGAAAGAGCAAGAGGCAGAAGACCCAGAAGTCGTCGATGCGGATCATCAGGCCAAACTTGACCGCAAAGCAGATGAGGCTGAGCAACAGGATCGCTCTGAGCATGGTGTTGGCCCCCTGAGCCGGGGCCGGGGTCGCCGAGTAGAGCACGCAGCAGATGGAGAGCATGGTGAGCGCCGAGCTGCCCGCATCCCACTGACTGTTGATCCAGAAGGTGCAGCCGAGCAGCACGCAGAGGAAGGTGCGCCCGCCGTTGTAGGCCGCCTCCAGTGTGTCGGTATGGCTGGTGAGAGAGGTGTGACGGGGCGGCGCCGGCCACTCCTGATCGTCGTAGCGGGTCAACCGGTCAAGCCAGCGCTGACACTCCAGATAGCTCCAGCAGAAGTGGCGCAGCCGCAGCAAAAAGGTGCGCAGTCGATAATCATGCTCGCTGGTCGGCATCAGGGGAGCCAGCAACCTCGCGACCCGATACTTGTCGCACCCCGGCTTGCCAAGCTCGGCCAGCAGGGTGGCGAGCAGCGCCTGAATGCCTTCCGGTTGTTCCGGCCAGTTGTGCAGCATGCGGCGCTGGCTGGAGATAAGACTGATCAGGCGCAGCTGGCGATGGAGCAGGAAGTTGAGCAGCCGGTTCTGGCGCCGCAACCGGTGATGGCTCCAGACCGCCTGTATGCGCAGCACGTTCATGGTGAGGATCTGGCCGATCAGCCCTTCGTGGGAGCTGCGCACCTCGGGCGTCATCTCCCCCAGCCAGAGCAGCTGGGCATGCTCCAGCAGGCGGGCTTGGCTCTTGCGCAGGGATTCCAGCAGGGTTTCGCTGTCCGAGGTGCTGGGCAGGATCATCATCATCAGACCGCCGCAGAGGATACCGATGATCACCTCGCTCACCCGCGCCTGGGCAATATCGAAGATATGGTGGGGATCCGCCACATTGACGCAGGAGAAGGCGATGATGGCGGCCGTATAACCACCGAGTGCAAAGGCGTAGGAGACGTTGTTCTGATAGTGGTTGGAGATGTAGGTGCACAAGCCCAGCCAGAGGGCGATGAGGAAGCTGAACAGCCAGGGATCGCTGATGCCAAGACCGGTGATCACCACCGCCGCCATCGCCCCCATCAGGCTGCCAACCACCCGCCCCAGACTCTTGCTGATCACCCCGCCCACGGTGGGAAAACTCACCACCGCGGCCGAGCTCATCGCCCAATAGGGGGAGTCGAGCTGCAGCACGAAGGCCAGCCAGAGCGACAGGCACATTGCTAGGGCATTGCGCAGGGCATAACGCCACTGCCCCCCTGTCGCCTTCCCCCAGGGGGTGCGCAACCAGAACGACTCGCTCACCCTACTCGCCAATGGTGATGGTGCAGGTGGTGCCGGCGATCAGCGTCACGTCCGCCGGCACCTCCAGCAGCTTGATCCGCACCGGCACCCGCTGGGCCAGCCGCACCCAGGGCACGTTGGGTTTGACGTCGATCAGCAGGCCGTTGCCGCCATCGACGCTCTGATCGTGGATGGCGCGCCCTATGCTCTCCACCTCGCCACGCAACCGCTGCTCACCGCTGTAAAGCACCACTTCGGCCGGTTTGCCCGGCGCTATGTGGCCAAGCTTGGTCTCTTCAAAATAACCCTGCACATAGAAGGAGTGAGTATCTACCAGCGCCACCAACGGCACGCCGGCACTAGCATAGTTGCCGACCCGGGTCTGCAGGTTGGTGATGTAGCCATCGCTCGCGGCATGCACCCGGGTCTTGGCCAGCGACCACTCCGCCTTCTCCAGATTGGCCTGCGCCACCTGATAGGCCGCCTGCATCGCCTGGGCATTGAGGCGCGCTTCGTCCACCGTCTCGGCGGAGATGACGCTGCGCGACAGGCCGCTGCGGCGGTTCGCCTCGTGCTCGGCCTTGTCGAGATCCGATTTCGCCTTGGCCAGCGCCGCCCGGGCATTATCGAGGGCGATCCGGTAGGGCTCGGGGTCGAGCGTAAAGATCTCCTCCCCCGCCTTCACCAGCTGGTTGTCCTTCACCGCTATCTTGATGATCTTGCCCGACACCTCGGGGGTAATGCTGACCAGCTCGGCGCGCACCTTGCCATCCCGGGTCCAGGGCCCCTGCATGTAGTAGTTCCACAGCCACCAGCCCGCCGCCAGCGCCAGCGCACAGACCAGCAGGGTGGAGAAGTATTTGAGGGTCGCGAGAGGTGATTTAGCCATGTAACAGCATCCATAGAGCGCCGCTGACGGCGAGGATAAACAGGGAGAGATCCATCAACAAGGGGTACCAGACATCCCCGCCATAGAGCCAGTCACGCAGCAGATGGTGCACCGGCAGCCAGCAGAGCAGGCCGAGCAGCACCGCCTTGAACAGCGGCGGAAAGTAGAGAGAGGCGCCCAGTACCAGATCCGGCAGCGCAGAAGGAGTTGTCACAAACGTGCTCCCTGTTGGCAGTGAAGTTCAGAAGAGTTCGGCCATCCCCTGCCCCGGGCGAGGCAAAGTAAACAGGCCGCTAAAGATTAACACTGCCCCGCAGGGCGAAACAGGAACATATGAGCCCCTTTTTGTTCAGACCTGTCGATCCGCTGGGTGATGCACACCATCGCGCGTCGGCACCACCCCCAGCTCGAACGGGTTCACTTCCTCAGATGTCAATCAAACAGGGTATCGCGCCGCCCCTGCAGCAAATGCTCATGGAGGGAGCGCAACTGGGAGGCCACCACCCGATGGCAGGAGAGCGGGGGCAAATCGTCGATGGGGAAGTACCCCGCCCCTTTGGTTTCATCGGTTTCGCCCAGCAGCTGGCCGCCGGTCACCTCGCACAGGAAGAAGGCCTTGTGGGCGTGAGGCAGCTGGGGCGGATGAGGGTGTTTTAGCTTGTCGAACAGGGCCAGCAGTTGTACCGCGCGGCACTCAAGGCCGGTTTCCTCCACTACTTCACGCACCACGGCATCCGCTGGCGAGTCACCGATATCGCACCAGCCACCGGGCAGAGTCCAGCAGCCGTCGCTGCGCTCCTGTACCAGCAGGATATGGCCCGCATTGTTCTGAATGAAGGCCCGCACGTCGAGCTTGGGGGTGGGATAACCGTTATCGAGGGCAATCCAGTCGCTGATGGCTTCCGGCGCCAGCTCGCTCTGGTTGGCGATAAGAGCCACTGTGGCCGCGCGCAGCGCCTCGAAACGGCCGATATCGAAGGGGTCTTTGGAGTAGGTGAGGCCCGCTTGCGCCGTGGCCAGTACCTGTTCCAGATAGGCGGCCAACGGCGGTTGCATGATTAAAGCCCGAGGAAACGGATGATCTGGGCGTGGTAGCGCTCGAACGCCACAAAGGCGTGGTCGCCGCCGCACTCCAGCGAGAGGCGGGCAAAGCGGTATTCATCCAGCGCCTTGCGATAGTCGAGCACCTCATCCCCCTGCTGTTGCAGGATCCAGAGTCGCTCCGGCGCCGCCACCGGTACCGCCAGTGCCCGCAGCTCGTCCATATGTTCAGGCAGCAGTTCGTACTGCTCCCCGGTATAGGGATTGGTCTGGGGGCCGAGGTAGTCACAGAGCAGTTCGTGCGGGCGCACCGCCGGATTGATCAGCGCGGCGCGGCAGCCGTACTGTTCGCTCACCCGGGTCGCCATAAAGCCGCCGAGGGAGCTGCCCACGGCGCCGAGCTTGAATTCACTACCATAACGCCCCTGCAGATCGACGATGGTCTGCTCGATAGCCGCCCAGGCCGCCGCTGGCGTATTGGGCTGGGCCGGAATGATCACCTCGATGTCGGGCCGGTTGGCGGCCACCCAGGCAGCCATCTGCTGCGCCTTGGCGGAGCCCGGTGAGGAGTTGAAACCGTGCAGATAAAGGAGAACCGACTTCATTGAATGCTCTCCTCAATAACCGGTGGCGTTGGGGTCGGGCACAAACTGCCCCACCGGCAGGCGCCACACCTCGCTGGCCACCCGCCCATCCGGATAGAGGGTCAGATAGCGCCAGCCCGGGCCGGATTCATCCAGCGCAAAGCCATCAGAGAGCGGTTTGAACTGGATGCAGGTCGATGGGCTGGCAATCAGCCGCACCCCGCGGTGCACCTCGTCAAACTCCTGATGGACGTGGCCGAACAGGATGGTCTTCTGCTGCGGATGACGAGCCAGCACGGCAAACAGGTCATCGGCATTCTTGAGATTGTGCTGATCCAGCCAGGCGCAGCCCACCGGTACCGCCTGATGGTGCAGGGTGATAAGGGCGTGGCGATCAGGATATTGACGCAGGGCACGGTCGAGGGCGGCCAGCTGGTGATCGCCAATCATGCCGTGAGGTTTGCCGCGCACCTGGGTGTCGAGCAGGATCACCTGCCAGTGGTCGCCCACCAACTGCTTGGATTCACTGATCCCGGCGGCATGGAGATATTCAGTCATCAGCGGGCTGTCATCGTGATTGCCCGGCAGCCAGTAGATGGGGCGGCCAAGGGGCGCCATCATGGAGGCGAAACGCTGATAGGATTCCGGGCTGTGATCCTGCGACAGATCGCCGGTCGCCAGAATCACCTCGTAGGGGTGTTCATTGGCCTGCACCTGTTCCAGCACGGCGGCCAGACTCTCTGCGGTGCGCACAGCCAACAGCCGCCCTTCGGCACTCGCGAAGAGGTGGGTGTCGGTAATTTGCAACAGGCGCACACTGCCGTCCTGCGCCTGGGGGAGCTCTGTTTCCAAAATCACGCTTCTTTTTATTTGTTCAACTGGAGATATTGATCGGGCTGGTACCATGTCTGAGACAAAATTTTAGCCATTCGGCCAGAAACAGATTTACCTGCTCCTTTTCGTCCCGCTGGTGCATCTTTTTATTGGGATAATCATAACGTGGTTGCAAACGGGAAATCTGTTGCGCTGCACACACTTCCGCCATCCGCACATCATGATACAAACGAATCTCTATCTGAGCTTGTAAATATTCGGGCAATTCGGGGTTGTGCTGGCTCAGGATCACCTGATTGGTGAAGCGACTCTCGCCAATGATGGTGAGCTGGAACTGCAGATCGTTGCCGACCCGATAGCGGCGCTCGGCCCCGACTTCCCCATCTGGCGGCAGCAGTTTCATCAACGCCATGTAATTGACCTCGCAGGTACGCTGCAAGGACATCAGATCAGGCACATAGCGCCTGCTCTGTTGCAGGGTCAGCGCCACCTCAGCGATCCGCCAGCCAGCGGGCGCGCAGCTCGCCATGGTTGAGGGCCAACCACTGCAGGGCAATGACCGAGGCCGCATTGTCGATACGTCCCTCTTTGAGCCAGGCATAGGCCTGTTCGCGGCTCACCACGTGCACCCGGATATCTTCGCCCTCATCAGCCAGACCGTGCAGTCCCTCGGCCTTGCTGGCATCCACCTCGCCCACAAAGACCTCGATCCGCTCGGTGCTGCCGCCCGGGCTCACCAGATAGCTGATGGCATGCTCGCAGCGGGCCACCTCGATCCCGGCCTCTTCCACCGCTTCGCGGCGCACCACCGCCTCGGCGGTCTCCCCTTCGTCGATGATGCCGGCCACCAGCTCCAGCAGCCAAGGGGTCGGGCTGGTCTCCATGGCGCCGATACGGAACTGCTCCACCAGCACGATCTGGTCGCGTACTGGATCATAGGGCAGCAGCGCGGCAGCATGGCCCCGCTCGAACAGCTCGCGCACGATGGGCTGGTTCCAGCCGCCCGCAAATAACCGATGCTGCAGACGATAGACATTCACCTTGAAGAAGCCGTTATATCCAGCTGATTTTTCAATGATTTTCACATCATCGGCGGCGTAATGCCGATCTTGCGGCAAGGGTTGCTGCGACATCCGGGGCTCCCGTCAGCTTGACTTGTATCAGTTTGACCATAAAATCCGAGGAACATGAATGAACGTTCATTCACTCGGCGTGCCATGGTAATGAGGGGTGGATTTTAGCAGCCACAGACCATTTGGCTAGGCGCGCGGGGAGAAAACTGCGTCCAGTTCTTGACGTTCCCGTCACCGGACCTGAGACTCTTAGCATTAAATTTTGCTTATAGTAGAGTGATTAAGCTGCAATCAAGCTTGGTCGGTGACAATATTTGCCTCTCCAGCAACCAGTTTGGGTTACTACATAAGGTTAAAACGATCTATGAAAAGAACACTTTTGTCAGTCATGGTGTTGCTGGGCGTCAGTGCCGGTGCCCACGCCGAAAACCTGCTCGATATCTATCAACAAGCCCAGCTGAAAGACCCGCAGTTGCTGCAGTCCAAAGCCGTTCGCGACCAAGCCTTCGAGAAGATCAACGAATCCCGAGCCCCTCTGCTGCCCCAGATCGATCTGGGTGCCGGGCTCAATTATCTGCAAAACAAGAACGACACCCAGAGCAATACCAACGCCAAGGGTGAGGTGACGCTGTCGCAATCCCTCTATCGTCGCAGTAACTGGGTCAATCTGGATATCAGCGAGAAGCAGGCCACCCAGTCTGATGTCGCCTACAACCTCGAAATCCAGAACCTGATGGTGCGCACCGCCAAAGCCTACTTTGATGTGCTCAAGGCGATGGATACCCTGGAGTTCGTCCGTGCCAACAAGGTTGCGGTAGAGCGTCAGCTGGAGCAAACCCAGCAGCGTTTCGAAGTGGGCCTGACCGCCATCACCGACGTCCATGAAGCTGAAGCCTCCCGCGACCAGGCGCTGGCTGACGAGATCAATGCCGAAAACTCGCTGGACAACAGCTACGAGACCCTGCGCGAGCTGACCGGTATCGATCACCGCAATCTGGACGTGCTGAACACCGATCGTTTCAGCCCGCAGAAGACCGCCTTCGGCTCCGACAAGTGGCTGGAGCTGGCGCTGGACAAGAACCTGCAACTGCACAGTGCCCGCATCAGCAAGGACATTGCCAAGGAGCAGATCGATCTGGCCAAAACCGGCCATGAGCCGACTCTGGATCTGGGGGCCGGACTGCAAACCAGCAATACCGATTACAAGCTGGATAGTATTCAGAGCGGCGGCAATGACAATCAGGCCAATATCGGTCTGACCTTCAAACTGCCCATCTACAGTGGTGGCGCCACCAGCTCCAAGGTAAAACAGGCTCAATACAACTACGTTGCGGCCAGTGAACTGCTGGAGAAGAACTTCCGCTCGGTGCAGAGCACAGTGCGCTCCTCCTACAACAACGTGAACGCCAGCATCGGCTCGGTACGTGCCTACAGCCAGTCTGTGGTCTCCGCCGACAGCGCCCTGAAGGCAACCGAAGCCGGTTACGAAGTGGGTACCCGTACCATCGTCGACGTGCTGGACTCTACTCGCAAGCTGTACGAGGCCAAGCAGAAGCTCTCCGAAGCCCGTTACAACTACATTCTCAATATCCTGAGCCTGAAACAGGCTGCCGGTATTCTGGAAGCGCAGGATCTGGTGGAAGTGAACCAGGGTCTGATGCCTGCCACGGCAAAAGCCAAAGGCTGATAGCCGCTATCGGACATGAAAAAGGCGACCGCAAGGTCGCCTTTTTGTTATCCGTATTTCTGCCGGTTTGCTACCGCCGATAGTGAGCCCCGCCAGATTGCGGGGCTAGCAGAACGTTAGCCGCGCTCGCGGATCGTCTTGATGATGTCGGTGGTGGAGCAGCCATCCTCGAAGTTGAGAACGCGCACCTCGCCACCATTGGCGGTCACCTCGGCGTAACCGGCGATATCTTCCGGCTTGTAGTCACCGCCCTTGACCAGCAGATCCGGCAGGATCTCGGCGATCAGGCGCTGCGGGGTATCCTCGGAGAAGGGCACCACCCAGTCCACCGCGCCCAGCGCAGCCAGTACGGCCATGCGGCGCTCAGTCGGGTTGACCGGACGACCCGGCCCTTTCAGGCGACGAACCGACTCGTCGGTGTTGACCGCCACGATCAGGCGATCCCCCAGCTTGCCGGCGTTGGCCAGATAGGAGACATGGCCGGCGTGCAGGATGTCGAAGCAACCGTTGGTCATCACCACCTTCTCGCCGCGCAGACGGGCGGCACGAACCGCCACTTTCAGTTGGGCTTCGGACATGACGCCGAAGCCGGTCTCCTGCTCGGTGTAGAGGGCGTTGGCCAGCTCGACCGGACTGACGGTAGAGGTACCCAGCTTGCCGACCACGATACCGGCTGCGGTATTGGCCAGCGCACAGGCTTCGTCCAGGCTCTTGCCTGCCGCCAGCGAGGTGGCGAGGGTCGAGATGACGGTATCACCGGCACCGGTCACATCATAAACCTCGTGGGCCTGAGCTGGCAGATGCAGCTCTGGCTGACCTTCGCGGATCAGGGTCATGCCGTTCTCGGAACGGGTGACCAGCAGGGCATCCAGCTCGAAACGCTTGACCAGATCCAACCCCTTGGCGACCAGCTCCTCTTCGCTCTTCACCTTGCCTACCACAGCCTCGAACTCGGACATGTTGGGGGTCAGCAAGGTAGCGCCGCGGTACTTCTCGAAGTCGGTCCCCTTGGGGTCGACCAACACCGGAATACCGGCGGCACGGGCGCGCTGGATCATGCCGGGCACGTCGTTGAGAGCACCCTTGCCATAGTCGGAGAGGATCATCACGTCGCTATTCGGCAGCGCCTGCTCGACCTTGCTCATCAGCAGGGTGGCATCGACGGAGTGGAAGGGCTCTTCAAAGTCCAGACGCAGCAGCTGCTGGTTGCGGGACAGCACCCGCAGCTTGGTGATAGTCGGGAAGTCGGCCAGACGAACGAAATCACAGGCCACCTTGACGCCAGCCATCTGGCCAGCCAAGGCATCGGCTGCCTCGTCCTGACCGGTCAGGCCAAGCAGCACAGCGTGAGCGCCAAGGGCGGCGGAGTTGAGGGCCACGTTGGCCGCGCCACCCGGGCGCTCCTCAATGTGTTCAACCTTGACCACGGGCACCGGTGCCTCGGGGGAGATCCGACCGGTAGGGCCATGCCAGTAACGGTCCAACATGACATCGCCAACGACCAGAACGCGGGCTTTTTCAAAATCGGGCAGGGTGATCTTCATCTGTATCGACTCTCAAAACCTGAAAAATCAGCGGGCGATTTTATCACACTCTTTTATCCGGTGTAGAAAAAGCCGACCGCAGTTGCCGCCGCTGTCACGCTAACCGGACGCAGGCTACCCCTCTGACCAGCACACAGCCATTCGCCCCCGCCCCCCCTTTTCGGCTAGAATCCCCCGATTGTGTTTGCGAACAAGAGATTAGCCATGGCCCATGACAACGCTCCCCGCCTGGAGCCCCGCCTGTTTCATCCCCGTTACTGGGCCAGCTGGTTCGGCCTCGGCCTGCTCTGGCTGCTGACCCTGCTGCCGTGGCGTAGCCAGATGTGGCTGGGCCGTCAGCTCGGTCGTCTCGCCGCCAGGATATTGAAGTCCCGGGTCAAGATTGCCCGTCGCAACCTGGAGCTGGCGATGCCCGAGCTGACCCGGGATGAGCGGGAGAAACTGCTCAAGGCAAACTTCGAGAGCGTGGGCTGCGCCGTGTTCGAGGTGGGGATCGCCTGGTTCTGGCCAGACTGGCGGATGCGCAACCTGATGAAGGTGGAAGGGGAAGAGCACGTCATCGCCGCCATGGAAAAAGGTCAGGGCATGCTGCTGCTCTCCTGCCACTTCCTGACGCTGGAACTCAACGCCCGCTGTTTCGGGCTGGTGCGCCCCGGGGTCGGTGTCTATCGCCCCAACACCAACCCGGTATTGGAGTATGCCCAGTACCACGGTCGCTGCGCCTCCAACAAATATCTGGTAGACCGGATGGATGTGAAGGGGATGATCAAGGCGCTGCGCAACGGCGACGCTCTCTGGTATGCACCGGATCACGACTACGGCAGCCACGCCAGCGTGTTCGTGCCCTACTTCGCGGTAGAGCAGGCGGCCACCATCACCGGCACCGCCACCCTGGCGCGGGTGAAAAATACCGTCACCCTGCCCTGCTACAACATCCGCACCAGCGAGGGTTACACCCTGCATATCGGCGCGCCGCTCGCCGACTACCCCAGCGGGGATGACATGGTTGATGCCGCCCGCGCCAACCGCGAGATTGAAGCCGCCGTGCGCAAGGCGCCGGAGCAGTACATGTGGCTCCATCGCCGCTTCAAGACCCGCCCCTCCCCCGAGGATGCCGGCTTCTACTAAGCCGCAGCCCCGACAGGGCTCAGATCGCAAAAACCGACAAACCGCCTGCTGGCGGTTTGTTTTTATCTGCTATCAGCCCTGCGCGGCAAGCAAGCGCCCCGAACATCTGCCGCTCGATAACATCCTGCATGTTGGCGCCCATTCCCATCGACCAACAGCAAAAGAGAGCTCATCACCAACCGTAAAAACTGAAAGCGGGTTACAAATTTATTGATTCATTGGTAAGCAATGGAGTGTTTCGATAGATCCATCGTCACCACCCGCTGATGAGTGACTGAGTGATTTGTCCCATTCGAATACAAAAATCGAACTTGTGACGCCAATCACCATTCCACAAGAGGGCCACAAAGCAACTTAAGTGATTTAAGTCACAAAAAATGACCATGCAAAACAGAAAAGATCGAAATGTAGCCGAATTACAGAATGGGTATGTGATGTGGATCACTGGTTATGGAGGGGGTATGGCTGGGTATCTGAGAGCTGGATCACAAGATACCCCGTTTTCAGCCTAATTTGATCGCAAGCTGGTAGATTGAAGTTGCTTAGACGACCGGGATGGCGGTTCGGCAAAACCGGCCATCCCGACTACCACTTTTAATCAAACAGGCTTAAAACGGGGTCCCGACATGTTATCACCGGATACCAAAGTCAAGATACAGAATTTTGGACGCTTCCTGTCCAATATGGTCATGCCCAACATAGGCGCCTTTATCGCCTGGGGCTTTATCACCGCCCTCTTCATCCCCACCGGCTGGCTGCCCAATGAAACCTTGGCCAAGCTGGTCGGCCCCATGATCACCTACCTGCTGCCGCTGCTGATTGGCTACACCGGCGGCAAGCTGATGGGCGGTGAGCGCGGCGGCGTGGTTGGTGCCATCACCACCATGGGTGTCATCGTGGGAACCGATATCCCGATGTTTATGGGCGCCATGATGGTCGGCCCGCTCGGTGGCTGGGCCATCAAGCGCTTCGACAAGGCGATGGACGGTCGCGTCAAGAGCGGCTTCGAGATGCTGGTCAACAACTTCTCCGCCGGGCTTATCGGCATGCTGCTGGCGATCCTCGCTTTCTTCGTGATCGGCCCCTTCGTCAAGGTGCTCTCCGGCCTGCTGGCCAGTGGCGTCGGCTTCCTGGTGGAAAACCACATGCTGCCGCTCACCTCCATCTTCGTCGAACCGGCCAAGATCCTGTTCCTCAACAACGCCATCAACCACGGCATCTTCTCGCCGCTGGGGATCCAGCAGGCGACCGAGCACGGCAGCTCCATCTTCTTCCTGATTGAAGCGAACCCGGGCCCGGGCATGGGCGTGCTGCTGGCCTACATGGTGTTCGGTCGTGGTGCGGCCAAGCAGTCCGCTGCAGGTGCCTCCATCATTCACTTCTTCGGCGGCATCCACGAGATCTACTTCCCGTATGTGCTGATGAACCCGCGCCTCATTCTGGCGGTGATCGCCGGTGGCATGACCGGGGTCTTCACCCTGACCCTGTTCAACGCCGGTCTGGTCTCCCCTGCCTCACCGGGCTCCATCTTCGCCGTGCTGTTGATGACGCCGAAAGCCTCCCTGATCGGGGTCGCCCTCTCCATCATCAGCGCTACTCTGGTCTCTTTCCTGGTCGCCGCCGTGTTCGTCCGCGCCCAGCAGCCGGAAGCCGACGAGGCCGATGCCCTCGGTGAAGCCACTCGCAAGATGAAAGCCATGAAGGGCGGCAAGCCTGAAACCGCAGCGGCCAAGAAGCCGGGCGGCGAACTGATGGCGGTGCGCAATATCGTGGTCGCCTGCGATGCGGGCATGGGCTCCAGCGCCATGGGCGCCGGCATGCTGCGCAAGCGGGTGCAGGCCGCAGGGCTCGATATCAGCGTCACCAACCGCGCCATCGATCAGCTCGACGATCAGGTGGACTGGGTCATCACCCACAAGGATCTGACCGAGCGGGCCCGTCGCCATGCGCCGCATGCCCACCATATTTCCCTGACCAACTTCCTCGACAACGGCCTCTATCAGGAGCTGGTTCAGAGCCTGACCCAGGCCGCCAACGATGACGTCGCCAACCCGCAACTGCTGGTGGCCGCCAACGACGACAGCTACGAGCCGCAAGCGGCCGAAGTCTTTACCCTGAGCCGTCATGACGTGCATCTTGGACTGAAAGCGGACAGCAAGGAGGCCGCCATCCTGACCGCAGGCCGACTGCTGGCGGAGCGGGGCTATGTGGCGCCCGACTACGTCAACGCCATGCTGGAGCGCGAACAGCTGGTCTCCACCTACCTCGGCGAATCCATTGCCGTGCCGCACGGCACCATCGCCGCCAAGGAGTTTGTGAAGCGTACCGGCATCGTCATCTGCCAGTACCCGGCCGGGGTCGCCTTTGGCGAGGCTGCCGATGAGGTAGCGCGGCTGGTGATCGGCATCGCCGCCCGCAACGACGAACATATGCAGGTGATAACCCGCCTGACCAATGCACTGGATGAACCCGGTCTCATCGACCGGCTGGCCAGCACCACGGATCCCCAGGCCTTCCTGGATCTGCTGGGTGCCGAACAGGCTGCGTAATCATCTTTCATCGTCTTTGGTTCAAGAGGTTAATATCATGAAAACATTGCATTTTGGTGCTGGTAACATCGGTCGCGGCTTTATCGGCAAAGTGCTGGCGGATGCCAGCCATCAGGTCACCTTCGCCGACGTCAACGACACCCTGATCGACCAGCTCAACCACCGTCAGGAGTACAAGGTCCATGTAGTAGGGGCGGATCAGAAGCTGGATGTGGTGCGCAACGTGGCGGCGGTGAGCTCCGCCGGTCACGAGGTGATCGCCCGCATCATCACCGCAGATCTGGTCACCACGGCAGTGGGCCCCAACATTCTGGACAAGATTGCCAGCACCCTGGCCAAGGGGCTGCAGGCCCGTTTCGATGCCGGCAACCTGACTCCGCTCAACGTCATCGCCTGCGAAAACATGGTGCGCGGCACCAGCCACCTCAAGCGGGAGGTACTCAAGTACCTGCCGGTCGCGTATCATGCCACGCTCGAATCCTGTATCGGCTTCGTCGACTCGGCGGTGGATCGCATCGTGCCGCCCGCCGCGGCTGCCAACGATGATCCACTGGAAGTGACGGTAGAGAGCTTCAGCGAGTGGATCGTCGACCAGACCCAGTTCAAGGGGGAGCTGCCACAGGTGGCGGGCATGGAGCCCACCGACAACCTGATGGCCTTCGTCGAGCGCAAGCTGTTCACCCTCAACACCGGCCACATCGTCACCGCCTACCTCGGCAAACTGCGGGGCTACCGCACAGTGCGCGAGGCGATCGAGGATCCGGTGATCCGCAGCAAGGTACGCCGCGCCATGGAGGAGAGCGGTGCCGTGCTGGTAAAACGCTACGGCTTCGACCCGCGTCTGCACGCCGCCTACATAGAGAAGATCCTGGCCCGCTTCGCCAACCCCTATCTGGTGGACGAGATTGACCGGGTCGGTCGTCAGCCGCTGCGCAAGCTGGCGGCGGGAGATCGACTGGTGAAGCCGCTGCTGGGCACCCTGGAGTACGGCCTGCCGAGCGATCAGTTGCAGGAGGGGATCGCCGCGGCGCTCCACTATCGCAATGCCGATGACCCGCAGGCAGTGGAGTTGCAAGCCCTGCTGGCGGAGCTGGGCCCGGCCAAAGCGCTGGCCCGCGTCACCGGACTGGATGAAGAGAGCGAAGTGGTTAGCGCCATCGTCGCCCGTTACGAAACCCTGTAATGACCCTGCTTGCGGCGCATTCAGCCACCACTGATAGCGCGCCAAGCGCTTGAATGGCAAGGGAATGTGCCCCATATGATAGAAACCGGGAGAGAGGCCCACTCTCTCCCTGTCAGCTGGACCCAATGCACCTATGACCACACACCAGGAAGATGAAGTACTGGAACGACTGAACGAGCAGGATGGCCCCCGCGGCTTCTTTCTCGAAGCCGTGACCATCCTGGAAGAGGCGGTCGACTCCCTGATGCGACGCGCGTTCCGTCAGGAGGAGTATGCCGTCAAATACGCCATCGAACCCCTGCTCAACCAGAGCGGCCCCCTCGGCCAGCTGGAGGTGCGCCTCAAGCTCATCTTCGCCCTCGGCCTCATCTCACTCGAGCGCTATCAGGATATCGAAGCCTATATCAAGATCCGCGACTTTCTGGTGCGCGACCCCAAGGATTACCGCTTCAGCGACAAGCCGATCCGCGATCTGCTCGACCGCCTGCACGGGGTCAATCAGGGCGGCATGATGAAGCTGGAGCCTCCCGCCAGCGAAGAGGATTGGGCCTTCTACCAGATGCAGCTCAACCGGCTCGATCAGATGGTGCGCTCCGCACTGGTACTGGCGCTGGCCGACTGTGTCGGCGAGCTCCACAAGGAGAGCCCCATCTAATCCGGCCCCAAGGCCACACCATCACCACGGTTGGCGTCTGGCTGGCGCCCTGCACACCACAGCCAGCCACCATGACGCCGACTGTCGCACATCTCCCCATCCCGGCCATGATGCACGCTCCTTCAGGTGTCAATCTGACCAACTTAGCCACTACACTAGCTCCATACTCACTGCCTGAATCGAGGTCTGCATGATTGCCCTCTCTCTGGCCGGGATCGCCCTGGTCTCCGTGCTGGCCCAATGGCTTGCCTGGTCGCTGCGGGTACCCGCCATCCTGTTTCTGCTGCTCACCGGCCTGACTCTGGGCCCGGTCAGCGGCCTGCTCGACCCCGATGCCCTGCTCGGGGATCTGCTGTTTCCGCTGGTCTCTCTGTCGGTGGCCATCATCCTGTTCGAGGGGGCACTGACCCTCCATCTGGCCGAGCTCAAGGGGATCGGCAAGGTGGTGCGCAATCTCTGCTCCACCGGCATGCTGGTCAGTTTCGCCGTCATCGGCAGCGCCAGTTACTTCCTGCTGGGGCTGGACTGGCGGGTCGCTACCATGCTCGGCGCGGTACTGGTGGTAACGGGCCCGACGGTGATCGCCCCCATGCTCAACGTGATCCGCCCCACCCGGGAGGTGGACCGCATTCTGCGCTGGGAGGGGATCGTCATCGACCCTATCGGCGCCCTGTTTGCGGTGCTGGTGTTCGAGGCGGTGCGCCTCGGCAGTCAGGGGGATCTCATCAGCCATACCCTGCTGGCGCTGGGCAAGACAGTGCTGGTCGGTTCCCTGATCGGGGTGGCGGCAGGCTGGCTTACCACCCTGCTCATTCGCAAGGACTGGCTGCCGGTCAGCCTGCACAAGTTCGGCGTGCTGGCGCTGGTGCTGGTCACCTTCAGCCTCTCCAACTGGCTCAGCCACGAGTCCGGCCTGCTGGCGGTGACCGTATTCGGCATCTGGCTCGCCAATCAGGAGGGGCTGGATCTGGAGGAGGTGCTGGCGTTCAAGGAGGATCTCGCGGTCATCCTTATCTCCAGCCTGTTTATCCTGCTGGCGGCCCGCCTCGATCTGGCGCAGCTCTGGCAGCTCGGCCCCATGGTGCTGGCGCTGCTGTGCGTGGTGCAATTTGTGGCGCGCCCGCTCTGTATTCTGGTCTCGACCTGGGGCTCGGATCTCTCCTGGCGAGCTCGCGCCCTGCTGAGCTGGATCGCCCCGCGTGGCATAGTCGCGGCGGCAGTCAGTGCCTCGTTTGCCATCAGCCTGCATCAGGCCGAGATCCCCGATGCCGACAAGCTGGTACCGCTGGTATTTGCGGTGATCATCTCCACCGTGGTGTTGCAGAGCCTCACCTCGGCACCGCTGGCCAGCCTGCTCAAGATGCGCCAGAGCGCCCCCAACACCTGGCTCATCATAGGGGCCAACTCGGTGGCGCGGGCCATTGGCAAGGCGCTGGCGGATCAGGGGGTGCCGGTACAGCTCTGCGATCCCGCCTGGGAGTTCTGCAAACAGGCGCGGATGAGCAACCTCCCCTGCTACTTCGGCAACCCCCAGTCGGAACATGCCGAGCTGCACCTGCCGCTTACCAGCATCAGTACCGTGCTGGCACTCTCCCCCAACCGCCACAACAACGCCCTCGGGGTGCTGCACTTTGCCCACCTCTACGGCGAGGAGCAGGTCTACTCCCTGCGATCCAGCGAGCAGCACGGCAAGGCCAACCGGGAGAGCGCCACCTTTCGCGCTCGCCAGAACCTGTTCGGCCCCGACATCAACTATGCCAGGCTGAGCAGCCTGCTGAGCCGGGGCGGCCAGATCAAGGCGACCCGCCTGAGCGAGACGTTCGACTGGGCCCAGTATCAGACCGCCAATCCCGGCGCCATCCCGCTGTTCATCATGGATGGCAAGGGCAAGCCCCAGATCGTTACCGGCCCTGTCACCCCGCAGGCGGGTGAGCTGCTGATCGCCCTGCAGCCACCCAGAGAGCAGGGTGCCGAATGAGCGAAGCCAACCACAATCCGCTGATCGCCCCTCTGCTGGTGCTATTGCAACAGGCGGCGGGAAGCTACAAGGTGCATGAACTGATGGCCGCTCTGCGCCAGCAGGGGGAGATCCCCCGGCTGGCCGACGATGAGCAACTACAGCTGTTTCGGGTCAACTTCCTGATCATGAACGCCCTCTACCAGTTGCAGGCCGAGCTCTGGCAAGAGGGATGGTGGCTGGTAATCAGCACCCTGGATATCCGGCTCGAACCGCTGGCCGGGAATCAGGAGGCCAACCACGGCTTTGCCCTTGGCGAAAATCTGCGTAGCTACTATCTCGACTGGCAGGTGTTCTGGCAGACCGACCGTGCCGAAGTTGAAGCCCTGCTCAACCGCTTCTGGCGCGCTTATGACGGTGAGGGGCACAAAACCGAGGCGCTGGCCCTGTTGGGGTTGAATGAGGGGGCGAGTCAGGAGGCGATCCGCCGCCGCTGGCGGGAGCTGGCACTGCAGCACCATCCGGATCGGGGTGGCAATGCCGAGACCTTTATCCGCATCCGCTGGGCTTGGGAGGTCCTGCGGGGATGATCCCGTTGCCGCATATAAAGGGCAGGCATAGACTGGAGCTGGATATTCCCCACAGGAGAGCATCATGACAGTCAGTGAACTTCGCAAGCTCTATCAACAACAGATCCTGCAAGAGGCCGAAATACTCCACGACGTGGCCATCCCCGGCTGGATCATCGAATTCAGAGGCAATGATGGCGCCCTCTACGAGCTGACCGATACCCTCGGCTGCCCGGTCAGTTTCGATACGGTCGAACAGGCCCGCGATCATGTGCATCTGGTAGCTGACTGCCCGATGCAGGTAGAACACCTCTATCGCTTCTTCGAACGTTAACTCAAACCGTCACATCTCACCCCTAGCCCCGGTGAGGCTTGTACCAGGCACATAGTCAGCACGTGCCTGCCACAGGCCTCCCCAGAAAAAACTGCTTCGATTTACTCGTGTTGCAGAGTACAAGTTGCACGCTATCTGGCATAGACAGCCATAAATCTGGCTATGGAGTGGCTATCTCTATGGTCACATGGACCAGCTCTTCATGTATCGCCAACCGCGCGCGGATCTCGCTGGCGGAGACAGGCGCAGTCATCAGCAGGGAGAGCACGCAGGCATACTGCTGCTGGCCCACCCGCCAGACGTGCAGATCGCGGATCTCGGCATCCGGCAGGTCGGCAATCACCTCACGGATCTCACCCACCAACGGGGTATCCATCTCGGCATCCAGCAGCACCCGACCGGAGTCGCGCAGCAGACCCCAGGCCCACACCGCCACCAGTACGGCCCCCACTATGCCCATCAGGGGATCCAGCCAGTCGGCCCCCCACAGCATGCCCCCCACCAGTGCCAGGATCGCCAGCACGGAAGTGGCCGCATCCGCCAGCACGTGGATATAGGCGGCACGCAGGTTGAGATCCTGATGGCCGTGGTGATCGTCATGGTCATGATGATCGTGGTCGTGATGCCCATGATGGTGGTCATGCCCATGATGGTGGTCATGCCCATGGCCGTGGTGATGATGGCCGTGATCATCCTTGAGCAGCCAGGCACAGGCCAGGTTCACCAGCAGCCCCACCAGCGCGATGGCGATCGCCTGTTGATAGTGGATCGGGCTGGGATCGAGCAGCCTGAACACCGACTCGAACAGCATCAGCCCGGCCACCCCCACCAGCAGGAGAGCACTGGTGAAGCCACCTAGCACCTCGATCTTCCAGGTGCCGAAGCTGAATCTGTGGTCGCGGGCAAAGTGGCGGGCGGCGCGGTAGGCCAGCACCGAGAGACCGAGCGCCAGCGCGTGGGAGCTCATGTGCCAGCCGTCGGCCAGCAGCGCCATGGAGTTGTAGAACCAGCCGCCGCCGATCTCCGCCACCATCATGATGACAGTCAGCAGCACGGCCCAGCGAGTCTTCTGTTCGGCCAGCGGATTCCCTTCGTGGACGACGGGTTGGTGGCAGTGGGATGAGGCAAGGGATGACATGGATTTCTCCTGAGGACGACAATGCAATATACTATACCCCAGTATAGTTTTATTGATCGAGAGGATCCTGCATGTCACACACCATTCACGGTAAAAAGAAGCTGCTGGCACGGGTACGTCGCATCAAGGGACAGGCCGGTGCGCTGGAGCACGCGCTGGAGCAGGAGAGCGACTGCGCCGCCATTTTGCAGCAGATCGCGGCCATTCGCGGTGCCGTCAACGGCCTGATGCTGGAGGTGCTGGAAGGGCACATGCGTGAGCATCTGGGTGCCGCAGAGGCGACCCCGGCCGAGCGGCTGGAAGATCTGGATCAAGTAGTGCGGGTATTGCGATCCTATCTGAAGTAGGACCGGTGAATGAGGCTGCGGGCGACCCCGCATCATTCCGTTTACGGCTGTGTGGCGTCTGCCCGCCAGCCCCCGTCCCTTTCGGGCTTGAGCCACCGCCAGCTTTGCGCCATGATGTCCAGCCCGGCTGACCGCCGGTTTTACTGGACAGTCAATTTCAAGGATCCCCCATGTTTGAACACGTCGATGCCTATGCTGGCGACCCCATCCTGACGCTAGTCGAGACCTTCCACAAAGACACCCGCGAGCAGAAGGTGAACCTGGGGATCGGCCTCTATTACGACGAGCAGGGGCGCATTCCGCTGCTGCCGTCGGTGCAGCAGGCCGAAGCCCAGCGCGCGGCCGCCCCTGCCCCGCGCCCCTACCAGCCGATGGAAGGCGCCGCCAACTACCGCACCGCAGTGCAACACCTGCTGTTTGGTGCCGACCATGAAGCGGTCAAGGCGGGACGTATCGCCACCATCCAGACCATCGGCGGCTCCGGCGCGCTGAAGATCGGCGCCGATCTGCTCAAGCGCTACTTCCCGACCTCCGAGGTGTGGGTCAGCAATCCCACCTGGGATAACCACAAGGCGATGTTCGAAGGCGCCGGCATCAAGGTGCACGACTACCCCTACTACGATGCGGCCACTGGCGGCGTGCAGTTTGATGCGATGATCGACTGCCTGAGTACCCTGCCGGCCAAGAGCATCGTGCTGCTGCACCCCTGCTGCCACAACCCGACCGGGGTGGATCTCTCCCGTGCCCAGTGGGATCGGGTGATCGCGCTGGTGGTCGAGAAGAACCTGATCCCCTTTATGGATATCGCCTATCAGGGCTTCGGCGACGGGCTGGAAGAGGATGCCTACGCCATTCGCGCCATGGTGGCCGCCGGCGTAAGCTTCTTCGTCAGCAACTCCTTTTCCAAGAACCTCTCCTTCTACGGCGAGCGGTGCGGCGGCCTGTCGGTCATCTGCAAGGATGCCGAAGAAGCCAGCCGCGTACTGGGTCAGATGAAGGCCACCGTGCGTCGCAACTACTCAAGCCCGCCCACCCACGGTGGCCAGATCACCGCGGCAGTGATGAGCCAGCCCGAGCTGCACGCCATGTGGGTCGACGAAGTGACCGAGATGCGCACCCGCATCAAGGCCATGCGCCAGAAGCTGTTCGAGGTGCTGAGCGCCAAGGTGCCGGGCCGCGACTTCAGCTACTTCATCAACCAGCGCGGCATGTTCAGCTACACCGGCTTCACCCCGGAGCAGGTGGACAGGCTGCGCGAGGAGTTCGCCGTCTATCTGGTGCGATCCGGTCGCATGTGCGTGGCGGGCCTCAATAGCCGCAACGTCGACTATGTGGCTGACGCCATGGCCGCGGTGCTCAAGGGCTAATCCGCATCAGCCCCGCTTTGGCGGGGCTTTCTTGTCTTGTCTCTTCCCTTCGCTTGTGGAGTACTTATGGATCTGATCGCACTCTCTCGGCTGGGAGGTCGCCATCTGGTCACCCTGCATCTGCTGCTCGACAACCAGAGCGTCACCCGCACCGCCGAGCGGCTCTGCACCACGCCTTCCACCGTTAGCAAGACCCTCAACCAGCTGCGGGGTCTGCTGGGGGATCAACTGCTCTACCGCCAGGGCAACCAGCTGCTGCTCACCCCCATGGCCGAGCGACTGGCTCCCACCCTGCACCGGTTGTTGGGGGAGCTGAACGGCCTCACTCGCCAGAATGCCTTCAACCCCCAGCAGTGGCAGGGCTGCTTGCGGCTGGGATTGCGCGAGAGCGTGATGACCTGGCCGGTGGGCCCCATTCTGGGTCAGCTGATGAAAGAAGTGCCGGGCATGGTGCCGGAGATCTGGAACAAGGATGAGCAGGGGCTGGAGGCGCTGGCAGCGGGCAAACTCGACTTCGTGATCCTGCCCCATGACCAGAGCCAGCCGTTACCGCGCCAGCCCGGGCTGGTGTGGGAGACCCTGCGGGAAGAGAAACTGGTCTGTCTGCTGCGCAAAGACCACCCGGCGCTGGCCAAGCCCTGGGATCTCGATGCCTACCTGAGCTGGCGCCATATCGCCATCCGGGATCAGGAGCTGGCCAACCCCTTCTTCGAGCAGAGCCTTGCCCAGCAACAGGTGCGTCGCCAGATTGGCGCCACCCTGCCCGATTTTGCCAGCGCGGCGGCCCTGCTGCCCCAGACCGATCTGATCCTCACCGCCATCGGTGGCTGGGCGGCATGCATCGCCAGCCAGCCGGATCTGGAGCTGCGTCCGGCACCGTTCGATTACGGCAAGGTGAGTCACAGTCTGGTCTGGTATGGCCCGGCCGGTGATGGCTCGGCCCGCCACTGGTTCCGCCAGCGGATCCTGCAACTGGGTCGCGAGCTGGTCGAGCCCTGAGCCAGGTGACAGCGAGAAGAGATGGATGTTTCGCCACGGCGAAACATCCACGGCAATGAGGGATCAGGGACGCTTGGTATAAATGGGACTGGGGAAGGAGGCGACGTTGCTACCCAGATCCGTAATGCGGGCAGCCCCCTGCTTTTTCACCTGATCGATGCGTAACACCTGATGCATGGGGATAAGGGTGTGACGCACATCGGCAAATTCGCTCTTGAGCTTTTCATGGCTGGGATCGACGATAAGCGCCGTGTGGTTGTCCCAGACAAAATCGGCGATCTCGATAAAACCGAACAGTTGGCCCTGATTCACCTGGCGCACATAGACCTCGTAGCGCTCGTTGTGGCAAATAAACTGAACCCGATATAACGCCTTGCTTTCACTCATGATTTATCTGTGATGGAGGAGGGACGGATGGGCAATATCATAACGAGCCCCAAGGCCCCCTCCAATAGACAGAAGTCACAGTTGTGTGCTTTTACTACACAGCAAGGGAATCGATCAGACCTCTTTAGATCAGCGGTGGCAAGGTCACCGCCCCCACTCCCGCAGCACGCAACCGACTCGCCAGCCACTCCAGCTCGCTGCGGGTCGCCTCTGGCCATTGCGCCGCCTCCCCCCGCACCCCGTGGTGGCGAAAACCGTTGAGGCGAATGGGCACAGGCCCAAGCTGCTGCAAGAAGGCGGCGAGATCCGCGTCCAGCTCACCATTAGCATCCAGAAAATCGCTCTTGCCCGGCACGTGGAGCAGCCGCAGTTCGGTCAGCTTGCCGTGGCGTGCCAGTAGTTGCAGCGACCCCAGCACCCGCTCGCGGCCATAGCCGGTCAGGGTGTGATGGACCGAGTCGCGCCAGCCCTTGAGATCGAGCATGGCGCCGTCGAGCACCGGCAGCAGCCGCTGCCAGCCGGTTTCGGCCAGAGAACCGTTGCTGTCGAGCAGGCAAGTGAGATGGGTCAGATCCGGCGCGCCCTTGATGGCAGCAAACAGCGCAACCACAAAGGGGAGCTGGGTGGTCGCCTCACCACCGGAGACGGTAATGCCGGTCAGCAAGGGGCCGTAGCGTCGCAGTAGAGCCAGCACGTCGGCCACCGTCATGGTGGCCGTCTTGGGGTTGGCGCTGCGCGGGCAGGCCTCCAGACAGGCGTCGCAGTCGGTACAGAGCATCGCCTGCCAATGAACCTTGCCTTCGCTCATGGATAGGGCGCCGCTCGGACAGACCGCAAGGCAGTCGCCACAATCGTCGCACAGCCCGATGGTGTGAGGGTTGTGGCAGCCGGGGCAGCGAAAGTTGCAGCCCTGCAGAAACAGCACCAGCCGGTTGCCCGGCCCGTCGACACAGGAGAACGGCAGCACCCTGCTCACCAGAGCGCTGCGTGTTGGCAAGACATCAGCCATCGGTGAGAACTCAATACTCGCCGATGGTCGATTCGTGGGCGACTACCCGCGGAGCCCGCTGACGAATGGCGGTCACTTCACTCGCCTCGGCACCGAGACAGGTGGTCTGCAAGCGCGATCCCTCCTCTGCGAAGCGAGCCACGTCGCTCTTGCGGATCATGTAGCCGGTCACCCGCACCAGATCGCTGTCGGCCACGTTGGCGGTGAACTCGCGCATACCGATAGCGAGCGCTCCCTTGCAGAGCTGCAGCAGTGCCTGCGGGTTCTGGCGGATGGTGGGATCCAGCGTGAGGATCTCGCTGATCCCCGAATGGTAATAAGTGTGGTGCGGCGCCAGCGCCAGCACATGGCTGGCCGGATCCGGCTCCTGCCCGTAGGGGATGCGCACCCCGGGGGTGACTGCCACATCGATGCTGAGGCCACCTTGCGAGTGCAGCAGGGCGCGACCACCCCAGGCATGGGTTTGCGGCGTCGCAGTGACATATTCCGAGAGCTGGGCCGAGATGCGATAGCCAAGCTGGTTCGCCTCCTCGCCGTGACCATAACGATCCGGCAGATTCTCTTTATCCATCAGGATATTGACCGCTTCCGCCATGCCGTAGATGCCGAACATGGGGACGAAACGATCCTCATCCAGCAGCCCCTCTTTCACCAGGAAGCTGTTGAAGAAGCCGGACTCCTGATGCAAGAAAGCGGCCCGCGCTTCGATCAGCTGGGAGGCCAGACGGCAGTAGTGGGGCAGCAGGCAGCCGAGGAAGTCATCGATCCCCTGGCACTGCTCGGCGACCCGCTTGAGGGAGATGCGCACCAGGGTATTGGCGCCACCAGCCTGCGGCAAGGCGTTGTAACAGCTGACGATGCCAAAACCACGCTGGTCAAAGGTATCGCGATGGATCGGGTAGTTGGCGATGTGCGGCTTGCTGCACTCGGCGATGTTCTTCACCGCCTGCAGCAGCAGGCTGTCCGGGGTCTGCTCCGGATCGTGGAAGAAGGTGAGGTTCGGCGCCACCTGCTTGAGCTCGTTGTCGATGCGCAGGATCAGGCGGCAGATGCGGTTGTCATCCGGCCCGATGTTGACGTGCATGAAGGCGTCCGGCAGCACCCGATCCAGATAGACCCAGAACCCCTTCAGCTTGCGATAGAGGCTCTCGTCATCCAGTTCGCCGACAAACGGCAACAGCAGATGGTCGAGCCGTCCCAGCCAGACCGGCATGCCGGTGACGGAGGGGACATGGTGATAGAGGATGCGCAGGGCGTTGAGCGCCTCGTCGAAATCCTGCGGCGCCGTCAGCTCCAGCCAGGCAGAGCCCTGAGTCAGGAATTTTTCATAGTCCGGCAGCACATAACGCGGCTTGTAGGGGGCATGCCCTTCGAACATGTCGCAGATAAATCCCTGCTCCATCGCCTCGGCGACTGCGGCAGGCAGGTCGGGGTAGGGCAACGCATTCTCGGCGGCCAGCGCCAGTGCGTGGCTCTTCTGAGCAGCGGAGAGATGGGGATCGCGCACGATGCGCTGACAGGTTTCGGTCAAAGACATGGGACACTCCTTCACGGATAGAACCCATATCCTTACCATTTACAGGCTTTTTTTGAAGTGACATTCACAACAATGCGAATGTCTCAAAAAGACATCCGTTAAAGGGGATCACAACCAGAACAGAACGGGGGCCTTGTCTGCCGACAAGGCCCCCGTTGTGCGGATCAGGGCTCGATGATGATGGGCGTACCCGGGTCAATGGCATTCCAGAGCTCATCCATCTCGTGGTTAAGTACCGCAATACAACCGTTGGTCCAGTTGGAGGGCTGTACCCGACGGTTACCCATCCGGTTAAGCTGACCATGGATCATGATCATGCCACCCGGGTTCACCCCCAACTCATTGGCGCGCTTGATATCGTCCAGATTCGGGTAGTTGATATGTATCGCTTTATAAAAGCCGGAGTTGCTCTTCTTGTAATCCAGGGTGTAGCGCCCCTCCGGGGTACGTTGATCCCCTTCCCGCTGCTTGTGCCCCTTGGGCGCCGGGCCCAGTGCAACCCAGTAGCGCTTCAGTTCCTTGCCATCCTTCATCAGGGTGAGGCTGTAGGTAGACTTCTTGACCACCACCAAATCGGCTTTTTCGGTAAAGGCAAAACTCAGCGCGGGCCACAGCCCCAGCACACACAACAATACGGCTCTCATTCCATCCCTCGACAAGCCTCTGGCAGGGCTTTTTATGGTTGTCACATCATCTGAATAGGCTCGCCCGTTGGCGAGCGAGCGCCATGATATTGGATCGCCATCAATACTCAATAGACCCAATAAAACATATCTTGGCTGCGAACGGTGAATGGTCCATGAACGACCTGCACAAACATGACTAATTGACAATAAAAACAAAAACATAGGTTACATTTTCTGGCTAGCCATGATGCCGCAGATCGGTAAATATGTAACAATTGAACCTGATTCAGGATGACATCATGCCTCTGCACTTCTTGCCGAACTCTTCGCTGACCCGCCTGCTGCTGGTCAGCGCACTGCTCTGGCTACCTGCCAGTGTCGCCGCCGATGCACTCTGGCTGCGCGAGCCAGCCCTCTCCCCCGATGGCAAGCAGCTTGCCTTCACCTGGCAGGGGCGCATTTTTGTCGCCAGTGCCGAGGGTGGCCCCGCCACGGCGCTCACCGGCAGCGACTACCTGAGCCAGCGGCCAATCTGGTCGCCGGATGGCAAACAGCTCGCCTTTGCCACCAATCTCTACGGCAACGAAGATGTGTTCGTGGTACCCGCCAACGGCGGCGAGATGGTGCGCCTCACTCGCGATTCGCGCACCGATCTGCCGCAAGCCTTCAGCACCGATGGCAAACGACTGCTGCTGAGCAGCCAGCGCCTGGGCGCGCCCGATGCCGACCATTTTGTCGCGGAAGGCTACCAATGGGGCGAGCTCTACTGGACCCCGATCACCGGCGGCACCTTGCAGGCCGATCTGCCGCTGCCTGCGACCCTCGCCCGCCCCCACGGGGAGCGGATCGCCTATCAGATGCCCGCGGCGGATCAACCCTTTCGCAAGCATCAGCACTCGTTCGCGGTGCCCCGTCTCTGGCTGTTTGATGGCAAGCAGCACAAGCAGCTGACCGAAGATCGGGTGGCGGCCACCGATCCGGTCTGGAGCGACAAGGGGGACACCCTCTTTTACCTGAGCGAGCGCAGCGGTGATTTCAACGTCTGGCGCCGGGATCTTGCCAGCGGCAAGGAGCAACAGCTGACCCACTATCAGGGCCATCCGGTGCGGGGGCTCAGCGCCTCTCGCAATGGCGATCTGGTCTGGTCATGGCTCGGTGAACTCTATCGCCTCGATGCCGGTAGCAGCGAGCCACGCAAGCTGACCCTCACCCCGCAAGTGGCAAGCACGCCGGATGAGGCGAGCGAGGCCCTGACCCTGGCAGACGAAGCGCTGGTCAGCGAAGAGGCGGATGAGCTGATCCTGGTGAGCGAGGGCAACCTGTTTGCCGTCGACCCCGAGCGGGAGCGGGTGCGTCAGCTGACCCGAGATCCGAGCGAGCAATCCAGCCCTCTCTTCGCCGAGCAGGGCCGCGCCCTCATCTATCTGTCGGAGCAGCAGGGGCACGCCGCCCTCTATCGCCTGCGCAAGGGGGACCCTGATCTGCTGTTCAGCGATCCCGGCACTTTGACCGAGAGTCTGCTGCTGGCGATTCCCGACAAGGGGATCAGCCGTCCGGTGCTCTCCCCCGATGGCAAACAGCTCGCATTCGTGGTGGATGGCCAGGCCATCCACCTGCTGGATCTGGCGAGCAACAAGCAGCGGGAGCTGGTGCCTGCCAGCTTCAACCCGTCGCGCCACGAGGTACATCTCGCCTTTGCCCCCGACTCACGCCATCTGGCGCTCACTTTCCGCCCCGATGCGGCAGAGCAGGAGATCGCGGTGATCGATACGGCCAATCCCAAGGCCAAACCGGTCAATGTCAGCCTCAACGGCTATCAGGATGGACAACCGGGCTGGAGTCAGGATGGCGCCATTCTCTACTGGCAATCGACCCGGTTTGGCGCACTGGGGCCCGATGGCGAACCCCTCGTCACCAACCTGCTCGGCATTTACAGCAGCCGCGCCGCCAGAGCCGATGCCATTGCCGAACTGGAGCCGCCGAAAGGGGGATACGGCTTTGAGAGCGATCGTCTCAACCATCGCGAAGCACTGCTGCTGCAACCCACCGGCACCCTGCTCGCCAGCCGCATCATCGGCGACCAGCTGATCTATCTGGTGGAGGAGATGGGGGTCAACAGCGAGAGCGAGATCAAGGGCTACAGCCAGGATCTGCGCAAGGGCAAAACCAGCGAACTGTTTGGCGAGCAGCCCGGCCCTGCGCTGGCAAGCCTCAACCAGCAGGGCACCCTGGCTACCCTGGTGCGGGATGGTGAGATCACCCGGATCCACCTCGACTCCGGCGAAGCCACCAGCGCCCCCTTCGCCTTGCAGCCCACCAGCCGCTGGCAGGAACGCATGACCGCCGCCTTCGATCAGATCGCCCGGCTCACCCGGGACGAGTTCTATCTGGACGATATGAACGGGGTAGATTGGGAGAGCTATGTCGCCGCTTACCGCCGCCTGCTGCCGGGCATCGGCAACCCGCGGGACTTTGGCAACCTGCTGGCGGAGCTGGCTGGCGAGCTCAATGTCTCCCACACCTGGGGCAGCGGCCCCGCCCCCTTCCCGCGCATGGCGGACGAGACCGCCAGCCTGGGCGCCTACTGGCAGGATGGCGAGCAAGGGGTGATGCTCACCGCCCTGCTCTCTGGCGGCCCGCTGGATCAGGAGAGCGATATCGCCCCGGGCGCCCGCCTGCTCGCCATCAACGGCGTCCCGATTGCCAATCTGGCCGAGCTGGATCAGGCCCTCAACCATCAGGCCGGTGCCCGGCTCGCCCTCACCTTCCAGCAGGAGGGCAACAAGCAAACTGACGAGGTAGTGCTCACCGCCATCGACAAGCAGCAGGAGTACCAGCTGCAACAGGATCGCTGGATTGAGAAACGGCGGGAGCTGGTGGCCAGCCTGAGCGGAGGACGGGTCGGCTACGTCTATCTGCCGGCAATGAATAGCGAGGTCTACGATGCGGTGGTGGCGGATGCCCTCGGCAGGCAGCGCAATCGCGAGGCGCTGATCGTCGATGTCCGCTTCAACAGCGGCGGCTATCTCGCCAATACCCTGGTGGAGTTTCTGACCGGCAGCGGCAGCACCAAGGGGATGGCCAGCAGTTGGCCCCGTCAGGGCAAGGGTGAAACCGACGCCGCCACTCGCCAGTGGACCAAGCCTTCGGTGGTGCTGGTCAACGCTGGCAGCTACTCGGAAGGCTCCGCCTTCCCCGAGTACTACCGCACCCTCAAGGTCGGCCCCATCGTCGGCGATCCGGTGCCCGGCACCGGCACCATGGTCTACAGCCACGACTCCCGGCTGATCCCGGGCCTCTCCTACGGCATTCCGACCCTGGGGCTGCGCAAACCGGACGGCACCTTCTACGAGAATCAGGAGCTGATCCCGGACCTGCAGGCGCCCCTCACCCCCGCCGACATGGTGGCCGGGCGCGACCCGCAACTGGAGGCGGCAGTACAAGCCGCCCTCAAGCAGTTGCCAGCCAGCGCCAAATAACGGCGCCCATCGAGCTCAACGAAAGCGAAACAGCTCGCGATGCAGATGCCCGTCCGGCAACAGCCGGGTCAGGGCATCTGCCATCCCCTCCGGCCCGCAAAACCACACCTGCTCGGGCGCATCCTGCGCGATGCGAGCCAGATCCAGCCGCCCGGCCGCCTTGTCCAGATGCAGCTGATAACGCACACCGGTGCGATGACAGAGCTCGGCCAACCGTCGGTGGTAGACAGCTCCCGCCAGATCCGGCGCGCACTGGATCAGGGTGATCCCCTCGCCCCGCTCCCCACGGGCAGCCAGCCCCTCCAGCCAGGCGACGAACGGCGTGATACCTATCCCGGCCCCCAGCCAGAGGGCTCTACCTCCCCCTTGCGGGGCGACAAAGGCGCCATAGGGCCCGGTCACCACCACCCCATCCCCGATGCGCGCCTCTGCCACCAGCTGACGGGTATGATCCCCGAGCGCCCGCACCGCGATCACCAGCTGGCGCCGATCCGCTGACACCCGCACCAGGGTAAAGGGGTGCGGCCCCTCCTTGGCGTCAAACTCGAAGAAGGCAAACTGGCCCGGGCGGTAATGGGCGAGCGGCCTCTCCAGCTCCATGGTCAGCTCGCAGGTCTGATCCGCCAGCGTCCGCACCGCAACGACCCGGCCGGGATGGCGCTTCCGCGCCCCCACTTGCCCCAGCAGGGAGTAGAGGGCCCCGATAGCGCCGATTCCGCCGATCAACCAGATCGATACCCCAACCGGCGTCATGGCTCCCACCTGAGGCAACAGGCAGAGCCCGTGCCCCCACCCCGCCAGATAGATGAGCGGCGCCAGCCGGTGGATCAGCCGAAAACGGCCATAACTCACCAGCGCCAGCAAGCTCACTACCACCAACGCGATCAGTAGATAGAAACTCCACTCACCCAGGGTATTGCCAAGGGCATGGAGCGAGATGCCATTACCTGCACCAGCGCCAGCTGTACTGGCCCCACGCCGCGCAGGACGACTCAGCCAACCCGCCGAGACCGCCCACTTGGGCACCTCCACCACCAGCCAATGCGCAGTGAGCGCCAATGCACCGCCGATGGCCATCTGACGGTGCAATCGCAACATCCGATCCAGACCGCCACACCACACCTCCAACTGCGGCAGACGCAAGGCCAGCAACAGCGAAATCGCCATATAGGTCATCCCCAGCAGGCCGGTCAGTAACAACATCTCATGGCGCCAGGGCCACACCCCGTTGGCATCCCCCGCATAACCGAGCCACCAGACCCCGACCGCCAGCAGTGGCAACAGCCACCACACCCGTTTACTCGTCATAACATGCTCCCTGGTTCCATCGCAGCAGGGCCTCGCCCCTGCTCATGGCACCATTGCACACCCGTCTGGTCACAGGACTTTGCCAGAGGGGGAAGCTTGTGTGGCAATGTGTGACAAACGGCAACAGCAGAGGGGCCCGCTGGCCCCTCTGGTCACCCTTGCTGACTGGCCCTCTCTTCATGGGGAATAGCGCAAAATCCACCTCTGCCGTGATTGACGACCTGCCTGCAAAAGGAATCAAATGGGGACGACACATATCTGCGGCGGAAAACCTGCCGCCCACTCCCCCGGACCAGGAGCCCCCCTTGCTTTCATCCACCGAACAACGCTACTGCCCGAGTTGTCAGCGCGAGACCAACCATGTCGTGGTGCTGGTCGACAAATCCTTTGGCCAGCAGCTGACACCGGCGCAAAAGCGCAAAGCGTTTATCAAGGACTTCATTACCGGCTGGGCCGCCGGCCCCTTTCTGGCCAACATGGATCGCTTTGAACGACATGCCATCTGCGAGCATTGCGGAAATAAAGTCATTGATGAATGAAAAAGGGAGGGGCAATTGCGGGCTTCAATACACCAGCCACCTTTTATGGCCGAAACCCAAAAGAAGGCGTTGCGATTCAGGATCACAACGCCATAGACGTCAATCAAACAACACTGTCACCGGCAACCCTTCCACTTGCAGGTTCGGGGGTAATTTTTCATCCAGCGAGAGTGCGACCTTGAGGGTTGCTTTCTCCCCTTCAAACGGTGCGGCTAACTGAGCCGGCAACTTGTCCGCCAGCTCGACCTGTCTGGCGACCCTGGCAGCCAGACGCTCCCCGCTGGGCAGCTTGACGACAGCCTTGTGTCCAGGAGCCATTGAAGAGAGATATTTGGGCTGCACATAGGCTATCACCAGCGGGTCTTCTCGCTTCGAGATAAGTGCCAGAGGAGCCCCCGAGAATACCCAGTCCCCCTCCTGTACCAGCACATCTGAAACCTTGCCAGTCGCCGGAGCTCTTGGCTGTTGATGGTACGCCATCGCTTCCATCTCGGTCAGCTCCTGATCGAGCAAGTGACGAGCACTGGCTAGCGGTCCGGTCAGTTGGTCCTCACTGATTTGCAGTTCCTGCGCTATCTTCTCTGCCCTTGCCTTCTGCAGAGCTATGCGTGACTGAGTCCAATTCAGCAGGGCCGTTGCGTACTCTGCACTGGATACCAGCTTCTCTTTTTTATAACCGGCATACTCCTGATAGATGACCTCCTGCTCCCGGCTCCCCCGTTCGGCAATACCAATCTGTTCGTCCAGATTGCGCAAGATAGCCTGTTCAGCCTCAGCCTTGCTCAATTCGATGGCCGCTCTGCGCGCTTTTCGTTCCGCCATGTTGGCCTTGAGGGTTGGAGATTCGAACTGCATCAGGGCATCGCCTTGTGACACCCCCTGGCCGGGAGCCGTGTAGATGTGTCGAATAAAGCCATCCCCATTGGCAACAACCAGTTGCGGCTCGGTGGTAATGATGGCTGGCGCCTGGGTCAGCCACCACTCGCGCCCCAGATACCACAGCAGAATAATAACGGGACTGAATGCCAGTAACAGGATGAGATACCAGCGAGCCTTGAAGGCGACACGCTTGGCGGGGGCATACAATACCCGGATCCCTTCATCCGACGTGGCATCCTGCTTCTTGGGGGGATTGAATGTGACTTTCATCAGAATTTATTTCCTCGTTTTAATACCCACCAGGGGGCCATGCTGCTCTCTTCATGACCGCGCCGGAACATCTCATTCAACAGTGCGATGGCGCACCACAAGCGCATCAGCAAGGTGTACACCGGGTAAAGACACAACCATGGCAGCAGACGTAGATCTGCCTCCGGGCGTTCAGATATAGCCAGCAAAAACACGGCGAAATTAACCAGGGTAAGAAACAGGTAAACCAGATAGAGACAGATCATCAACGCAGCGACAAACTGCCCCGGATAGCTAAGCACCAACCACCAGCTATAACCCATGACCAGCAGGGGCAGCACCACGTTTTGCGCCACCCCGTAGATCAAGGTAAACAAAAAGGTCTTCCAGCCCAGAATACGCGGCGTCAGGGAGAGCTTGTGCTTGCGCAGATAGAGAAACAGCAGATCTCCATCCCAGCGTAAACGCTGCTTGGCAAGCGTGATCACGTCTGCGGGCGCATCGGTGTGACCGATGGCACGAGGGGCGAACCCTATCTTTAAAGCCGGATGGCGTTTGAGGTAATGCTTAATACGGACCGTCAGATCCAGATCTTCTGCGGTATGGGTATCCCACCCACCAATCTGGCGCAAAAAATCACGACGAAACGCACCGAAGGCTCCCGAGATATTGTTGATGAGGTTCCACTCGCTCAGTCCCGTCTTGCCCCCCTGCATGGAGATCATGTACTCAATGCTCTGCATCCGGGTCAGTACGCCATCGTTCAGATTTCGCACCCTTAATGCCCCTCCCACAGCAGGCACATCAGGATCATCGAAACAAGCCACGATCTCATCGATCATGTTGTTGTCAAAGGAGGTATCTCCATCCGCGTTCATCACTATCTCGCCAGTCGCAGCGGAGAGACCGGCATTGAGAGTGGAGACCCGGCCTCCCCTCTGCCATTTCGGTAGCAGGACCAAACTTCTGTTCTCGCACCCCTCGAATTCACGAACACAATTGAGCGCAGCCTGATAGGTATGCGCGTTGGCCTTGGCGCCATCAATCACAGCAATGATTTCCATTTGACCGCGATAAAGCTGTTCCTTGAGCGTCAATATGGTGGAGCGGATCGCCTCCCCTTCCCCATAACAGGTGATGATGCAAGACACTTTGGGACAGCGCCGAGATCGCGGCAGTTCAGATGCCCTGGGAACCTGGCGCGCATACCATTTCAGGATGCCGGTCAACGTCAGCGCCATCAGTGGCACCTCCATCAACAGCAACATGGGCAACAGCAACAGAATCATCCGGGGAGAAAACTGGAGGCTACCCAGTATCTCTATCAGGATGTAGTGCACCGTATTCATCCACTCATGCATCCGGGCTATCTCCATCCAGCCACTGGCCGAGCCATACCGCTGTATCGTCGCCCAACAGGGCGGGCAAAGGTTGTACTTTCACCGCCAGCGTCAGAGCATCCAGTCCTTCGATGAGATTCAATGCCTGAATGCGCTCCTGCAGAATGCGCCAGTCGTCGGCATCAGTATGCGGCAACAGCAATAACAATCGGTCATCGGCATACTGGCAAACGACATCGGTATCACGGAATAGAGCTTGCAAACGGCTGAGCAGAGCGGCCAGTCGCTGCTGAGTCTTTAGCATGCCCAACTCGGCCCGCAACTCAGCCAGATGCTCAACCCGAATAGCCAGCAAGGTATGGCAGCCACCATGGCGTTGCAGCAAGCTGTTGTTCCATTGCAGCAACCAGGGGAAGTGCTCCATGGCCATAGGGGTACCCCAGGTCAACGGCAGATGCAGTTGTTGAGTTCCTTCCCGTGCGATGTGGCGGGCCAGCTTGCCGATGCGATATTCATAGATGGGCGCAACCACCAGATCATCGGGTTTGTGCGCCTGGCCACATTCATGGCAACGCGCCTGGACGGCAGCCTCCATAAAACGGGCATGGCATGACAAACAACGGAATTTCTCAAGGGGCCTGTCATAGTCAACACCGATGTGACGCAGAGTCGTGACGCACTTGGGACAACGCAGCACACCCTGTCGCATGAATGCATCCTGATCATCCACGTGCCCGCAGGTGAAGCAGTGCACAGCTGGCTTGGCCTGGATGGCGATATGAGCGCATTCGGGACACACATCGACAAAATTGAGATGTGCCGAGTTGCAACTGTGACAAAGACGTACCCGGTCCACCAGCTGCTCACTCTGCAATAAACGCTCTGCAACCAGCTGCGGGAGGGCATCCCCTGCTTCGCTGCCCAGCAGGCAATCCAGCAGGGGATAGCTGTACCCCTGACGGCAACCAGCCTGCCAACGTGGCAACAAGCGAAAATGGGAGCGAGGCCAGCTGTACCAAGCCAGCTTTTCCATGTCATCCGGATGCTCTCGAGGGGTCAACAACGCCAACCGTTCAAGCATGTCAGAGGCCCGTTCATCCAGCTGTGTCAGGAGACCGTCGGCCAACATGGGAGAGAGCGGGCTCTTCACAACACAAAATACCGGCTGCAAATAACGTATCGGGTCACGCCGCACAGCCTGCAATACCCTGTCCTGCTCATCTGCAGGCAGGTTGAGCAGTAATACCGGCTGCTGCAATGGATCCCAGCAGGACAGATCGAGAAGTGGCAAGGCAACACGATCCACCGAGCCTCCCAGCAGCGCAATCTGACCGGGGTGTTCACTCGTGCTCATCATGGGGAAATAACCTCTTTCCATTCACTGACAAATAGATACCAAGCCAATAAAACGGACCCGCCTGTTGCCATGCATCGGCAGACTCAGGCAATGTCGCGAGATGCGCATTGCCCTGCACGGACAGCACAACAGCAGTGTCAACGTTATCGACGGATAGCATGAAGCAGGCGAACGCGCAGAAAGAGTTGAGAGCTGACGCCATTTTCATGTGCGGCTCAGCCATCTCGGGGGGAAGAGATCTGAAGCTTTCCGAGCCCGACTCACATCGGGGGTGGCAAGGTGGGCGATTTTGCAGTTGTGGACAATTTAGTCAACCCGGAAAGATGAGAATAACTAGCAGATAGTTGAATGGATCAATCTTTATGCACAAAGATGACTACAAAAAGCACTATTAACAGAAAAGACAAAAGAGCGTAACTCAGTGAATCTACTATCTTGCAGCCTGCAATTCCTATTCATGTTCATATGAATACATATCTGATGGCAAAATGCGGACCCAATCGGCAAGGCGACAAACTATGTCGCGCACCTGCCAATAATATGGCAGCGTCTGCCACGGTTACGACAACGAATAACCATGAAAAGCACAGCTCCCGGCCTGATCACCGGGAGCTGTGCGGATTATTCGGCTGAAACCGGTTTGTAATGGTTGACGATCCACGCCTCGAAGTCGGCCAGCATGCGGGTTTCCGACTCGTTGTTGTCGGCGATAAGCTCGGCGCCGTGGACCACCCGGATATGGGCATCGAGCGGGCTTTCCTCGCCAGCCGCGGGGCGCTGCTGGGCTGCGGCCATGCAGGCTTGCGCCTGTTGCCACGCCTCAGCGGCGCTCAGGTTGCACGCCTCGGCCAGCGGCACGGCACTGAAGCCTTCACCAGTCAGGCTGCGCAGGGTCTCATCATGAGTCATGCCGTTGCCCGGCCCCCAGTAGTGGGCGGCCAGATCCGGCCCGATGCGCGGGTTGTCGGTGAGGTAGCCATCGCGCTTGAGGAAGTAAGCGCGGGTCTGCTCCACCGCCATCAGCGCCAGCAGGTAGCCGTGATAGGCGCAGGCCGACTCCTGATTAAGGAGGTGCGGAATGGCCAGCAGCGGGCGCGGGCTCTCGACACCGAGGATCTTGCGCTCCCACTTGCGGGCCAGCGCCAGCACAGCCTCGGGAGTACGTTCAGCCTCATCCATGGCGTAGAGATCCCGCTCGAAGTAGGCCACCAGCGCGATCTGACGTTCGTTAAAAGCGCGAAACGGCTGACGGGCGGCGATCATCTCCTTGATAAGCGCATCGGGGATCGCCTCTCCTGCCGCATTTCTGGCGTAGCGTTTGAGCCAGTCGGCATCGTCCAGCAGGCTGTCGCAGAACATCGACTGGGTCTCGGCATAAGCCATAGAGGTGGGCGGAAACTCCTGTGAGAAGCAGGGGGCGTTGCCGGTGACATTGGCAAAATGCGCGGCGTGGCCCCCCTCGTGGAACAGGGTGTTGAGCCCGCTCCAGCCGCTGCCCACCTGCGCCGGATCGGCCAGGCTGGTGAAATTGACCACCGCAGGTATCCACTCCCCCTGCTGGAAGAAGCTCGGCACCGGGCCGTGGCAGAAGCCGTTCTCGTATTTCCCCTCCCGGGTCAGCAAGTCCAGGGTGAGGGTCGCCCCGCGATACTGGATGCCGAGACGACGGAAGCTCTCGACCCAATCCTTCAGCGCCCGCGAGAAGGGCACATAAGGATCGAGCTGGCGGGTTACATCACCACTGATGGCGTAGCGCAGGTTATGGGGCATCAGGGCCGCCTCCCCCTTGGCCGCTTTCAGCTCGGCAAGGCTTTGCTGCAGCCGGGCGTCGGTGCGGGAAATGAAGTCGTCGAGAATGGAGAACAACTGCTCCGGGCTCATCTGCTCGTTCTTGCGCACCTTGTAATCGAAGTAGTCGCGATAGCCCATGGCTCTGGCAAAGCGGTTGCGCAGCGCCACCACCTCGAGAAAACCATTGCCGACCACCCACTGCTCCAGGGTGTGGAACATGGCGAGCGCGCTCTGGCGCACCGCCTCGCTCGGGCTGGCGGCAAGGGAGGTACTGGCGGCGGGTAGGCTACCAGCCACCTGCTGGCCATGCTCATCCAGCAGGGTCAGTTTCAGCCCCTTGCGGCGGGCGAACAGCGCCGCCTCGGCAGCCACCAGCTCATCCATCAGGGCGGCAGCGGCGGGATCTTCAATCACATTGCACTCGAAGAAGGCGATCCAGCCTTGCAGACCGCGCTTGATATCATCCTCGTCGGCCTGCGCCAGCATCTCCCGCAATTCGGGCAGACGGGCCGGATTGGCGCAAAAAGCCTTGTAGGCCTGCTCGGCCGCGGTAAAACCGGCCTGATCGTCGCTGGTGCCCATATAGGTGGACCAGAAGAGATCCTCCTTGCGCCTGTGTACCTGCAGATAGTCGGCGTTGAGCTGGTTGAAGTAATTCCTGGCAATGGAACTCATAAATTCCCTCTTGTTATGGGGTCACCCGCAGCGGGGCCCACTCCTTTTTTAGTGAAATGCCAAATGATTCACACTCTTTGGCAAAAATTGCGCAGGGATGCGCCTGAACACGCTACCAAAAAATGGGGAGTGCTGTCTGCTGGCTATACTGTTGTCAAAACGCTCATTTAAGGGCGCGCGACCACTGGTTAATAGTAAATAAGTTGTTACATCAAGCAATTGGCTGCCGCAGTAACGAGCCATAGAAAATCAACAGGGAATGAGGGTTTCGTCATGTTCAAGCTCGGTGATATCACCGTGAGCCGCAAATTGTTTTTGCTGCTCACGTTGGCGTTTGTCGGTTTTGTCTCGCTGCTGTTCATCTCGGCCAACGCGCTCCAGCGCAATCTGATGAGTGAGCGAGAGGCGCGGCTCAATGCGGTATTAAGCCAGGCCATGAGCCAGATCCAGTTTCTGGCCAGCACCCTGCCTATGGAGCAGGCGCAGCAAGAGGCACGCAAGCTGCTGACCAATATGCGCTTTGACGACAACAACTATCTGTTCGTGATCAATGAGAACCGCCAGATGCTGGTGCACCCCATCCGGCCGGAGCTGGTCGGCCAGACCATGGGGGAAGGAACAGGTGCCACCGCCGGGCAGTTCTGGCTGCAGATGGTCGATATTGCCAAGGGAGGCAAACAGGGCACCCTGCAATATGTCTGGAGCGGCCCATCGGGCGAAACTGCTGACAAGCTCTCCATGGTGTCAGGCTATCAACCCTGGGGCTGGATCCTCGGTTCCGGCATGCTGCTGCAGGATATCCAGCAGACCATCTGGGCCCAGTACATGAAGATGGGTAGCGCCACCGCCATTGTGACCCTGCTGATGGGGCTGCTGGGCTGGCGCATCACCCGCTCCATCGTCTCCCCCCTCAACCAGATCAACAACGCCATGCAACGGGTCGCCCAGGGGGATCTGGTGGTGAGCATCCCGGTACATGGCAAGGATGAGCTGGGCATGGTCGCCCGCTGTACCAATCAGAGTCTCGATGCCATTCGTCACGCCCTGCTGGAGGCCAGTCTGGGTGCCCGCAACGTGGCCGATGCAGCCCTGCGCATCGCCGCCTCCGCCGAGCAAACCAATCAGGCGGTGAGCAGCCAGCGGGATCAGCTGGCCCAGCTCGCCACAGCCATGAATGAGATGAGCGCCACCATCTCCGATGTGGCCGGGCATGCCGAAAATACCGCGCGGGATACCCAGGAAGCGACCGGAGAAGCTGGCCTCGGCAACCGTGACGTTCACGCCAGTGTGCACGGCATCAAGGCGCTGGCTACCGAGGTGGAGCAGGCCACCCTGCAGGTCAACCAGCTCAAAGAGGGGGTCATGCAGATCGGTGAAGTGACCGCCGTCATCAGCTCCATCTCGGATCAGACCAATCTGCTGGCTCTCAACGCCGCCATAGAGGCCGCCCGTGCTGGCGAGCAGGGGCGTGGCTTTGCCGTAGTCGCCGATGAAGTGCGCCAGCTGGCCAGTCGTACCCGCCAGTCCACCGAAGAGATCCAGAGCACCATCGCCCAGTTGCAGCAACGGGCCGTCACTGCTGCCAATGCCATGGATGCCAGCCGAAAACTGGCCGAAAGCAGCGTCAACCAGTCACAACAAGCGGGTCAGGATCTCACTCTGATCGTCAACCATATCCAGCATGTGAGCGACATGGCGACCCAGATCGCTACCGCCGCCGAACAGCAGAGCATGGTGGCCGAGGATATGAATCGCAACGTCAGCGGCATCAACGACTCGGCGCTCGAGATGTCCCAGTCCGCCTCGCAACTGGCGCAGGAGAGCGAACTGCTGGCCGGTCTCTCCCGCAGCCTGGATGAGCGGCTTGCGGTGTTCAAACTGGGCAAGGAATCCAGCAAGACTCCTATGATGCCAACTCTACATCACTCCAATAGCGAGCAGCGCGCCCGCCATTGATGGCGTCAATCCGTGTCGCCTTGTCACTCGACCTGCCAGCTCGGCTGGCAGGTTTTTTTAAGCCGAAAAACGCGCAGCAAGCATGCATCTTATCGGCATATTCAACGGCATTCGACGCCATTCATAAACAAGAGAACAATTTAAAAACAGCCAGTTAGAACGTTTTTTGTGCCACCGGATTATGCATTTAAACATTCAACTTCAAATAATTAATCAATGCGGTGCACAATGCTGATGGCCGAACATTTGGCCCATCACTAACCATCTAGTCATTTGGCAAACTGACCGAAAGGTCGGGACGCAAAGCCTCCGGTCTACAGACGTTTTGTCCAGGATAGCGGGGTTGCCACACGCAAGTGTGCATCGGGGAACTCCCTGGCCAACTGACTGCCCACATCTATCGAACAGAGGAATGTATGGCAGCAAAAATCCAACTCAATCACATCGCGGCGGTGCTGGCCCTGCTGGCCAGCGGCAGCGCCCTGGCTCATGGCTACATCAGCCAGCCCGAGAGCCGCAACTACCTGTGCAAAACCGGCGGCAACAGCCAGTGTGGAGGCGTACAGTGGGAACCCCAGAGCGTGGAGGGGCCATCAGGCTTCCCGCAAACCGGCCCGCAGGATGGTCAAATCGCCTCGGCGGGCAGCCCGCGCTGGAGCGAGCTGAACATCCAGACCAGCGACCGCTGGACCAAGCGTGAAATACAGCCCGGCCCCTTCGCCATCAGCTGGACCTTCACCGCCAACCACGTCACCCGCAACTGGCGCTACTACCTCACCAAGCAGGACTGGAACCCCAATCAACCGCTCACTCGCGACTCGTTCGACCTGACCCCCTTCTGCGTCATCGACGGCAACATGGTGCAGCCGCCCAAGCAGGTGACCCATAACTGTGTCCTGCCGGAGCGCACCGGTTATCAGGTGATCCTCGGCGTGTGGGAAGTGGGCGACACCAGCAACAGCTTCTACAACATCATCGATGCCAAGTTCAAAGATGGTAGCCAGCCGCCGCTGGAGTGGAGCCAGGCCGGCACCATCTACCCCTCCATCGACCTCGCAGTGGGTGACAAGGCGATGACCCGGGTATTCGATGCCAACGGCGAGCGCCCCGATCTGCAGACCGTGCTGACCATCACCAATGCCGAGCAGGGCCAGAAGAACAACTGGGCCCATGCCCTCGCCGGCAAGCTCAACGCCGAGCAGAGCCTGATCCGCGCCGGTCAGCAAGGAGCCGATGGCCAGTTCAATCCGATCTACGGCATGAACCCCGTCTATCTGCATCGAGACAGCAAACTGGATCGAGTCGAGATTGACCTGCAACAGCAGCAACCGCCGTTGGTGGACAGCATCAGCGTCAGCGGTCTGGCCAGCGACTATGTGCTGGACAACGGCAAGGCAACCCTCGATTTCACCGTCACCGCACAGGGCGATCTGGCCGTCACCAACACCCTCTATGACCACGGCGGCGTCGCCAAGGGTGAAAGCAGCGCTGACATCAAGGACAGCAGCCACACCTTCACCATGGCGCTGGAAGGGCTCAAGGCCGGTCACCACCAGCTGGTGATCAAGGCCACCCCGAAAACGGGCGGCGAGACCATTCAGCAGACCATGGATCTGATGTTCAAGGAGCAGAGCAGCGGCGAATACGACTTCGTCTTCCCGAACTCGCTCAAATCCTATGCCGCCGGCACCAAGGTGCAGCAGCCGAAAAATGGCAAGGTCTATCAGTGCAAGCCCTTCCCCTACAGCGGCTACTGCCAGCAGTGGACCACCACCGCCACCCAGTTCGAGCCGGGCATCGGCTCCCACTGGCAGATGGCGTGGGATGAAGTGCACTAACCCACGCTTGGCCACATAAAAAAGGGCGTCCTCTCTAGCAGGGGACGCCCGGAAAAATCAAACCTTGCGGTTTGCATACCAACGGAACCAAGACCTCACTCTTCACTTACTTCACACACTCAACACACTCTTCAAAACAGGGTTTGTCCATTAACCCTGCCATTTTCCTCCTTCGACGATCACATCATTCGGATCGGTATCAGGGCTCAGCTTGTCACGCACATACTGGTCATAGAGTTTCAGCAGGTACTTCTCCTCACCCAGCTTGGCGAGACGGTCGTTGACCCAGTCACGCAGCTCGATATTGCCCTTCTTCACCGCCGGGGCGATGGGATCTTCCGAGCCCAGTTTTTCGGGCAATACCCGATAGCCCGGGTTCTCCTTGGCCCAGCTGAACAGTACCAGGTTGTCCTGGGCATAGGCGTCACCACGGCCCTGCGCCAGCGCCTGCAAAGATTCGGTGTTCTTCTCGAACTTGAGGACCTTCCACTCCGGGTGGTTGCGGGTCAGCCAGATATCGGCTGTGGTGCCGGTGGTCACGATCAGGGTCTTGCTGGCCAGATCATCGAGCTTCTTGGCCGGACTCCCTTCCGGCACCAGCACCTGTACCGCCACTCGCAGGTTCGGGTTGGTGAAATCCACCACCTCGCGCCGCTCCGGGGTCACCGTCATATTGGCGAGGATCAGATCCACCTTGTCGCTCTGCAGGAAGGGGATGCGGCTGGCTGGCTCCACCGCCACGAATTCGATCTTGTTCTCGTCCCCCAGCAGATCCTTGGCGAAGCGGCGGCCGAGATCGGTGTCAAAACCGACGTAGTTCCCCTTCTCGTCCACGTAGCCAAACGGCGGCTTGTCGGTGAATACGCCGACGATGAGCTTGTCCCGCGCCTTGATCTTGTCGAGGGAACCGTCCGCCGCATGGGCGGCGCCACTGGCGATACCCAGTCCCAATAAGGCACTAAGCAGAACCGAGGTGATTTTTTTCATGCTGACTCCTTTCGTTTGATGACATTTGTATAAAAAAACTTGGCGAGGAACTGGCGCGCACGCTGGCTCCTGGGATTGTCGAAAAATTGGTGAGGCGCGGCCTGCTCCAGAATGTGGCCGCCATCCATGAAGACGATGCGATCCGCCACCGCCCGGGCGAAGGCCAGCTCGTGGGTGACGATAAGCAGGGTCATGCCGCTGCCGGCGAGATCGCGGATCACCTCCAGCACCTCCTGCACCATCTCGGGGTCGAGGGCGGCGGTCACCTCGTCAAACAACATCACCTGCGGGTTCATGCACAGCGCCCGCACGATGGCGATACGCTGCTGCTGACCGCCGGAGAGCTGGCGCGGATAGTCATGGCGCCGCTCCCACAGGCCGATGCGGGTCAGCAGCTGCTCGGCTTGCAGCAGCGCCTCTGCCCGCTCCCGCTTTTGCACCTGCAGGGGGCCAAGCAGCACGTTTTCCAGCACCGTCAGGTTGGGGAAGAGGTGATAGCTCTGGAACACCATGCCGATCCGCTGGCGCACCCGCTGCCAGTCGGTGGCACCATCCAGCAACACACCATCGAAGCGGATCTCGCCCCCCTGAATGGGTTCGAGCCCGTTGAGAGTGCGCAGCAAGGTGCTCTTGCCACAACCACTTGGCCCCAGGATGACGATCACCTCCCCGGCGCGCACGCTGAGGCTGATCCGATCCAGCACCAGATTCGGGCCGAACTGTTTACTGACAGAACCGAGTTCAAGCAGAGGTGTCATACCGCATTACCCCATTGTTGCTCCAGCCGGCGCGAGGCGAGCGAGAGCGGATAGCAGACCAGGAAAAAGAACAGAAACAGCAGACCGTAAATAAGCAGCGAGCCATAGGTGCGCTCGATGATCTGCTGGCCCACCTTGATCACCTCCACCACCCCGATCAACACAGCCAACGAACTGGTCTTGATGATGCGGGTGTAGATGTTGATGGTCGGCGGCGTCAGCCGCTGCAACGCCTGTGGCAGCAACACATGGCGATAGAGCTGCCAGGTCGAGAGCCCGAGCGCCAACCCGGCCTCCTGCTGACCACGGGCGAGGGAGTTGAGGCCACCGCGCACCACCTCCCCCACCTCGCTGGCGCCCCAGAGGGCGAGTACCAGCACGGCGCACCAGAAAGCCGGAATATCGAGGCCGAAAAAGATCGGCAACCCGAAGAAAAAGAGATAGAGCCACACCAGCACCGGCACCACCCGAGACAGCTCGAGATAAAGCCGCAGCAGCCCCCGTACCAACCGGCCGCCCTGTTGTGCCAGCACGCCGTAAGCGACACCGCCGAGGGTGGCAAACAGGATGGCCAGCAGCGAGATGGCGAGGGTCTGACCCGCGCCCACCGCCAGCAGTGGCAGCGCCTGCGTCAGCTGCTCAGTAACGGAATTGACCATATTGAGCCCTCCTTTCCGGCGTCTTGGTGACGAGAGATGGTGGCAGCTGGAAGATAAGTGCCCACATCGGGATCCTCGCCTGAATCAGCGATTCAGTGACCAAACTGACCATGTTGCAGCCTCCTTTCAACGACGCGCAGGGCGAGCGACAGCGGCAGAAAGATCAGCACGCACATCAAGGTCAGCACCGCCAGCATCTCGTAAGTCTTGTAGTAGAGGGCGATGTAATTCTTGGTGGTGTAGAGCAGCTCTGGCACCGCCACCGCCGAAGCCACGGTTGTCTCTTTGAGCAGAAAGATGAAGTTGGCAAACAGCGCGGGCAGGCTGGCGAGCCAGGCCTGGGGCAACTGCACGTGGCGCAGCAGTTGCCAGCGAGAAAGCCCGATGGCCCTGCCAGCCTCCAGCTGACTGGCGGGCACCGCCTGAATGCCCGCCCGCAGCGCCTCGGTCAGATAACCACCGCCGAGGAAGGTCATGGCAATCACCGCGGTAGTAAACCCGGAGAGCGACAAGCCGAGCGCCGGCAGCCCGAAATAGAGGAAGAAGAGCTGGATCAGCAGCGGCGTGTTGCGGGCCAGCTCGACATATCCGCGGATCAGGGCGCTGAGCGGCCGCTTGTGCAGGCTCAACAGGGCGACGTTGAGCAGGGCGACCGCCAGCGAAGTGAGGATCACTATGGTTCCCAGCTGCAAGGTGACCCAGACCGCTTTGCCGAAGGCGGGCAGCGTTGTGACGATAAAGGGCAGATCCAGATTCATGCCGGGATCCTCCCGTCACGCTGCAGACGCTGGGGCAGCACAGTGATCGCATCCGGGTACTTGATGCCGGCACCGGTATTGAGCACCACGACCTGCTCTCCCCCACGGATCCAGCCCGCCTCGCGCAGTTGCCGAGCAGCAGCAAACGCGGCGGCCCCCTCAGGGCAGACAAAACTGCCTTCGCGAGAGGCAAGCTGGCGGATCTCGCTCTGGATGGCCTTGTCATCCACCGCGATGGCGCAACCCTCGGTGCGATAGAGGGCGTCCAGCACCAGAAAATCCCCCAACGCCTTGGGTACATTGATGCCGAACGCCAGCGTTTGGGAGTCGGGCCAGAAGCTCGATTCGGTGGCTCTCTGTTGCCACGCCTGCACAATGGGCGCGCAGCCACTCGCCTGTACCGCGACCAGTCTGGGCAACGCGCCCTTGACCCAGCCCAGCTCCTGCAGCTCGCGCAGCGCCTTGTAGATACCGATGAGGCCGACCCCGCCACCGGTCGGATAGATGATCACATCCGGCAGGGTCCAGCCCAGCTGTTCGGCAATCTCCAGCCCCATGGTCTTCTTGCCCTCAATCCGGTAGGGCTCCTTCAGGGTTGAGGCGTCAAACAGGGATTGCTCCGCCACCGCCTGCGCCACCTGACGACCGGCATCGCTGATCAGGCCATCCACCAGATAGAGGCGGGAACCGGCGAGAGAGGTCTCCAGTCGAGTGATGGCGGGGGCTGCCTGCGGCATAACGATGGTGCTGCGCAGTCCGGCACGGGCACCGTAGAGCGCCCATGCAGCGCCTGCGTTGCCGTTGGTCGGCATGGCGAAGTGAGTGACGCCGAGTTCACGCGCGCGGGAGATGCCCACCGCTGCACCACGAGCCTTGAAGGAGCCGGTGGGGATGACGCTCTCATCCTTCATCCAGAGATCCGGAATACCGATCTGCTTGCCCAGCGTAGGCAGCCGTAGCAGTGGGGTGAATCCCTCCCCCAGCGTCACAACGTGGGCGGGATCCCGTACCGGCAGCAACTCGTGATAACGCCACAGGCTGGCCGGGCGCCCCAGCAATGCCGCCGGGTGCCATGCTCGCTTCAGCGCATCGAGATCGTAGCTGGCCAGCAGTGGCGCACCTGCCCGGCTCAGTTGCCAGGGCTGGTCAGCCTCATGGATCTCGCCACTCTTGCTGCAACGCAGATGTGATAGGTAGCTATACGGCATGCTTTATCCTGAATGGATCGACTTTGGTCAGTCACTTATTCCATCCTGCAACCCAAGTACCGGATAACAAACAAAATTAACTGGCAAACCTAAGTGAAAAAATTCATATGAAGCCGTCTGTTTTCGCTGGCAATCTCATCTGCCAGCAACAAAAAAGGGGAGCCATTGGCTCCCCTTTTGTCATCTCTTCCTATTCAAATCTGGAAGTCGAGGGCAGGCTCGCTGCCCATGGCGCGGGCTTGAATATCCGCCAGCGCCAGCTCGGGGTTGCAGAGCTGGATAAACTGCCAGGCAAAGTTGTGCTGGAACTGCCCCTGCTTGAGGCCAATCCAGGCGGTATGGGGGGCAAACAGATGGCTGCCATCAAGCTGTACCAGCCCCTGATCGCGCTGTGCGTCGAACGCCATGTCGGCCAGTATGCCGACCCCCATCTCCAGCTCGACATAGGTCTTGATGACATCGGAGTCCTGCGCCGTCAGCAGGATCTGCGGTTCAATGCCAGCCGCAGCAAAGGCTTCATCCACCCGCACCCGCCCGGTCAACCCGGCTTGATAGGTGACGATGGGCCAGTTGGCCAGCGCCGCCAGCGTCAGCTCCCGCTCACCTGCCAGCGGATGTTGCTCGGGCACCACGATATTGTGGTGCCAGCGGTAGTAGGGAAATGCCACCACCCCTTCGCTCTTGTCGAGCTGCTCGCTGCTGATGCCGATATCCACCTCGCCGGTCTGCACCAGCCGCACAATCTCCTCCGGGCTGCCCTGACGAAGCTCCAGCTGTACCAGCGGAAACTGCTCGCGAAACGCCTTCACCACCCGCGGCAGGGCATAGCGGGCCTGGGTATGGGTGGTCGCCACCAGCAAGCGGCCCGAGTCGCGGTTGGCAAAGGTACTGGCCAGTTTGCGGATGTTGTTGGCGTCATTGAGAATGCGCTCGGCAATCACCAGCAGCTCCTTGCCAGGCTCGGTCATACCGAGCAGCCGCTTACCGTAGCGGATAAAGAGCTCGATACCGAGCTCCTCTTCCAGCTCGCGGATATGGCGACTCACCCCGGATTGCGAGGTAAAAAGGGCATTGGCCACCTCGGTCAGGTTGTAATCCCGCCGCGCTGCCTCCCGGATAATACGTAACTGCTGGAAATTCACCTTGTCGCCTCCTGCGAAGAGTGGGCGACACAATCTGCTCGCCCCTCTCATTTTTGTTATTTGGCCGGATCATGCCCGGCTGACAGCCTGAACCGGGCGGCCACACCGCCCGTAACACAGCATCAAATCTGATAGTCGGGATAGAACTGCGCCTGTCTGGCCACCAGCTTCACCCCCTGACCCGGGGCAAACAGCTTGGCCGCCTCCTTGGTCAGCTCCGCCTCATAGTGAGCCCCTTTGGTCTCACCGTCACCGCGCAGCTCCACCCGAATGCGCGGCCCCATGGGCAGCAGGCGGGTAATGGTGGCGCGGATCCCGCCCGGCGCATCGGCTGGCAAGATCTCCAGCTCATGGGGACGGACATAGGCGATGGCGGCACTGCCGTGGGCCAGATGAGAAGCCGACGGCCCGCCGAGCAGTTGCTCGCCGACACCGAATCCCTGCTCAGCCACCCGACCGCGGAACTGGTTCACGCTGCCAAGGAAGCTGTGGACGAAGGAGCTGGCGGGCTGGTCGTAGACCTCGGCCGGGGTGCCGATCTGCTCGACCCGTCCGGCATTCATCAGCACCACCCGATCCGCTACCTCCAGCGCCTCTTCCTGATCGTGAGTCACGAACAGACTGGTGACGTGCAGCTCGTCGTGCAGCTCGCGCAGCCAGCGACGCAGCTCCTTGCGCACCTGCGCATCGAGGGCCCCGAAGGGCTCGTCCAAGAGCAGTACCTTGGGCTGCACCGCCAGCGCGCGAGCCAGCGCGACCCGCTGACGCTGACCGCCGGAGAGCTGGGTCGGATAGCGCTCGGCCACATGGCTGAGCTGCACCAGATCCAGCAGCTCCTTGACCCGGGCGCGAATGGCCGCCTCGGCCGGGCGCTCACTGCGCGGTTTGACCCGCAGGCCAAACGCCACGTTCTCGAAGACTGTCATATGGCGAAACAGGGCATAGTGCTGGAACACGAAACCGACATTGCGCTCGCGCACGTGCAGATCCGAGGCATCCTCGCCGCGGATGATCACGCTGCCGCTATCGGCCTGCTCCAGCCCGGCGATGATCCGCAGCAGGGTGGTCTTGCCGCAACCGGAAGGGCCGAGCAGGGCCACCAGCTCACCGTCGTGAAAGTCGAGGTTGATGTCTGCCAGCGCCGCGTACTGATTGAAATGCTTGTTGAGTTGTTGAACCTGAATGCTCATGGCTGCCTCTTTAAAACGGTAATTCAGTGAGATTTGGTGGGCTGGGCACGCAGCCGGGCCAACAGGGTTTCCCCCAGCAGGGTGAAGATCCCGAACAGAGCCAAGAGGCTTGCCACTGCAAAGGCGGCGCCGGTCTGGTACTCGTTGTAGAGGATCTCGATATGCAGCGGCAGGGTATTGGTCTGGCCGCGAATATGACCGGAAACCACCGACACCGCGCCAAACTCCCCGACCGCACGGGCGGTACAGAGCAGCAGGCCGTACATAAGGCTCCAGCGAATGCCGGGCAGGGTGACGCGCCAGAACATCTGCAGGCCGCTCGCCCCCAACATGATGGCCGCCTCTTCCTCTTCCGGGCCGCGCGCCTCCATCTGGGGCAGCAGCTCGCGCACCACGAAGGGCACGGTAATGAAGGTGGTGGCCAGGATGATCCCCGGGGTGGCGAAGATGATCTTGATGTCGTGTTCGCTCAGCCAGTCACCGAACCAGCCACGGCTGCCGAACATCAACACCAGCATCAGACCGGCGATCACTGGCGACACCGAGAAGGGCAGATCGATGATGGTGATGAGCAGCTGCCGACCGGGGAAGCGGAAACGGGCGATGGCCCAGGCCGCCGCAATCCCGAACAGCAGGTTGAGAGGAACCGCACAGAGCGTCACCAGCGCGGTGAGACCGAGGGCACTCAGAGCGTCCGGCTCGCTGATGGCGTGCCAGAAAAAAGCCAGCCCCGGCGTCAGCGCCTGAATAAAGACGGTTGCCAACGGCAGCAGCAACAGGGCGGCAAACCAGCCGAGACCCACCGTGATGAGCAGCCACTTGACCCACTGGGGTTCACGGATCACGACCGGCGCCTTGCGAGCGGGGGTCACCTCCACCGGGGCCGCCTCAATGGCGATAGCAGATGAACTCATATCCGACTCCCTCCGATGCGAGACCAGCTCCAGGCCTGCAACTTGTTGATTAGCAGTAACAAAATGAATGAGATCAGCAGCATCACCACGGCAATGGCAGAGGCACCGGCGTAGTCATACTCCTCCAGGTGGCTCATGATCATCAGCGGCGCGATTTCCGAGACCATCGGCAGGTTGCCGGCGATGAAGATTACGGAGCCGTACTCACCCACCCCGCGGGCAAACGCCAGCGCAAAACCGGTGAGCAGGGCAGGCACCAGGGTCGGCCAGAGCACCCGCAGAAAGGTCTGCCAGCGATCGGCGCCGAGGCTGGCGGCCGCCTCCTCTTGCTCGGTTTCAGCCTCCCGCAGCACCGGCTGCAGGGTACGCACCACAAACGGCAATCCGATAAAGGTGAGTGCGATGACCACCCCGATAGGGTTGTAGGCGAGCTGAATGCCGAGCGGCGCCAGCAACTGGCCGATCCAGCCGTTGGGGGCGAAGATGGCGCACAGGGCGATGCCGGAAACGGCGGTCGGCATGGCAAATGGCAGGTCGATCAGCGCATCCACCAGACGACGACCGGGGAAGGTGTAACGCACCAGGATCCAGGCCAGGATCAGGCCAAACAGGCTGTTGAGCAGCGCCGCGACAAAGGCCGCACCGAAGCTCAGGCGAAAGGAGGCGAGCACCCGGGGGGAACCGATCACCTGCCAGAACTCGGCGGCGGTCAGGTTGTTGATCGCAAACAGCACCAGGGCCGAGAGCGGCAACAGCACCAGCAGGCCCAGATAGAGCAGGCTGAACCCCAAGGTGGGGCCAAAACCGGGCAGGACAGAATAAGAACCAAATCGCATAACACATCCATCTGTTATGAAGAATTTTCGATATGGTGATTCTGCTCACTCCCCTCATCGGCAACAAACACCATTTGCGACTTTGCTAATTACTTTTTTATCTAACAACGGTGGGACAAGGCTTTTAGAGCGATCCAAATAAAAAAAGGTCTTTTATATAAATAAAAGACCTAAGAAATGGAGCAATACGGAGCGGAGCATTCAAAGAACGGGGGCATGGAGTAGCCAGCGAACAGCGCGCTCGCCAACCCTCCAACCACTTCACAGATACCTAGCGAAAGCCCAGTACGACCGGCCGGGGCGATGCGGTCTTGACCGGTGCCACTACCAGCTCACCACGGCGGTAGAGAGCCCCCAGCAAATGCAGCCCCTGATGCCAGTCCCCATGACCGGACTGGGCATTGATATGGCCCGCCTCACCGGCATCGAACAGCGGCACCTGCCACTGGCGACTCCAGTATTCGGCCCGTTCAAAGCTCATCCAGGGATCATTGCGGCTGGCCACCAGCTGGGCCGACACCTGCAGCGGCCCGGCCAAGGCCTCATCCGCAATGCCAAAACGGGCGGGATCGGCGGGCGCCACCAGAAAGATCGAGGCCACCTTCTCCGGCTGCAAGCGGGCCGCCGCGATGGCGGTCAGGGCGCCGAAAGAGTGGGCCACCAGATGGACCCGGCTGCGGCGACGTTTCAACTTGCTCGCCAGCTTGGCACTCCAGACCCTGAGATCCGGCTTGTCCCACGGCAGCCCGGTCATCCGCTGCCATTGGGGAAAATGATCGTGCCAGCGGCTCTGCCAGTGATCCGGCCCACTGTTGTGCAGACCGGGAACCAGGAGGATCTTGTTCATCTTGGTGCTCCTATCGGCTGGCACAGGGGCCAGTTCAGTGATGGATAACGAAGCTATCAACGACCCGGCTGATAGATCTGGTCAAACAGACCGCCCTGGGCGAAGTGTTTCTTCTGGGCTTTCTCCCAATCCCCTTCCAGATCCTTGACGGTAAAGAAGGCAAGCTGCGGGAACTGGGTTGCCGTCTCCTTCAGGATCGCCGGGTTGCTGGGGCGATAGTGATGTTTGGCGACGATATGCTGCCCCTCGTCAGAGTAGAGATAATCGAGATAGGCCTTGGCCACCGCTTCGGTACCGTGCTTCTTGGCCACCTTGTCCACCACCGTGACCGGCGGCTCCGCCAGAATGGAGACCGAAGGCACCACCAGCTCGAACTTGTCGCTGGCACCCGTCTGACCAAGCACCAGCAGGGCTTCGTTCTCCCACGCCAGCAGCACGTCACCGAGACCCCGCTCGGTAAAGCTGGTGGTGGCACCGCGGGCGCCTGAGTCCAGCACCTTCACGTTCTTGAAGAGATCGCCGACAAACTGCTTGGCCCCCTCTTCACTGCCGCTCTTCTTCAGGGCATAGCCCCAGGCGGCCAGATAGTTCCAGCGTGCCCCGCCGGAGGTCTTGGGGTTGGGAGTCACGATGGCGACATCCTTGCGCACCAGATCATCCCAATCCTTGATCTGCTTGGGATTGCCCTTGCGCACCAGGAAGACGATGGTGGAGGTATAGGGCGAGGCGTTGTTGCCGAGGCGACTCTGCCAGTCGGCAGCGGTCAGCCCCGCCTTGGCGATGGCGTTGACATCGTAGGCCAGCGCCAGCGATACCACGTCGGCCTCCAGTCCATCCACCACCGCGCGGGCCTGCTTGCCGGAGCCACCGTGAGACTGGCTCACCACCACGTCGTCGCCGGTCTTCGCCTTCCACTCCTTGGCAAAGGCGGCGTTGTACTCCTGAAACAGCTCGCGGGTAGGATCGTAAGAGACATTGAGCAGGCGGATCTCGGCGGCATTGGCCTGACCAAATGCCAGCAGAGAGAGCAGGGTCAGGGCGGTCATTCGCAGTTTCATGGTGATTCTCCATATCTTGTTGGGTTGAGAACAGCATGCCGTGGAGTTGTTATGCCCAGAAGAAAGAAATAACTCTTTGCTTATCTCTTTTGCTCATATCAGCTCAGCCACCCGCACCGGGAGCCGGACGCAGACTCTGTGAGCCATGCCCCTCTGCCTGCTTACGTCCTGTGCCATCATAGGAACAAGGCAGGCAGATGACGAAAAGGAAATCGTTATGTGGATCAATGCAGAACCCGTCAACGGTGCCCTGGTCTCGCTGGCCATCGGCCTTATCATTGGACTTGAGCGGGGCTGGCAGGTGCGCCAGCTGGGGGACAACCAGCGCATCGCCGGGATGCGGACCTATGGTCTCATTGGCCTGCTCGGCGGGGTGTGCGGTTTGCTGCTGCCCACCCTGGGCCCCTGGCTGCCGCTGCTCGGCCTGCTGGCGGTGGTGATCGGCTGCGGCCTCTCGGTCTGGCTGGCCCAGCGCTGGCAAGGGGAGTTCGGCCTCACCAGCTCGGTAGCCATGCTGCTCACCTATTTGCTGGGGCTGATGTCGGTACTGCTCAGCCCGAGCGAGGCGGTCGCCTGCGCCGTGCTGGCCGCCCTGCTGATGGGCTTGAAGGGACAGATCCAGCAGGGGATGCTGTTTCTCAGCGAGACCGAATTTCACGCCACCCTGCGCTTTCTGCTCATCTCGCTGGTGCTGCTGCCGGTGCTGCCCAACGAGGAGATGGGGCCCCTCGATGCCTTCAACCCCTTCAAGATCTGGCTGATGGTGGTGGTGATCGCCGGCATCTCGTTTTGTGGCCACTTCGCGGTGCGGCTGCTCGGTACTCGCGCCGGACTGGTGCTCACCAGCATACTGGCAGGATTGGCCTCCTCCACCGCCCTCACCCTGCAGTTCGCCCGTCTAAACAAGGAGCAGGGCGGGCTGGAGCGGCTGCTGGCCACCGGTATCCTGCTGGCAGGGGCCACCATGTGGCTGCGGCTGCTGGTGCTGGTGCTGCTCATTCACAGCGAGCTGGCGATGCGCCTCGTCGCCCCCCTGCTGCTGCTGTCCACCACAGTCTACGGCTTCGCCTTCTGGTTCTGGCACCAGCGCGAAGAGCTGACCGACGGCCCGGTAAAACCGGAAACCAGCAACCCGCTCGATCTGGCCACCGCCATCAAGTTCGGCCTGCTGCTGGCACTGATCGGCTTTATGGCCACCCTGTTGCAGAGCAAGGTGGGCAACTCGGGGGTCTACCTGCTGGCGCTGGTGTCGGGGATCACCGATGTGGACGCCATCACGCTGTCGCTCTCCCAGCTCTCCCACAAGGAGCTGGCACTGGAGGTCGCCGCCCGCGGCATCCTGCTGGCCGGGCTGGTCAACTCGCTGGTGAAGGGGCTGCTGGCCCTCGGCATCGGCGGTCGCAGTCTCGGGCTGCGGGTATTGCTCCCCTACTTCGTCTCGGCCCTGCTGATCCTGCCCCTCGTCTGGCCCGCAGGTTGACGGGGATCACCTGCAACAAGTGACAGACTGACGGCGCCCCTGACAGTCACGTATACTGCCTGCTCTTGCAGCATGAGGAGGTAGCAATGGCGAGCGACTGGGACAAGGTACTGGCTGGCGGGGCACTGGATAGCCAGAGCGAGGAGATAGCCAACGACCGGATCCGCGGTCAGGCGTTGCTGGCCCGGCTCAATGGTTCATCGGCGGGCGATGCCTCTTTGCGCCAGCAGATCTGCCGCGAGCTGTTCGGCCACTGCCCCGACTCCTGCTGGATCAGCACGCCGTTTACCTGCGAATTTGGCCGCAACATCCACATCGGCGAGAAGACCTTCTTCAACTTCAACGTCACCATTCTCGACGTGGGCGAAGTGCACATCGGCAGCCATGTGCTGCTGGCCCCCAACGTGCAGATCTACACCGCCACCCACACCATGAACTATCTGGAGCGACGCAACTGGACCGCCTACAACAAGCCGGTGCGGATCGGTGACGACTGCTGGATTGGCGGCGGCGCCATCATCTGCCCCGGCGTCACCATAGGGCCGCGCTCCATCATTGGCGCCGGCGCCGTGGTGACCCGCGACATCCCGGCTGACTCGGTAGCAGTAGGCAATCCGGCCAAGGTGATCCGCAAACTCAAGCAGGATGAGGAGCGCTGCTGGGAGTTGGCCCAATGATGGCGCTGGCGCTGCTGCCACTGGGCGCCGCTCTCTGGCTCGGCCTAGGCGAACAGCAGTGGTGGCCGCTGGCCACACTGCTGACCATGAGTCTGCTGACAGTGGCGGCCTACGCCTGGGACAAGCGGCAGGCGGTGCGGGGAGAGTGGCGCATTCCCGAATCGAGGCTCCATCTGCTGGAGCTGTGCGGCGGCTGGCCGGGGGCGCTGGTTGCCCGCCAGTGGTTGCGTCACAAGACCCAGAAGCGCAGCTACCGGCTGGTCTTCTGGTTTATCGTGCTGCTGCACCTCACCCTGTGGGGACTCTGGCTTGGCCGCCCTCTCTGGCAGCAATAGCTGCCTGCGTCATAAAGGGACAATGGGCCCCATTGCGGCCGCCCGGCGGCTGTGAGAAAACAGAGCAGATCTCATCAGCGTTTTCGCCGTCTATGACGACCATATTGATATCGATAAGGAGTCGTGACATGACCATGTGGACAGGCATAGTCCTGATCGTATTTATCAGCCTATTGTTCGGATATCTCGGCAAGCGGGCCCGCTATCAGATGGGGGATGCCCGCATCACCGACCGCCTCGGCAAGCAGGATCTGGTCATTCGGGAGCTGCAGGAGCGGGTCGCCAATCTGGAGGCGATCGTCATCGAAGAGGAGAAGCGGCGCCCGTTTCGGGAGCTGTGATTTTTCCACCGCCAGGTTTCAGATACTGAGAGGGCTGCACGATGCAGCCCTCTTTCGTTTCAGCAAATTCAGATTGCCAACGGCAGCAACTCCGCATAATCGCGGATCGCCGGAAAAGCGGTGATGCTCTGCTCCGGCTTGCAGCTATCCGGATTCTGGATCGCCAGCTGATAGCCGATGCCATAGTCGGCGGCAGCCCGCAGGATCCGCTCGCTGTCATCCACAAACAGGGTGCGGGCCGGATCGAACGCCAGCCGCTCGGCCAGCGCCTTCCAGCAGTGCTGGCTCTCCTTCGACCAGCCCAGTTCGTGGGTACTCACCATCAGATCCAGATGGTTGCTTAGTCCCAGCTGCGCATCCTTCACCGACAGACTGGCGGGGTGGGCATTGGTGAAAAGCACCAGCTGCTTGCCCGCGGCGCGCAGCTCGGCCAGAAAAGGGATGGCATGGGGACGCCACTGGATCTTCGCCAGCAGCTCCTGCTTGAGGGCACGAATGTCGAGCCCCAGGGTCTCGCTCCAGTAATCTACGCAGTACCAGTTGAGGGTGCCGTTGACGGCGTGATAGTGGACGTCGATCTGCGCTTTGGCTTCATCCAGTGGCAGCCCGAGCCGCTCGGCGTAACGCTCCGGCACCAACTGCTGCCAGAGGTGGTTGTCAAAATGCAGATCGATCAGGGTGCCATCCATATCGAGCAAGACGGTATCTATCTGGTGCCAGGGCAAGGTGGTGGAGCAGGAGTGTGACATCGGGCCTCTTGATCGCGGATCTCGGAAAACGGGGCGGCAGTATAACGGATTTTTCCTCCCCCTTTCCCCTCCCTGCCCCGTGGTGTTCGGTGTGGGAGTCGTTTACTCTTGAAGCACGATTTTTTAACGAGCAGCCAGCGTCCGATGAGCGACCCCCACAAGAGCAAACCCGAGCACATCTCAGCCGACCAACTGGATCACCCCAAGAGCAAGCCGGAGATCCTCAAGGCCGATATCGTGGCCGAGAGCCGACTGTTCAAGGTGGAATCGCTACACCTCAAATTCTCCAACGGCGAAGAGCGGGTCTACGAGCGGATGCGCGGCGGTAATCGTGGCGCCGTCATGGTGGTACCGCTGTTCGATGCCCACACCCTGCTGCTGGTGCGCGAATATGCCGCCGGCACCCACTCCTACGAGCTGGGCTTTCCCAAGGGGCTGATCGACCCCGGTGAAGATGCCTTCGAGGCGGGCAACCGGGAGCTGATGGAGGAGGCGGGGTTTGGCGCCAACAGCCTCACCCTGCTCAAACAGGTGTCGCTGGCGCCGGGTTACTTCTCCAGTCGGATGGACATTTTACTGGCGCGGGATCTCTTCCCCGAACAGCGGATCGGCGATGAGCCCGAACCGCTGGAGGTGATCCCCTGGCCACTCAACCGGATCGACGAATTGCTGGCGCGACCCGACTTCACCGAGTCGCGCAGCATCAGTGCCCTGCTCCTGGCCCAAAAGTGGCTGGCGGAGCAGGCAGAGTAGCCCGCAGACGGGCAGTTAACAGACAGAGGATAACGAGATGCAGGAGTTGTTGGCCTGGGTGCCGGGGGTCAAGGAGATTGCCCGCGAAGCCGGAAGGATCCTTCACGACATCTATCATGGCGGTCAGTTCGAGCGTCAGCTGAAGGAGGATGCGACCCCGGTCACCAGCGCCGATCTTGCTGCCGATGCCTACCTCAAGCAGGCGCTCTCGGCGCTCACTCCCCACGTTCCCGTGCTGACCGAAGAGGCGGCCGACATCCCCTTCAGCCAGCGATCCAACTGGCGGCAGTACTGGCTGGTGGATCCCCTCGACGGCACCGGCGAATTTATCGCGGGTAGCGGCGATTTCGCCACCCTGATCGCCCTGGTGCGGGACAATGTGCCGGTGCTCGGAGTCATCTATGCTCCCGAGTCCAACGTGCTCTACTGGGCGGTGCGCGGCTACGGCGCCTTCAAGGAGGTGAATGGCGAGGTACTGCCCATCAGCGCTATGCATCACGAGCATGACCAGCCCGACTCGCTGGTAGTAGCCATCAGCCGCCGCCAGAAGCTGGAGAACCTCACCCGCCGCCTCAACCCGGCCATCAACTACGAGCTGATCCCGCTTGGCTCCAGCTCCCTCAAATCCTGTCTGGTGGCGGAAGGGGCTGCCGATTGCTACGTACGACTAGGCCCCACCGGCGAGTGGGACACCGCCGCCGCCCAGTGCATCGTCGAGGCAGCCGGTGGCCGTATCCTCAGCCTGGCGTTGCAGCCACTCAGTTACAACGAAACCGAGTCGCTGGAGAACCCTGACTTTATCGTGATGGGGGATCCGGATCTCGCCTGGGGCAACATTCTGGCCCACTAGGCGGATAGCGATGTCATCACACCAGACAAGCAGGCGGCCCGATGGCCGCCTGCTTTTTCAGGGAAGTTGCCCCGGGTGATGGCCGGTGTGATCCGCTGGTCAAGGCGCTCTTGAACAGCGTGATACGCTGGCAAAGAAGCGAAATGATAGTGAAACATCACAATTGGTCGGCGAGAAATGGTGCGATTTTTCACGTAATTCTGAAAACACCTTATTAGCCAAAATAAAAAAATGATCGCAGATAAAAATTTGGTTTTATATTTCACAAAAATCACCATTGTCAGTTTTGTTGCATTCTGTGACCAAGATTCCATTCCCAATCTCGCTGGCTAAACCCCGCAATGGCAGTGATATGTTTCAGCCCCGCTTTTTGAGAATTAAATCCCGATAAACCACAATTAACTCAGATTAAAACACTGACAAAAAGTGAATTAGTAATGAGTTTATCTGTAGAGGCTACCAAGGAGCTATCCGGTTCCTGCTCCACCACAGCCAGCATCACCCGCTGGCGCCGTCACGACACCCACTGGGTTATCAGCCTGTTTGGCACCGCCGTTGGCGCCGGTATCCTGTTCCTGCCCATCAATCTGGGTCTGGGCGGCATCTGGCCTCTCGTCATCGTCGCGGTACTGGCAGGCCCCATGACCTTCCTCGCCCACCGCGGGCTGGCGCGCTTCGTGCTCTCCTCGTCACGCCCCCACGCCGACTTCACCGAAGTGGCGGAGGAGCACTTCGGCAAGATGGCCGGTCGCCTCATCTCGGCGCTCTACTTCCTCTCCATCTTCCCGATCCTGCTCATCTACGGGGTCGGACTGACCAACACGGTGGAGAGCTTTATGGTCAACCAGCTCGGCATGGCGACCCCGGATCGGGTGATGCTCTCCGGCGTGCTGGTATTCGCCATGATCGCCGTGATGCTGGCGGGTGAGAAAGCGATGCTGCGCGCCTTCGCCTTTATGGTCTATCCGCTGGCGGCCATTCTGGCGGCCCTCTCCTGCTACCTGATCCCTCAGTGGCAGTGGCCGGAAGTGACCGCGTTTGAAGGAGTCAGCTTCCTCAACACCGTCTGGCTGGCGCTGCCGGTCACCGTGTTCGCCTTCAGCCACGCCGCCGCCATCTCCGGCTTTGCCAACGTGCAGCGCCGTGAATATGGCGAGCAGGCGGAAGCCAAGAGCGGCCTGATCCTGCGCAACACCACAGTGATGCTGGTGGGCTTCGTGCTGTTCTTCGTCTTCTCCTGCGTGCTGAGCCTCTCGCCAGCCCAGCTGGCTGAAGCCAAGGCCCAAAACGTCTCTGTGCTCTCCTATCTCGCCAACATCACTGACAACCCGGTGATTGTGACTCTGGGGCCGCTCATCGCCTTTATCGCCATCAGCTCCTCCTTCCTCGGCCACTTCCTCGGTGCCCGTGAAAGCCTGAAAAGCCTGATCGCCAAGCCTACCGGCCTGCCGTTGGCCAAGGCAGACAAACTGGGTATCGCCCTGATGTTCTTCGCCATCTGGGGTGCCGCAGTCATCAACCCGGGCATTCTGGGGCTGATGGAGACCCTCTCCGGCCCGGTTATCGCCATGATCCTGTTCATCATGCCGGTGATTGCCATCTACAAGGTGGAGGCGCTGGCCCGCTTCCGTCACGGCTGGACCAACTGCTTTATCCTGCTGACCGGGTCGCTGGCGGTATCGGCGCTGATCTTCAGCCTGTTGAAGTAACGACTCGCAGCAGAAAACAAAAAAGAGAGGCGACCCCGGGGTCGCCTCTCTTGTCTCTGTTCGGGCGTGAACTCAGCCCAGCTTGGCGCCGTTCTCCACCGCCCGCTCGGGAATGGCCATCACCACGGCGCCATCCGGCCGGTAGAAACCGGTCAGCAGAAACTCCGACTGAAACGGGCCAATCTGTTTGGTCGGGAAGTTGACTACGGCGATGATCTGGCGGCCCACCAGCTGCTCTGGCTGGTAGAGGGCGGTGATCTGGGCACTGCTCTTGCGAACCCCCAGTTCAGGGCCAAAATCCGCCCACACCTTGTAGGCCGGTTTACGCGCCTCGGGGAACGGCTCGACCCGCACCAGGGTGCCCACCCGGAGCTCCACCACCTCGAAATCCTGCCAGCTAATCGTCTCCATTTCTGCTCCTGTTTATCGTGCACCTTGCATGACCCGCAGCATGGCCCAAAGAGAGCATCTCGTCTTCGGCGATCAGCCGTTTCGTTGCGGCAGGCGGCCGTTTTGCTGGCGCCAGAGGGACGGAGTGAGCCCGGTCTCACTCAGGAAGCGCTCGCCGAAAGCCCCCTGATTCTGGTAACCGCAGCGGCTGGCAATCTCCCCAACGGGCAGTTGCGTACCGGCAAGCAGGGTACGCGCCAGCGCCATGCGTCGACTGCGAATGTAGTGGGAGACGCTTACCCCCAGCTGCTGGCGAAAGGCGAGCTTGAACTGGCTCTGGCCAAGGCAGGCGATGGTGGCGAGTTGCTGATTGGTCAGCGGGGCGGCGAGGTTGGCATCGATATGGCGCTGCACCTTGAGGATGCGAGCGGCAAGGCGTGGAATGGCTGCTCTCTGCATCCCCTGCCCTTCCGCCAGCAGGGAGAGCCACACCTGCGCCATGCCCGCCACCTGCCGCCCTTCGGCCACCATGCGGTGCAGAAAAGCGAGGTAGTGGCGCTGGGGCTCATCCAGCTCGATAAAGGGGCAGGCCGCCAGATCCCCGGGTAGCCAGTCGCTCTCCTGCACCAGAAACGAAAGCGCGGGATCGGCGGCGTAGTCGTGCCGCTCGCCGGGAGCGATGATGCAGGCAGAACCGGGGGCAAGTCTGCGCCCCCGGCCCTGCACCTCGATCTCGAGGGGGCCGTCGAGGGGGATCACCAGCTGGGCAAAGTCGTGGCTATGGCTGCAGACGTGGTGGTGATAGTGGCGCAGGCTGAAGCGGGACATGGCAGATAGCAATGACGCGGCCAGGGCCGCGTCATTGGGGGTTATTCCTTGTCGAAATCTTCGATCTCTTTGCCCAGCGCTTCCATGATGGCACGCGCTTCGGCAGGGACGCTGTCTGGTTGATCCTTGCGCAAATCTTCGTCGCAAGGGAGCGGCTGGCCGGTGAAAGCGTGCAGGAAGGCTTCACAGAGCAGCTCGCTGTTGGTCGCATGACGCAGGTTATTCACCTGACGGCGGGTGCGCTCATCGGTCAACACTTTCAACACCTTGAGCGGGATCGAGACGGTAATCTTCTTGACCTGTTCGCTCTTCTTACCGTGTTCCGCGTAGGGGCTGACGTAGTCGCCGTTCCACTCTGTTCCCATGACTCACCTGTTCTCATTTAGCCGTGAGCGCGGATTTTAACCCTTAAGGAAATTAATGGCAATCCAACAGCAAAGCCATTTAGACGTCTGGAAGTGTTGACGGCTTTTTTAAGCTGGCGTAGTGTGGTTCATCATGATGCCAGCATTGGCACGATTGCGTGTGGCAAAAGCAGCGTGGCAGGAAGAGCGGCCACCGTCCAGAGAGATCAAGGAGAGAAACATGACCCACAAGGCCACCCTGGCGGTTCGCACCGGGATTGAGACAGACCAGCAACACGGTGCAGTGGTGCCGCCTATCTACCTCTCCAGCAACTACACCTTTGCCGACTTTGGCGAACCCCGTCAATACGATTATGCCCGTTCCGGCAACCCGACCCGCACCAATCTGGCGGACGCGCTGGCGGCACTGGAAGGGGGCGCTGGCGCCGTGGTCACCGGCACCGGCATGGGTGCTATCCATCTGGTCACCACCGCCCTGCTCAAGGCTGGGGATCTGCTGATTGCCCCTCACGACTGCTACGGCGGTACCTGGCGCCTGTTCGAGTATCTGGCGACCAAGGGCCACTACCGGGTGCAGTTTGTCGATCAGGGGGATGAGGCCGCACTGGCCGCCGCTCTGGCCCAGAAGCCTGCGCTGGTATGGGTCGAGACCCCTTCCAACCCGTTGCTGCGGGTGGTGGATATCAGCGCCATTGCCAGCGCAGCTCATGAGGTGGGTGCACAGGTAGTGGTGGACAACACCTTCCTCTCCCCCCTGCTGCAACAGCCGCTGGCACTTGGTGCCGATGTGGTGGTGCACTCCACCACCAAGTACATCAACGGTCACTCAGACGTGGTGGGGGGGGGGGCGATTGCCAAGGAGGCCGCACTGGCCGAGTCGCTGGTGTGGTGGGCCAACTGTCTGGGGCTCACCTCCGGGGCGTTCGACTCCTACCTCACCCTGCGCGGTCTGCGCACTCTGGCCCCCAGATTGCGCACCCATCAGGAGAATACCGACCGCATCCTCGCCTTCCTGCAACAGCAGCCGCTGGTGAAACGCATCTATCACCCCAGCCTGCCGAGCCATCCGGGCCACGATATTGCGCGCCGTCAACAGTCCGGCTTCGGCGCCATGCTAAGTTTTGAACTCGATTGCAGCGAGGCGGGCATTCGCGCCTTCCTTGCGGCCCTCACCCTCTTCTCGGTAGCCGAGTCCCTCGGCGGGGTGGAGAGTCTGGTGGCCCATCCGGCCAGCATGACCCACAGGGCCATGACCCCGGCGGCGCAGCAGGCAGCTGGCATAAGCGCCCAGCTGCTGCGTCTGTCGGTCGGTATTGAACACGGTGAAGATCTGGTGGCCGATCTGGCACAGGCTTTTGCACAGGCGCAGCAGGCAGAACAGGTAGCGAAGTAATGGAACAGCAGCAACAAGGAGAGATCGCGGTGGCAACAGAAGCAGGCTTGAAGCGACGTCACGTCCACAAATTCGGTGGCAGCAGTCTGGCGGATCCGGTCTGTTATCGCCGGGTCGCCAGCATCATTGAACAACAGGTGGGTGGGGATGAACTGATCGTAGTCTCCGCCGCCGGCAAGACCACCAACCGCCTGATCCAGCTGGTGGAGCTGGCCGAAGCAGGTGATGAAGCCGCTGGTGAAGCTATCTCCGCCCTTCACGCCTATCAGCAGGGGCTGATCGACGGCTTGCTGGAGGGTGAACTGCAGCTCGATCTGAGCAAGCAGCTGGCCGACGACATGCAGCTCATCGCCAAGACGCTTGAGGGGCAGTTTGACCGCTTCGCCCGCAACGGCCTGCTCGCCTTTGGCGAGGTGTGGTCGGCGCGCCTGCTGGCTGCCCTGCTCACCAGCCGCGGCGACAAGGCTATCTGGCTCGATGCCCGCAGCTTCCTGCGTGCCGAGGATGGCGCTCTGGTCAAGGTGGATACTGCGCTCTCCAGCGAGCTGCTCAAGGCGCGACTTGCGGAGCATGCCGGTCGCATCGTTGTGACCGGCTTTATCGCTGCCGACATGGAGGGGCGATCCCTGCTGCTCGGCCGCAACGGTTCCGACTACAGCGCCAGCCTGTTGGCGCTGCTGGCGAACGGCGAATCCACCACCATCTGGAGCGACGTGGCCGGGGTCTACAGCGCCGACCCGCGTCGGGTGAAAGAAGCACGCCTGCTGGAGCGCCTGAGCCTCGCGGAAGCCAACGAGCTGGCCCGTCTTGGCTCCTCGGTATTGCACTCGCGCACCTTGCAACCTGTGGCCGACAGCCGCCAGCGCCTCACTTTGCGCTGCAGCTACAACCCGGACGAGGGCTGTACCCATATCCTGCGCCGCGCCCCCCGCTCCGGCGGCGCCCGCATCGTCTCCTCGGTGGATCAGATCGCCCTCATCGAGCTGAAGGTGCTGCCGCAGACCAACTATGAGCAGACGGTGGCCACCATCGAGGCCCATCTGGCCCGTCACCGCCTCAACCCGCTCACCCTGCAGCGCCAGCCGGATCGCCGGATCCTGCGCCTCGCCTACACCCTCGAGGTAGCACAGGGCGCCTTCGAGCTGCTGCGCGACTTCCAGCTGCAAGGGAGCTTCACCGGCCTCATCCAAAAAGAGGGGTTCAGTCTGGTTGCGCTAGTCGGAGCCGGGGTCACCGACAACGCGGAGCAGTGTCACCGCTTCTATCAGCTGCTGGCGGATCAACCGCTGGAGTTCGTACAGGTGGCCCGAGATGGCCTGAGTCTGGTGGCGGTGCTGCGTCAGGTAGTGCTGGAGCCGCTGCTCATCGCCCTGCACAGCGCCCTCTTCAGCCGCCCGACCCGGGTTGGACTGGTGGTGTTCGGCAAGGGCAATATCGGCGGCCACTGGCTGAGCCTCTACGCCCGCGAAAAGGCACGGCTGGAACATGAACTCAATCTGGCGCTCACCCTCTACGGGGTATTCAGCTCGGAAGGGGGCCTGCTCGATGAAGAGGGGCTCAACCCCCTGAAGGTACAGGACAACTTCAATCCCAAGCCGCTGATCTGGCCGGAGTTGCTCTCCCAGCTTGAACAGCACGGCTTTGATGCACTGGTTGCGCTGGACATGACCGCCAGCGAAACGGTGAGCCGCTACTATCCGGATTTTGCCCAGCTCGGCATTCATATCATCGCCGCCAACAAGTTTGCCGGTGCCGCCGACAGCGAGTTCTACCAGCGCATCAAGCAAACCTGCCGTGACCATCAGGTGCAGTGGCGCTACAACGCCACCGTGGGCGCCGGGCTGCCAATCCAGTCCAGCATCCAGATGCTGCGTCAGAGCGGCGACCGCATTCAGGGGGTCTCCGGCATCTTCTCCGGCACCCTCTCCTGGCTGTTCCAACAGTATGACGGCACTCGCCCTTTCTCCGAGCTGGTGGACGAGGCGTGGCAGCACGGCCTGACCGAGCCGGATCCCCGCGAAGATCTCTCCGGTCAGGATGTGCGGCGCAAGCTGCTTATTCTGGCGCGGGAAGCAGGCTTCGAGCTCGACTCCGCCGATATCGAGCTGGAGAATCTGGTGCCCGTTACGCTGCGCAAGGTGACCGCCGATCAGTTCATGGACAGACTGAAAGAGCTGGATGACCCGATCCAGACCGCCTTCGAAGGGGCCAAGCGCCTCGGCAAGGTCCTGCGCTACGTCGCCCGCTTTGAGCATGACGGCAAAGCACGAGTCGGGCTGGAGGCGCTGGAGCCCCATCACCCGTTTGCCAACCTCTTGCCGTGCGACAACATCTTCGCCATCGAGAGCGACAGCTATCGCACCAACCCGCTGGTGATCCAGGGGCCGGGGGCGGGTCGGGAAGTGACCGCCGCCGCTATCCAGTACGATCTGTGGCAGATCTGCGCCAGCCTCTAAGGTGATATGCAAAGGGAGCAGCACTCAGCTCCCGCGCACAATAAAAAAGCCCGAGTCGATGACTCGGGCTTTTTGCAGAATGCCGCTTCGATTAGGAGAAGCAGGCCTGCAGCACGTAGAAGATGGCGATAGCCAGAATGGCACCTGCAGGCAGGGTGATGATCCAGGAGACCACGATGTTGCGCAGTACCCCCAGGTTCAGCGCCGCAATGCCGCGCGCCAGACCGACACCCATCACAGCACCGACGAGGGTCTGGGTGGTGGAGATGGGCAGACCGGTACCGGAGGCAATCACTACGGTCGCGGCAGTCGCCAGCTGGGCGGCAAAACCACGGCTCGGGGTCAGGTGAGTGATGCCGGTACCGACCGTCGCCATCACCTTCTCGCCCATGGTCGCCAGACCGATCACGATACCGATACCGCCCAGCGGCAGGATCCACCAGGCAATGGCTGCCTGACTGGAAATCTCGCCACCGGAAGCCACGATAGAGGCCACCGCAGAGAGCGGGCCAATGGCGTTGGCCACATCGTTGGAGCCGTGGGCAAAGGCCATGGCACAGGCGGTGATCACCATCAGGATGCCGAACACCTTCTCCACGTTGGCGAAGTGCATCTTGCTGTCATCCTGCGGGTTGTACTTCTGACCGCGAATGTAGATCCAGCCGGCAAACGCCACTGCGATGGAGATGGCGATGGAGAGCAGAATGCCCTCGCCATCGCTCAGGTGCAGACCGACGTGGGTCAGCCCCTTCTTGATGGTCACCAGACAGATCACCAGCGCAGTCAGGAACATGTAGAACGGCACATAGCGCTTGGCGTTGTTCAGGGGATCATCAGTGTTGAAGATAAGCTTCTGCACGCTGATGAACATGAAGTAGGCGATGACACCTGAGATGGCCGGGGTGATGACCCAAGAGCCGACGATGCCGCCAAACTTGTTCCACTGCACCGCTTCCGGGCCAATGCTCACCACCGCAAAACCGACGATGGCGCCGATGATGGAGTGAGTGGTGGATACGGGCCAGCCGAAGTAGGAGGCGAGGATCAACCAGGCGCCTGCCGCCAGCAGGGAGGCGATCATGCCGAGCACCAGCAGATCCGGTGTATCGGCAAAGGCGTTGCTGTCGATGATGCCGTTACGGATGGTGGCCGTCACTTCGCCACCGGCCAGATAGGCACCGGCAAATTCGAAGATCATGGCAATGATGATCGCCTGACGGATGGTCAGGGATTTGGTGCCGACCGATGTTCCCATGGCGTTGGCCACGTCATTCGCGCCAATGCCCCAAGCCATCAAAAAGCCGAACAAGGCCGCCACGAGCACCAGAGTGGTGCCGTAATTCGCGATAATGTCCATTAATAGTGTTTACCCAGTCAGTCGATTACGAACGAGCCAGCATCAGTTCCAGACGGGCGCCTACGCGCTCGGCCTGATCTGCCAGGTCACCTACCCATTCGAGGATCTTGTAAAGGAACATCACATCAATCGGATTGTAGTTCTGCTCAACCGCTTGCAGCTGTTGGCGCAGTCCAATCTGCATGGTGTCTGTATCGTCCTCGATCAGATCCAGCTGGTGGATCATCTCGGCAACCATTTCCACTTCCCGTCCTTTGAAGCCGGTCTCGAGCAGCTCGTCGAGCTCCCCGATCGCTTTCTCGGCCTGAGCGGTCGCATCAATACAACGTTTGAGGTAAGCCATGAAATCCGTCCGCATTTCAGCGGGGAACTCCATGCGACGGCCAAGCATGCGGCCGGAGATATCCTTGGCACGGTTGGCAATCTTGTCTTGCTGGGTCAACAGCTCCAGCAGGTCGGTACGTGCAACCGGCAGGAACAGGCCGCGAGGCAGTTTCAGACGGATTTCACGCTTGAGGGTATCTGCCTCTTTTTCCAGTTGGGCGATCTGCTGCCGGATCTTCTCGGCATCTTCCCAACGGTCTTCGGCAACGGCGTCAAAGAAAGGAACCAACTGCTGTGAGCACTGGTGAACCTTGACGATATGCTTCTGCAGCGGCTTGATGGGGGACTTGGCAAAAAGCCCCAAAATAGTATTTACTGGCATGGCCAAACCTGTGTCGGTGAAAAAACACTCGATACGATTTTATGAGGCGCGCATGGTAACCGAACTGCGCCCTCAATTAAACCGCGAATTAATCTAGTCGTCTCGCGGGCATTATATCCCCGCGACCCGAATCCTGCCCCCCAAAGTTGCCTGCCAGCCCGGAATGACTATGCAAACTGAGATCGAGATAAAGTTTTTTGTCGCCCGCGACATTCAAGCCAAGTTATCCAACCTGCTGAATTCTCTTGAGATTAAAGAATCGTCACAACAGCAGCTCGGCAACGTCTATTTCGATACGCCGACCCTAGCTCTGCGCCAGCTGGAGATGGGACTGCGGATCCGCCGCTGCAACGCCTTCGCCGAACAGACCATCAAATGCCGTGGCCAGGTGGTGGGCGGCCTGCACGCCAGACCCGAGTACAACACCCCCGTGAGCGGCGATCTGCCGACCCTCTCGGCCTTTCCCGATGAAATTTGGCCGACCCTGACCGAGCGTGACCACATTCAGCAGCAGCTGGTCGCCCAGTTTCGCACCGACTTCCTGCGCCGCCACTGGCTGATCGTCTTCGAGGGGGCCGAGATTGAGCTGGCCTGGGATCAGGGCGAGATAGTCGGCAGCCAAGGCAGCACCACCATCAACGAACTGGAACTGGAGCTCAAATCAGGCGCTACCGCGGCGCTGTTTGCGCTGGCCCAACGCCTCGCCAGGATCGGCGGGCTACGCCTTGGCGCCCAATCCAAGGCTCAGCGCGGCTATCGACTGGCTGGTCTTGGCAAACCGCTGTCCCTGCAGGCGCTGCTCGAGCATGAAGGTATGGATGGCATAACGGGGGTAAGCGAGGGGCTGGGTCACTGGCAGCACCACGAGCAGCTCTGGCTGGAGCATCCTCAGGATAAAGGCATTCAACAGCAGGCACTCGCGGCCCTGTGCCAGGGGATCGATCTGGTCGCCCGCAGTGCGGCCGCGCTGCCACAACCCGCACCTTGGCTGCCAGCTCTGACCAGCCTGCACGCCCATCTGCAAGCCCAATCGGACGAGCAAAACGAGTGGCCTGCCGAACTGGCCGATCTCTTCCTCTATCCGGCGTATGTCGAGTTGCAGCTGGCCATCGCCGCCTGGCTGCATCACGCAGCCTGAGTGGTGCGATGTCGTAAATAAAGGCCAGAAACAAAAGCCAAAAACAAAACGGGTGAGCCTTGGCTCACCCGTTTTGCATTACAGCAGGTTGAGCTGCTGCATGGCGCTGCGAATGCGCTCGCGGGTCGCTTCCGACAGTGGCATCACCGGCAGGCGACACTCTTCGCTGCAGAAACCGAGCAGGGAAGCGGCATATTTGGCACCGGCCGGGCTCGGCTCGGCAAACATCGCCTGATGGAGCGGAATCAGCTGGTCTTGCAGCTCACGCGCTTCTTGCCACTTGCCAGCCAGCGTGAGGTTCTGCACCTCGGCCACCAGCTTGGGCGCCACGTTGGCGGTCACCGAGATACAGCCCTGACCGCCGCCGATGTTGTAGGCCACAGCCGTGGCATCTTCACCGGATAGCCAGGCGAAAGGCTTTTTGATCAGCTGGCGCTCGGTCCAGGGGCGCGCCAGATCGCCGGTGGCATCTTTCACCCCGGCAATGCGCGGCAGCTCGGCCAGACGGGCCAGGGTCGCGGGTTGCACGTCAACGATGGCGCGCGGCGGGATGTTGTAGACAATGATCGGCTTGGCGGTGGCATCGTGTACCGCCTTGAAGTGGTGGTAGAGCCCCTCCTGATTGGGGCGGTTGTAGTAACCGGCCACATGCAGAGTGGCATCAGCCCCCACCCGCTCGGCATGGAGGGTGTACTCGATGGCTTCGACCGGATTGTTGGAGCCCGCTCCGGCAATCACCGGAATACGGCCAGCGACCTGTTTGACCACCAGCTCCACCACCCGGCAGTGCTCGTCGTGGGTCAGGGTCGGGCTCTCCCCCGTGGTACCCACCGGCACAATGCCGTGAGTACCCTGCTCGATATGCCACTCCACCAGACGCAGCAGCGCCTCTTCATCCAGCTTTCCCTGTCGAAACGGGGTGATCAACGCAACGATTGAACCTTGAAACATGGGATCTCCTTCTCCTAAATGACGCGCATATGGCAATAAAAAACCCCGGTACGATGTGCGCAACCGGGGTTTGAAGCTTCTCAGGGATGAGAGGTTACGCGCGAACGTCGGCAGGCCCGAATTTCAGGCTTTTTTTGTGCTTTCGTTTCGACCCGTTGAACCGCATTTCGTCATCTCTGGTCAAAAAATGGTGTCTGGGCATATTTCGGGAACACGGCATAAATGTCAAGGCGAAAGGGGCTATGTATAATGGCCGCCCAAAATTGCGTGGAGAGACCCGATGAGCAGCCCTATCAGTGCCGTCAGCCAGATGCTGGAACGAAACCAAGCCCTCTTTGTCGGCAAGCGGCTACTTGTCTGTGGCGCGCTGGAGGATGACTACCCCCGCCAGCTGGCGAGCCTGGCCCAGACCCTGACCGTCTTTACCACCGATTACTGCTACTACCGCAGCCAGCAGGCCGCCCTCGGCGAGGCGATCCTGTTTGACCACCAGCTAGGTGGTGCCCCCCGCTTCGATGCCCTGTTGCTGCTGATGCCCAAGGCCAAGGCCGAGGCACAATATCTGCTGGCCATGATGACCCCCTTGCTGGAAGCGGGTGCCGATCTGTTCCTGGCCGGTGAAAACCGCGGCGGCATCAATGGCGCCGACAAGCTGCTGGCCCCCTATGGCGAAAAGCCGATAAAGCGCGATTCGGCGCGCCGCTGCTCGCTCTATCACGGTGAGCTGAGCAAGCCGGTTGAACCTTTCAATCTGGATAGCTGGTTTGGCCGCTATCAGTGCAAGGCGGATGATACCGAGCTGACCGTGCTGGCGCTGCCCGGCGTCTTCAGCGCCGCCGAGCTGGATCTCGGCACCCAGATGCTGCTGGCCGCCGTGCCACCGATGAAGGGCGAGCTGCTCGATTTTGGCTGCGGCGCCGGGGTAATTGGGTCTGTGCTGGCCAAGCGCAATCCGGATCTGCAGGTCAACATGGTGGATATCAGCGCGCTGGCGCTCGAATCGAGCCGCCGCACCCTGGCAATCAACGGTCTGCAGGGCAAGGTCACCGCTTCCGATGTCTATTCGGATGTCTCCACCCGTTTCCAGCACATCGTCTCCAACCCGCCATTCCATGCGGGTCTCAAAACCTTCTATGCGGCGACCGAGCAGTTCCTGGCCAAGGCGCCGGAATTTTTGCTGCCAAATGGTTCGCTGACCATTGTTGCCAACGCCTTCTTGCGCTATCAGCCTATACTGGAGACACACTTCAAACGGACTGAAGTGATCAGCAGTGATGCCAAATTCAAGGTCTATCTGAGCAAAGTGTAATTAAGTGTAAGCAGTACAAGAAAACAGCTAGAGAGCCCCATACGGGATCTGGTAAGGTACTAAGAGCACGATAAAAACCACCCCTTTAGGGGTGTTTTTATACCGAGCTTTGAAAACCTTTTCATGTTGTTCATTCAGGGAGAGAAATACGATGGCTGGCATTTTGACCATGATCTTGGCTGGTGGCGAAGGTACTCGCCTGCAGCCTCTGACCACCACCCGCAGCAAGCCTTCCGTCCCCTTCGGTGGCAGCTACCGGCTGATCGATTTTGTTCTCAACAACTTCGTCAACGCAGACTTTCTACGCATCTATGTACTAACCCAATTCAAATCCCAGTCCCTCTATCTGCACATGAAGAAGGGGTGGAATATCGTCGGTATCACCGACCGCTTTATCGATCCCATCCCGGCCCAGATGCGGATGGGCAAACGCTGGTATGACGGCACCGCCGATGCCATCTACCAGAACCTCGGCTTTATCGAGCGGGCCGAACCGGATCACGTCTGCATCTTCGGCTCCGACCACATCTACAAGATGGATGTGAGCCAGATGGTCACTTTCCACAAACAAAAAAATGCTGCCATGACAGTCGCGGCCCTGCGCATGCCCATCGAAGAGGCGAGCGCCTTCGGGGTGATCGAGGTAGATACCGAAGGACGGATGATCGGCTTTCAGGAGAAACCGAAGCAGCCCAAGCACATTCCCGGCGATCCGACCCAGGCGCTGGTCTCCATGGGCAACTACATCTTCGAGACCGATGCCCTCTGCCGTGAGTTGAAGCGGGATGCCGCCGAGGAGAACTCCAGCCACGACTTTGGCAAGGATGTGATCCCGAGCCTCTACCCGCGCGCCCCCGTCTATGTCTATGACTACAGCACCAACGTCATCCCCGGCGAGAAACCGCACGTCTACTGGCGGGATGTGGGCACTCTCGACTCTTATTGGCAAGCGCACATGGACCTGGTGGCCGACAATCCCCCCTTCTCCCTCTATAACCGCAAGTGGCCACTGCACACCCACTATCCGGCGCTGCCACCAGCTACCTTCATCGACAGCGACGAGTGCAAGGTGAAGATAGCCAACTCGCTGATCTCCGCCGGTTGTTTCATTCAGGGCAGCCAGATCCAGCGCTCCATCCTCGGTTTCCGCTGCAATATTGGCCCCTGCAGCCACATCAGTGAGTCCGTGCTGCTGGGGGATATCAAGATTGGTGAGGGGTGCTCCATCCGGCGCGCGATCATAGATAAAAACGTTGAAATTGCGCCCGGCACCGTTATCGGTGAAAATCTCGACCACGATAGAGAGCGATTTACCGTATCCGAAGGCGGTATCGTGGTGGTACCTAAGGGAGCAAGAGTTGGCTATTAACCCACTGAAAATCCTGTTTGTTGCCTCGGAGGTTGAGGGGCTGGTCAAGACCGGGGGCCTGGCCGATGTCGCCAGAGCCCTGCCGATGTACCTGGCCCAGAAGGGGCATGATGTCAGGATCATGCTCCCCTTCTACAAGACGATAAAGCGACGGGATGAGGCCAGACTGGTCGCTTCTCGCTGGTTGCCAACCCACCCCGGGCTGCCGGATATCGGTTATCGCATCTACCAGATGGAGCTGGATGGCGTCTGCGTCTATCTGCTCGATTGCCCGCAATATTTCGATCGTCCCCAGCTCTACGCCGAGAACAATCAGGCCTATCCGGATAATGGCGAGCGCTTTGCCTTCTTCTCGGCCGCGGCCCTCCATGCCTGCGAGCAACTCGGCTTTGCGCCGGACATCGCCCACTGCAACGACTGGCACACCGGCCTGCTGCCGCTGCTGCTGAAAACCCGTCATGCCCACAACCCCTTCTTCCAGCAGACCCGCAGCGTGATCAGCATTCACAACGCGGCGTTTCAGGGGGTGTTTGGCCGCGAGCAGTTCTGGGCCATGCCCGAGATCGCCGACTACGAACGCCGCATCAACTACGACTACGGCCACGTCAATCTGCTCAAATGCGGGGTGCTCTACGCCGACAAGATCAATGCGGTCAGTCCCAACTATGCCCAGGAGCTGTTGACTCACCTCGGCGCCCACGGCATGGCGCATATCTTCCAGCAGCGGGCGGCGGATCTCTGCGGCATCCTCAACGGCTGCGATTACAAGGACTGGGATCCGGAGTTCGACGAATTCCTGCCTGCGACCTACAGCATCGACAACATGGCTGGCAAACAGATCTGCAAAGAGAGCCTGCAGCAGGAGGCGGGGCTGGCCGTGGCGGACTTGCCCATCTACGGCATGGTTTGCCGCCTGACCGAGCAGAAGGGCGTTCCCCTGCTGCTCCCTGCGCTGGAGAAATTCCTCCACCATCAGGTACAAGTGGTGATCGTCGGCTCTGGCGATCCTGCGCTCGCCACGCAACTGCAAACCATGGCCCGGGATTATCCGGGCAAGCTCGCCTTCATCAACACCTATGACGATCGGCTGGCTCATCTGGTCGAAGCCGGTGCCGACTTCTTCCTGATGCCCTCGCTGTTCGAGCCTTGCGGCCTCAACCAGATGTACAGTCTCGCCTATGGCACCCTGCCACTGGTGCGCGCCGTGGGGGGTCTGAAAGATACCGTGGTGGATTGGGATGCGGATCCCGAGCATGCTACCGGCTTCTGCTTCAACGATCCGACTGCCGCCATCCTGCTCGATACCATGCGCCGCAGCCTGCTCTATTTCCTGCAGGACAAGGAGCGTTTTGCCAAGGTGCAGCGCAATGCCATGAGCACCCGCTTCAACTGGCCTGACTCGGTCACCCAGTATGAACGGATGTATCAGAACGCATTGGGCCGTTACTGAATGCCAGACGTCGGCTAATTGCTGAAGTTTTGTACCCTTGGCGCCACTTTGGGCGTCAACAGCGAAAAAAGTCCCCTTTGGCTGTTGACGCTCCCCCAAAACTCTATAGAATCCCCCTCCGCAGTGATGCGAAGGTGGCGGAATTGGTAGACGCGCTAGCTTCAGGTGTTAGTGTCCCACGGATGTGAGGGTTCGAGTCCCTCTCTTCGCACCAATACTGCCATGCTGATTCAGCAGCATGTAAATCCAACTAGAAAACCCGAATGTGCGAAGGTGGCGGAATTGGTAGACGCGCTAGCTTCAGGTGTTAGTGCCCCCCGGGTGTGAGGGTTCGAGTCCCTCTCTTCGCACCATGCTTCTGACATGTAAAAACAGAGCAATGCGCTCCAACCGCATTTAAAAACCAGCTGGAGAAAATCAGTGTGCGAAGGTGGCGGAATTGGTAGACGCGCTAGCTTCAGGTGTTAGTGTCCCACGGATGTGAGGGTTCGAGTCCCTCTCTTCGCACCATTCATTACGCAAAAGGCCCATCACGAAAGTGATGGGCCTTTTGTTTTTACTCCTTGTTATGGCTATGCTTTTGACGACTCCCCGCTCATCGTCATGCCAAGGAACGCATATGATACTGGATACCGACATTCACAACTTTTACGAACATCTGGTGCTCAAGGAGATTGAGAAACAGGGGCTGCAGCAAAAGCTCAACAGCGATCAGATGGCCGACCTCTGCTGCCTCACCCTCAACCAGCTTCCGGCCCACTATATTCGCCACAATGTCGACATGATCTACTTCCTGACCGACGCCAAGCGTACCGAAATGGAGAAACTGGTGGTCGAATCGCTCAAGGTGGCACAGCAGAAGATCAAGCAGGCTCCCGTCAAAAGCTCATAACCAGGGCTGCTGCCAGAGCAGGGTGACGATACCGGTCAACCCGGCCACTGGCAGCAAGATCAAGGCGGGCCGCAATCCGGGCTCCAGCATCACCCAGGCAGCCAGCAGAAAACCGGCACTCCAGGTGCCGTACTCTTTATCCTGACCCCATGCGAGTACGGCCACCGCCACCAGCAACATCATCCCCCGCAATATCCAGCGCATTGTTTTCTCCCCAATCAACAATTGATAATAATTATCATCTTCATCTGATGGGGATGCAAGTGGCGTCACAGGCAAGCTTCGGATGTGCCCCTTTGTGTCAACAGGCCGCTCAAAAACGGGTTATGAGATCAACTAATTTGTGATTTTTTCAATCAAATGTGCATTTTTGCCAATTTGATGGGGCTTTAACCCGCCGGGTTTGTGGTAGATTGCGGCCTCTTTTTGGGTTGCCTCCTCGGGATCGATGTATCCACAGGACGAGAGGGAGTGACCTTGGCGAGCAAGAGTTTAGGAAGTATCTATGCAAAACCAACAAAACCACATCCGACTACCGGGCATGGCACAGGTGTTTGCCTGTCTGGCCATTTTCCTGGCCCTGGCATTCTCGTTCACCAGCGTGCTCGATCTGCCGATCCAGCTGGCGTTGTTCATCGCCTGGTTCGTCATTATGGGGCTTGGCATCAAACTCGGCCACGATTACAAATCCCTGGAACAGGCAGCCGTTGACGGCGTTGCCAAGGGAATGGGGGCCATCCTGATCTTGGTCTCCGTCGGTGCTCTGGTCGGCACCTGGATTGCCGGTGGCATAGTCCCCAGCATCATCTACTTCGGCCTCAAGGTGATTCACCCGTCCATCTTCCTACTGGCGACCCTGATCATCTGCTCCCTGACCTCGCTGGCCACCGGCACCTCCTGGGGCTCTGCCGCCACCGCCGGTATCGCCATGATGGGGATCGGCCACAGCCTCGGCGTGCCTGCGCCGCTGGTAGCCGGTGCCGTGCTCTCCGGCGTCTATTTTGGTGACAAGCTCTCTCCGCTCTCCGACTCAGTAGTGCTGGCTTCGACCATGTCCAACGTCGACGTGGTGGAGCATATCAAGGGGATGCTGCCTATCAGCCTGCTCTCCTATGTCATCACCGCCGTGCTGTTCACCGTGGTGGGCATGCAGTATTCGGGTAATGTCAGCCTGGAGCAGGTCAATCTGGTGATGGAGGCTCTCGACAACCAGTTCAACATCACCCCGCTGGCCATAGTCCCCGTGGTGCTGGTGCTGGGTCTGCTGGCCAACCGCAAGCCCGCCTTCCCGGTGATCAGCTTCGGCGCCCTGCTGGGCCTGATCTGGGCCATCGCCTTCCAGGGCATGGATCCGGTCAAAGCGATGCACTCAGCTTATAGTCCGTTTGCCATCACCTCCGGCATCGATTTTATCGACAACATTCTCGGTCGCGGCGGCATGGAGTCCATGCTGGGCTCGGTCGCGGTCATCATCTTCGGTCTCGGGTTTGGCGGCCTGCTGGAGAAGGTTGGCATTCTGGAAGTGATCGCCAGCGCCTTCGAGAAGCGCATCAATAGCGTCGGCAGCCTGACCAGCCACACCATCGGCACCGCGTTTCTGGCCAACGTGTTCGGCTCAGCCATGTATGTGTCGCTGATCCTGACCCCCAAGATCATGGCCAAGAACTACGACCGACTGGGACTGGCGCGCAAGAACCTCTCTCGCAACGCCGAGTTTGGCGGCACCCTCACCTGCGGCATGGTGCCCTGGAGCGACAATGGCATCTTCATGGCCGGGGTACTGGGAGTGGCCACCCTCGACTACCTCCCCTACATGTGGCTGAGCTTCACCTGCATCATTGTGACCATCACCCTCGCCTACATGGGCAAGGCGGTGAACCGGATCCCGCTGGTCGCGGCGGCAAGCTCCCGCTAAGCCATCCTGCAAACAACAAAGGCGCCATCAAGGCGCCTTTGTTGTTTCAGAGAAATGCTGTTTGATGGAGCACACTGATCACCACAAACAAAAACAGCCCTCGTTGCCGAGAGCCGTTTCATCAGACCGATACGCCGATCAGATGGAGAAGCTGGAGCCACAGCCACAGGTCGTGGTGGCATTGGGGTTGGTCACGGTAAAGCGTGAACCTTCCAGACCCTCGGTGTAATCCACACTGCCGCCTACCAGATATTGCAGGCTCATGGGATCGATCACCATGGTGACGCCATTCTTCTCGACTACGGTGTCCCCGTCGTTGATCTTCTCATCAAAGGTAAAGCCATACTGGAAACCGGAGCAGCCCCCACCCGTGATGTATACCCGCAGCTTCAGCTCGGGATTCTCTTCCTCGGTGATCAGGTTCTTCACCTTGTTGGCCGCCGCATCCGTCATCTGGATGGGCAGCGGGGCTTCTGCTACTGCACTCATTACTGACCTCACAACCATTAGATCCACAAACATGGAAACCGCGAAATTATCCAATACCCGACCATTCAGTTCAAGTATTCACCACGTTTAACCGGCCGCGGGAACCGGAGCAGGCGGTGTGGCGACCAGCGGCTTGATCACCTCGCCCCACTCAACCAGCAGCTCTTGCGCTGGTTGCCTGCCATCCTTGTTGATGGTGACACGGATCCGATCCGGCACAAAGCCTTCCGGCAACTGCCAATTCCCTTCCAGCAGCTGGAAATAACGCAGGGCATAACGCCACTCGCTCACCTTCATTCCGAGATCGCGACCGGTCAGCGTCTTCGGCTTATCAGCCAGGCTCCCCTCAACCCGGATCTGCACCTGACCACGAAACAGCTCCCGCTTTTTGGCGGGCTGGGTCAGGGCGAGACGATAGTGGTAGCGACCGGGAATGCTGGTCTCCTGCAAGGTCAGGTTATCGATCACCACCCCCACCTGTTCGCCGGTGGGGCGCATGATCCGCTCGAAAAAGGCCAGCTGGCGCTTGAGCTCCTGCACCTGCGCCTCCTGACTCTTCAAGGTGGTCTGCAACTGCTCGAAGGCCGCTTTTTGGGTCGCCAGCCGGGTATCTTTCACCCCCAATTCGGTCTTGAGCTGGCCGATGGCCTTGCCCTGACGATCCAGCGTCTCCTGCTGCACCACCAACAGGCTGCTCTGGGCCAGCTCCTGGCGGTTACCGACAAAGTAACCGATGAGCCCGCCAACGGCTAACACGACCAATAACTTCAATAGATTGGACATAGCCCCTCATCCCGTTATCACGCCATTTACGGCAGCGCCTCTCCCTTCACTATACCGCCCGGACCGGGGTCACTGGCGATAAAGGGAAAAATTAACTGGCCGTGGCGCTGCCATCACCCCGCTTTTGACGCGCGGCGAGCCGTAAAGTTCGCTCTAGGATCTGGGAATAGATCGGTCGGCCACCCAGCCACTGGGCAACCAGAGTCGCACCGACTGTGGTGATCATCATCGGCAGGATCAGCTGATAGTTGTCGGTCATCTCGGTGACCAGCACGATGCCCGTGATGGGAGCACGCACTGTGGCAGCAAACAGCGCCCCCATTCCGGCGATGGCAAAGGCGCCGGGCTCGATGCCAAGCTCCGGAAACGCCGCATGAAACAGATGGCCGAACACCACGCCAAACAGAGTGCCCAACGCCAGGGTCGGCGCAAACACCCCGCCCGGGGCACCGGAACAGAAGCAGATGAGGGTCGCGACCAGCCGCACCGAGAAGATGAGGAACAGGCTCGCCATCGCATACTCATCCCCCATCAGATGGGGAATAAGCTCGGTGCCGCCCCCCGTCACCGAGGGGGCAAACAGCGACAGCACCCCAAAGGTCCCGGCGACCAGCATGCCGATGGCCACGAAACGGTGGCGCTTGTTCTGATGCAACGCCAGATAGCCATCCTGACAGGCCAGCACCAACTTGTTGAAGACAAAACCGAGCACCCCGAAAGTGGCCCCCATAAAGAGGAACAGCCAGAGCGCCTTGAGGGCTGGCGCATCGTAGTGGGGCAAGGTGATCACCGCTCCCTGCCCTTTCATGTTCTGCAACATCAAGGTCGCCATGATGGCGGAGATCCCCACCGCCTTGATGGCCAGAAAGGAGTTGCGGAATTGCGGTCGCATCTCCTCCATCACGAACAGGATGCCCGCCAGCGGCGCATTGAAGGCAGCAGCCAGACCGCCCGCCGCACCGGCGGCCAACAGGGCATGGCCATGTTCCTTGGGCAGCCGGAAGATATCCGCCACCATCTTGCCGAGGTTGCCGCCGATCTGTACCGAAGGTCCCTCCCGCCCCAGCACCATACCGGAGCTCAGGGTGCAGATGCCACCGAAGAACTTGACCGGCAACACCCGCCACCACCGCACCGGGCGCAGATCATCCATCGCCCCCTCGATCTCGGGAATGCCGGAACCGCCCGCTTCCGGGGCAAAGGTATGAGTGAGGAAGTAGCCGACAAATCCCAGCAAGGCGCTGAAGCCAAAGCCGAGCAGACCGAGCTGCCACCAGGGACGGTCGGCCAGCAAGGCAATGCGTTGCTCTGCCAGCCAGTGGACTCCCGATTCGAACAGGCCGCACACCAGTCCGGCCAGGGTGCCGACCAGCGCCGCCAGCAACAGAACCAGCAAGGGCATCTTGTCTTGCCGGATAATGCGGGAAAGCGGCCCCCGCGCAGAGGTATCGGCTTCAGAGGAGAGAGCTTGTTGCGCCATCTTGTTACACCAACTTGGAAAAACCATATCGTCAGCTAGCTGAGATCAGGATCACCCGGCGCGTTGCTCGGCTGCCCAGGGCTGGGGCTTTCTGCTATAGTCGGCCCGTTAAATTTTTGTCACGGGAGCAGACCGAGAGTCCGGGTGGCGAGAGCGCAAAGCATACTCCTGATGCTCCGACCTGCCGAGTCTCAATCGGCTGCAATCCCTTGTGTGACGACCAAAATCCCATTAAGGATGATCCATGTCAAAATCAGATCAGCTGTTTGAACAGGCCCGCCAGACCATTCCGGGTGGCGTCAACTCACCGGTACGCGCCTTCAATGGGGTCGGCGGCACGCCCCGCTTCATCGATCACGCCGATGGCGCCTACCTCTATGATGTGGATGGTCAGGCCTATGTGGATTACATCGGCTCCTGGGGCCCCATGCTGCTGGGTCACAACCACCCCGCCATCAAAGCCGCCGTCATCAAGGCCGTTGAGAAGGGGCTGAGCTACGGTGCGCCGACCGAGATCGAAGTGCTGATGGCCGAGAAAGTCCGCCAGATCGTCCCCTCCATGGAGCAGGTTCGGATGGTCAACTCCGGCACCGAAGCCACCATGAGCGCCATCCGTCTGGCCCGCGGCTACACCGGCCGCGACAAGATCGTCAAATTCGAGGGCTGCTACCACGGCCACGCCGACTCCCTGCTGGTCAAGGCCGGTTCCGGCGCCCTGACCCTGGGTCAACCGAACAGCCCGGGCGTTCCGGCCGATTTCGCCAAGCACACCCTGACCTGCGTCTTCAACGATCTGGATTCGGTGCGTGAAGCCTTCACCCAGTACGGCAGCGAAATTGCCTGTATCATCGTCGAGCCGGTCGCAGGCAACATGAACTGCATCCCGCCGGTCCCCGGCTTCCTGGAAGGGCTGCGCGCCATCTGTGACGAGTTCGGTGCCCTGCTGATCCTGGACGAGGTGATGACCGGCTTCCGCGTCTCCCTGCGCGGTGCCCAGGGCCACTACAACATCGAGCCCGACCTCACCACCCTCGGCAAGATCATCGGTGCCGGCATGCCTGTGGGCGCCTTCGGCGGCAAGAAGAAGGTGATGCAATACATTGCACCGACCGGCCCTGTCTATCAGGCGGGTACTCTCTCCGGCAACCCGGTGGCCATGGCGGCCGGTCTGACCATGCTGGATCTGCTGCTGGAGCCGGGTCTCTATGAGCAACTGAGCGCCAAGACGGCTCGTGTTGCCGAGGGACTGAAAGCGGCCGCAGCCAAGCACGGCATCCCGCTCGCCATCAACTATGTGGGCGGCATGTTCGGCTTCTTCTTCACCGACGAGCCCGAAATCACCCGCTACGAGCAGGTCACCCGCTGCGACATGGAACGCTTCAAGCGCTTCTACCATCTCATGCTGGAAGAGGGTGTCTATCTGGCGCCGAGCGCCTACGAGGCGGGCTTCCTGTCTCTGGCTCACGGCGACAAGGAGATCGAACATACCCTGGCTGCCGCCGAGCGCAGCTTCGCCAAGCTGGCTGGCTAAATCGCCGCAGGTTGTCGCAGAAGGGCCCGTCATGGGCCCTTATCTATTGCTGTGCAGCGATCACCAGACAGGGCATCGATGCGCCCAGTTCTGGTGCATTCCCCCTCGTCATCCGTCGTTTTGTCATCCTCTGGTGCAACTTGCCCTGCCATCCCTGTCATAAAGTAGGCCCACTATTTGCACATTCACCACAAGAGCCCACGTCACCGAGGTCCATATGGCAGAGATGAGCCCCATCGATGTGCTGCGGCGCTATCAGGAGTATCAGGAGGAGTTGACCCCGCTACTGCAGGGGCTGCTCAGCGCCCCCCTTGTCTCGCTCAAGGGGTATCCCTTTGTCGTCAGCATTGACCATTATCAGGGGCCGATGTGCATCCAGCCTGCGGCACCGGCCGCCCATAACCGGTTGCACCTTATCGTGCAGGGGCAAGGACGGGAGATCACCGTCTGTCTGAATCAGCTGATTGGCTGGTTGATGGGAGACAGGGAGCGCCGCCGCGCCATGCCCTGGTTCAAGGCGGTCTATGTGGTGCTCAGCATGGCGCTGTTTCTCATCGTCGCGACGCTCATCTGGCACGGGCTGGAGCAGCTCTACCAGCTATTGTGCGGCGAGCAGCAGAACCAGCTCGGCGCCTTTAGCGCCATCATCTTCCTGACGCTGGCACTGGCGGTGTTCGATCTGGGCAAGACCATTCTGGAAGAGGAGGTACTGCTGCATAAGGATATCTTCCGCCACAGCGCCATTCGTCGCACCATCACCCGCTTTATCGCCGCCATCCTGATCGCGGTCTCCATCGAGGGACTGTTGCTGCTGTTCAAAGGCTCGCTCGGCCAGAGCGAGCTGCTCTGGCCTGCGGTCGGAGTGATGGGGTGCGCGGTGGGTTTGCTGCTGGCGCTGGGCCTCTATGTCTTTCTGGGGGCCAAGGCCGAAGCGGCACTGGTACAGGCTAGCCTGCGCTCTCCACCGTCAGCTGCACAGGGGAGCGACGCGCCGCCCGCCAGGAGGCGTACATGGTCCAGGAGGTATAGATGACGATAAAGGCAACCAGCCACTTCAGCATCTCCATATCCATGGATTTGACCAGCATGGCTGCCAGCACCACACCGATGGGACCGAAGATGGCTACCGCCAGCACCGCCTTGGCATCAAACGCCCCTTTGCGGATAAAGGTGCCTGCGGAGAAAACGCTAAGCACGGCGGTGGAGCCCATCATGATGGGAAACGCCGCCAGCGGATTCATCCCCAGCAGATAAACCAGCGTCATGCAGGGAGCAAACAGGCCGATACCGACATTCATCAGCACTCCGAAGATGAAGTTGCCGAGCAGGGCGATCGCCAACTTGTAGCCGCTGAGCCCCATCGCATCGCCGCCTACAGGGAAAAGACCCAGCAGACCGGCAAAGATAAGCCCTGCGACGACCAGCAAGGAGATGGCCATCACCAACCGGATGGTCTGCCGATCAAACGAGGCCACATGACGAGCGCCCCAGGCTGCGCCAGCTGCGGCGGCCATCATCATGCTGATCAGCGTCAGCGGCTCCACTGCGACTGCGCCGACGAAGATCAGCGACTGAGTCACGGTCGGCAGCACGCACTGCCCATTTAGGGTACCCGGCAGCACCCGATCATCGATCAGCTTGAACTGCTTGTAACAGGCGGTCTTTACCGCAAAGCTGCCCACCCCCAGGGTATCGAGAAAGTTGGCAACCCCACCGATCAACGCCACCGGCCAGAAGGGGGTCGCCTCAAAGGATCCACTCTGCTTCTTCCGCCAGCAGGCTTGCACCAGCATAAAGATGAATACGAGGCCTCCAGCTATAAAAACCAGCCGTAAAATATCAACTAACATAGGGGTTTCTCCTGCAACGGGCGGCGATTCTAAGGCAAGCAGCAGAAAAAATCTTGACCGGAATTAAGCAATGCTCATGACACACCTCTGCGAGGCGAAATATTTATCAATCGACTCCGAACGACTCTGCTAATACTTGTTACTGAGGCCAACAGGCCGGGTCCTGAGCACGTTGTTATGGTCCTTTCGCGACGACCACTTGTGCCAAAGGACATAATAAAAAAGAGGGCCGGTAGTGATACCGACCCTCTTTCTGTATCTGGCCGGGGCGCTGGGCCCTCGACCATGACAACCGCTTATTGAATGCTCTTGCCGGCACGCACGTCCTTGATAAATCCCTTCAGGCTGGCCAGATCACGGGGGGCACCGCGCAGGATCTGATCACCGATGATGAAGGCCGGGGTTCCGGAGATACCGAGCGCTTCAGCCAGCGCACGGTTGGTACCGAGGTTCTGGTCAATGCTGCCATCCTTGATCTTGGCCTCCACCTTGCTCCAGTCCACACCGGCCGCCACAGCCAACTGCTTGACCTGTGCTTCATCAGCGAGCGGGCCCTGATGGGTATAGAGCTTCTCGTGGAACGCCTGGTACTTGTCAGGCTGACCCAGCTGGACCGCCAGCGCAGCACGGGCTGCGAAGTAGGAGGACTCGCTCAGAATGGGGAACTGCTTGTAGATGTAACGGATATCTTTATCTTCCGCCATCAGCTGCTTGACCAGCGGATGGGCACGCTTGCAGTAACCGCAGTTGTAATCGAAAAACTCCACAATGGTCAGAGATGCCTTCGGATTCCCCATCTCGGGATCCTGATTGGCATAAAGCTGCTTGGAGTGAGCCTTGATCAGCGCCTTGTCACTCTCGGCCTGCTGGCTCTCCTGCTTGGCACGCAGGGCATTGGACATCTCAACCAGGATCTCGGGATTCTTGACCAGATAGTCGCGAACGATTTGCTCGACATCGCTTTTGGTCAGCTCGCTTGCATGTACCGGCGTCGCCAGCAGGGTCACGCCAGCCAGCGCGCAAAACAGGGCATTTTTAATAGTCATAACGTTATCTTGCAGAGGATATGATAGAGGCCACTATAGTGGTTGAGTCTGTTTTCAAGTCAAGTTATCTGGCCAAAAAAGCGCTTGATGCGCCCTGACTGCCACTTTTTCATGTCATTTCGCGCAATTAACCAGCAATCAAACCGGACGGGGATTTACAAGCCGGATCAGCATGGTAATATTCGCCGCACTGCTGCGGAGGGGTGGCAGAGCGGCTGAATGCACCGGTCTTGAAAACCGGCGATGGGCGACCATCCGTGGGTTCAAATCCCACCTCCTCCGCCATCTATGTAGCCCAACTGATTGATTCGGTTGGGCTTTTTTGTATCTGAGATTTTTGGTATGCCAGTGAGTATGCCATTAGGTGTTGGCTGTCCTACCCCTTGATAGCACTCCTTTGGACAGTTCATTGCCACGCCTCCCTCAAGTTACCCAAAACAAGAGAGGGCCATTGGCCCTCTCTTGTTATCTATTTTGTTGGTCAGTGCAAACAGCACTGCTTGTACTTCTTGCCGCTGCCACAGGGGCACGGCTCGTTACGGCCAATCTTGATGGGTGCCACCACTGGTTGAGAACGTGCCGGGCGTTCACTTCGTTGCGCCAGAAAGTGGGCATGAAGGATACGAGCAGCAAAGCGGGCCTTGGTGGCTTGCTCTTGCAGATGTTCATTGCTGAGCGCTTCCAGCGATGTAGGCATCTTCTCCAGCGGTTCACTGATCATCGCCAGTGCAGCAGCTTCCGGAGCCGGTAGCGTTGGCCATGGTGCCAATTCAATCGCCCCCAGGTAACCACCACACCAGTCGTGGATCAGCGGAAGCCACTCACCGTGTCGTTCAAACTCCGGTGCCACCGGGAAATAGTCTTCTGCCGCATAGGTCAGCGTGGTCGCAATGTCGTTGCTGTGGCGCATCACTAGGTCGATAAAGCGTTCCAGTTCGACTTCGCTTTGCCACTCGGGTTGATCCTGCTCACCACCCCAGATTGCGTGGAGCCAGGTGCTCGGCATGATGAGGTGGGGACCAGAGACCACCGCTGTCAAAAAGCCATCGAGCATCGACATAGAGGCAATGCTGTTTTCACTGCCGTAGCGCTCCAGCAGCGCTTCCAGCTCATCGAATTCTTCATCACTCAAAATTTCAATCGGTTGCATGATTTGATTATCCGGATGGTTACTTGCTGAATCTGTGAAATTCAGATGTAGATTTCTGTATTCTTATTCATCTGGTACAACAGTCCACACCCGTTTGAGAGGTAATTGAGCTTTTAGTTCGTCGTCCAATTTTTCATAGACCGAAAACAACTGCTCTAATAGTTCATCTTGAGACCAAAGACGCAGCCGGAAGAAGCAGTTGGCCATATCCTTTTGTACATGCTGTTTGAAACCACCCCATGCTACAAATAAGCCATGGTTTGCGTTGAACTTAGACATAGCGCCTAAAAGCTTGTCGACGGTTGGTCTGTCGATAGTACCGACCCCGGATTTAACCTCAGCGCAGATTGTCTGGTTACCAAAACCCAGCATCCCGTTTGTTGCAAGTATGTCCGCTCCCCCATCAGCACCTGCCGGGCTCTGCCACACGGTATAACCTTGTGCTTTCAGAATTGCCGCAACTAAGCGGGTAAGCTCATGTCCTTTAAATCGTGATTCAATGAGGCGCACTACTTGCTGTTTTGCTAGGTCGGCTAGATTGTATTCACCCTGTTCTTCATCAGATGCAACATCGTTGGTTAATTGGGGGGTTGTAGTTGCCTGCATTAAAGAGCTGGTTGTTTCTGGCTGCCAGTCTTGTTTAGCCATCGCTTGAAGACGAGACAATGCATGGTTGCGATGAATTCGGCATATGGTCATGAATGCCCCAAAGCTATAGAGCAAATCCTGACCGAAATGAGACCTCGGTATTTCTTGGCCGAACCATTCAACGGACCGCCAATGATAATAGGGGGCAGGGCCTACTGGTTCGTGGACGTAATTACTCGTTATACGGCCAACATAAATCACCGGTTGCCGCTTGGAAGGAAGCACAACCCAATCACCTATTTCCATAACCTTGGCAAAAGGCCAAATCTGACTGCAATGGTTTATCAGGCGTTTTGCCTTCTCGTCTGGATAGGTTCGTTCCAGTAGCGCGAGCAACTCCGTACGGTCTTCTAGCTGTGATAAGTTAGCTGTAAGATCGCCCCAGTTAAGATAGATTCGTCCTTCTTCCAAAAATTTCTGCTCAAACTCACCATGAGAACCCGCTCTTGTTAGCCACAATTCCATGTCATTGCTCTCGATTGTTAATTACGACAATAGATAATGCGCCTTAATAAGGCGCATTATCTTTTCAGTTATCAATCTTCCTATTCAGCTGAGCAACAACGTCAGCACCATTGTGGTCTGCTGTTGCCATCAAGAAAAGGCATTGGCCATCACTGGTTTTTTCCCATTGTGCTCCAACTGCTGCTTTCTCCCGACTATCCGCGTTATCTTGCAGGTGTTGACCCTTGTATTCGACAACTAGCAAACGACCATCCGTCAATTCACACACAAAATCAGGATAGAAATAGCCACCAGCAACAGGCAGTTTGAAAGAGAGTCGAGGCTCTTTTTCTACGTTGCGAACCCAATGTTTTACCTTGGGATGCTCATCGATTGCACGTGCACACAAGAACTCTTCAGCCCATTTACCAGCAGAGGTTTTTTCCCGCAGGTCATGTATTAGAGCACTACCGTAATAGTGCTTTTGGAAGCGGTATGTGCCCTTGTAGTAAGGTGGGCGCCCAGCATAGTACTGCGGCTTGAAGTTAAAAAAGAACTCCATGCCATCGTCAACTTTGGCCGCTTCCATGTTGCACAACTCTTGCTGAAAGCCTTTTTCACCAGCTCGTTTGCGGCGAGCAAGAATGTCTCGTTGCAATGCATCGGCGAGTTGAAATTTGCCACGTATTAACGCTGTCAGTGTGATTTTGCGGGTATGGGTGAGGTAGGCCAGCATCTGGGTCAAATAGGCCTGCATATCGCGCTGGAACACGTTGGGTTGACGCAACTGGCTATCAAGCCATCCAATCAAGTCCTGTTCCGTATTGGCTGACTGGATGCCGTTTAGATTCATTTGTGTGGCCGAAACAAAGCTTGATGACAGCCGACCACGCTCCATATCCAATGCCCAGGATTTTGCCTGCTCATTAACCGCAAAATAAGGCAGTTCGATCGCTTCATTCAGCAAATTAAAGTTACTGAACTCTTCAAACAACTCGGCATCAGCAAGGGAAGCAAAACCGTTATCACGCCAGCAAAGTAGCGGCAGTTGACGGAATAAAACACCTCGAGCACTTGGGCTGGTCTGGGCGTCATGGCGGGCCTTTTCCTGCTCCATTCGCTGCTGCACCATCGCCTGATGCTTTTTGGGCACACCAGTTAGAATGAAATCCTCAACCTCTTGCGTCATCTCCCCATGGATCAATACAGTCGATCCGCTTTGAGTAGGGCGAATTTCGATCTTGTCCTGTAGCTCTGCCGGTACGGGAGTTTGCGGCATCACTGGCAACGGCACACTCATGGACGGCTGGCTGGGGGCGGCCCCACCAGTGCCATCGCTTTCATCGTTGAAAAGGTTGTTGTTCCCCGCTGGCTGTGACTGGAGTGCCAAAGCAGCATCCATCGGATCAAAGCCCATGTTATTGACCAGATTATCCTGGATGCTGTGCAGCGCCTCACCAAAGCTGCGTGCAGTGATGTGTGCATAGGCCTGATTGAGTTCGGGGTGCTTGCGAGCTTTGGCATATGGCATCCGCAATACTCGCCCGAGCAACTGCTCTACATCTTTAGCGCTGCGCGACTCTTGCATACTGCACAGGATATAAGCGAAGGAGCAGTCCCAACCCTCTTTGAGAGCTTCAACTGTAATGACGTAACGAACCGGACATGCGGGATCAAAAAGGTTCACACCATCCAGCTCTTTCTGTGTGCCGGTTGCAATAGCGATCTGCTCTTTGGGGATCTTCTCTACGGTCTCTAAATGTTGGGCCAATACTTCGACCGTTACACTTTTACCCTTTGGTTCTGCCTGGAATAACACGATAGGACGCAGATATTCCGGCTCCTTCTGGGCAAGGGTTTCCAGCTGACGTTGCCTCAAGATGGCATCACGGGCAGCATCCTGCCAACCAGTCACATGTTCGACCAGCATGATCGGGAGTTTGATCATCTCCTCATTTTTCAGCTCTTGGGCACTAACGTGATAGAGCACGTTTGAGCCTTTAACCGGAGTCGCGGTCAACTCAACGATGGCGCAGGGGTTAAAGCGCTTCAGCGTTTCAAAACTGTTTTGAGTGCGGCTATTGTGTGCCTCATCAACGATGATTACCGGCTTGTGCAAGTGCAGCCAGTTTGCCAACGAGGCTTTGACGCGACCAAGATCTGCCGTAGTGAGAAAAGGCTGAGCAAAGAGGTCTGCTTCTGTGACCACTTCTAGCCCCGGCATCAGTGTGCTTGTGACGTCGGTAAAATGGTGTATCAGTGATTCGTCAAAGGAGTAGACGTTGCGCTGTGTGGTATCGGCCACACGAAATGCCTGAATAGTTGCCACCACAATGATCGCATTGGTGCCAACCTCATGAGGCCCGACAGTAGCAAGGCTCTCTAATGTGCAGACCCGAACCTTATCGTTAAAACGCTGGTCAAGTGACTGGCGGTAGGGATGCTGTTTGTTCATCAGGGCCTTGAGGGTCTGCTCACGAATAGCATCAGAGGGCACGAGCCAGAGGGCTACGGGCGCTTCATTAAAGGTGTAATGGCGTGACACGTCGCCAATGACATGGGCTGCCAGCAGGGTCTTGCCGCCCCCAGTTGGCAACCGCAGGCAGACACAAGGCACATCTCCAAATGCCTTGTCCTGATAGGGCAATGTCGGTTCACCTCGAGCGATAAACTCCTGCTGGAACGGCTGCTCTCGCCACACCTTGTGCAGGTCAGCCTGATTTGCCAGTTGGCCAAAGAAATGACGTAAGGAGTTGAGAGCGCGTTCTTGATAATGCTTAAGCGAAAAAGTCACGGGATACCTCGTTAGCGCAAGACGACATCATAGGGGATCTGTTTGAAGGTCACATTGGCCTGAGCCAGGCGCTCTTCACCGATCCGGATCGACTCGCCATAAATCACTTTAGGGCCATCATGGGGGTACTCAGCTTGCAGCCAGGCCAGTATGGGGCGAGTGAGCACATTCCCTCCTTGTGGACGACGGTCACCCAAAATACCGTTGTAAAGGAGGTAGTAAGCGATGCCGTTGTGCACGCCAAGCAATGGTGAGTCCATGGTCTGGCTGCTGCCCACGCCAGTTTCCATATGCCAGATATAGGCCGCCAGCGGTTCAAATTTGATGTCAGGACGAATTTGGCCATTGGCTTGAAATACCGGCTCGGGATGCAGGGTATAGAAACCAAAGCCACCGCCACCTTGCCACTCAACGCTTTGGGATATCCCTCCCTGTTCGCCTTCAATCACTTTTTGCAGGCGTGGAATACAGTGGGTCGTGGCATGCTCGCCAATTTCGATACCGATATAGCGACGCCCCATTTTGTGGGCAACGGCTGTAGTAGTACCTGAGCCTAAAAATGAGTCCAGCACCAAGTCACCAACATTTGTGCCAAGCAACAAGACTCGCTTGAGTAGCGCCTCTGGTTTGGGCGTGCTGAAAGAGGATTCATCCGGGAAAAGGGACCTCATCTCATTTTTTGATGTTCTGTTGCTACCCACATCATCTCGCTTCCAGAGTGTTCGAGGTACAAGATCAGAAACCTCCGACAAGTACCTCTTTATACTGGGTCTCGCGTCCCCTTTAGGTCCCCACCAAATTCTATTGTCTAGGTCTAATTCATTTAACTTGTCCTCTGAAATACGCCAATATCTACCAGGTGGTGGTGAAAATACCCTCCCAGTCGGGCCGGTCACTGAATACAAGCCTTTAGAATATGGTTTGTTTGCATAAGGGTCGCCAGGCAGCCACGGGCCCCGTGGATCATTGTCCGGGTTTGTGTAAATAGAATTAGACTCGACAGTTCTTGGAAGTCGATTGGGTTGCCAGTCGGTATTTTTTGAATATACGAGTACGTGATCATGATCAGATGAGAATTGACGTGCTGAATTTCTTGGTGAGTCGGCTTTCTCCCACACAGCATTTGTGACAAAGCAATTTCTTCCAAAAATCTCATCCATCATAACTTTCATGTAATGGGCTTCATTATCATCCAACGTAACCCAGATACTGCCATCATCAGTCAGCAAATCCCGTAATAGCACCAGACGTGGATACATCATAGAGAGCCACTGGCTATGTTCCAGCTTGTCATCATAGTGCTCAAAGGCTGATTGGGTATTGTAAGGCGGGTCGATGAAGATGCACTTGACGCGACCAGCATAGAGGGGCATCAACGCGCGCAGAGCCAACAGGTTATCGCCCTGGATCACCAAATTCTCTGATGGGGTGCCAAATTCGGCTTCTTTTTGCAGCAGGTGGTACGGCACTTGGGTGCTGATTGCCCTGGCCTGATTCTTATTTACCCAATCCAAAAATGGCATGTCGGTATCTTGCTCTCTAATGAAACATGGCACGCATGATACCGGAAAAGTTGGAGTCAGTCAGGTTCAGGGCGTGATGATACCGCCCTGGTTAAGGTCATAAAAAACAAAGGGAAGGCCACGTATTGGCCTTCCCCACGGCCTACACACTTATCACGGACGAGTAGGTGCAAAAAGGTTACCACAAGCGGATGCGTGGTCATGCCTCGCGGTTAATCCTTGTCGCAGGGTAAATCACGATATAGACATAGCCATGGCTACCGAGGGTATCGGCTTCGCAGGTGAAACCGCTGTGATGGAAGGTGATACGTTGCTGACAGCGGGCATCCAGCTCGCCGGTCAGCAGTTTGTTTTCCAGTTCCTTGATGATGGCCGGGAAAACAGATTCAAGCTGGTCGATAGGCTCCTCCTCCCATTCACCAATCAATGAGGCCCGATCTGACAAAAAGTGCAGCCGGTGATGCTCTTGAATGAGACGAGCGCCAAAGCGGGGCGTCACGGTATGGGGCAAGCCCCACTGTGCAAAAATCCTAGTGGGGTGGTCTGGCGCTACGGGGTGTTGGTTGTTGGTGTGTGTGGTTGTCGTGGTCATGATTAGCGATACCTCAATTGGGTGTGGATGATGGTGCCTGGCACGTTGTGGCGCTGGCGTAGTCTGGTCAGGTGCTCGGGGAGGTCTGTCAGGCTTGCCAGTCGCCCCCGGTAGAGCCGGGAGAGATTGACGTAGTCCGGATGGCTCACGGTGATGGTTATCTGATGCCCTGGCTGCCAGCGGCTAAACAGGCGGGCTTTGGCCTCTTTGATGGTGGTGATGCCGGGAGCGGGTAACGTTTGCCGGTTGCGCAGATGCAACGTGTTAAGTTCGGGGGCATAGCGATGCACCTCGAGTCCAGTGATAAGACGGGTCATGTTCAGTGACTCCAATGATGCCAAGGGCCAGCCTGTGAGGGCTGGCCCTTTATGCTGTTTGTGGATGAGCGATGAGATGGTCGCGGTGGCTAGCCGTTGTAAAACAGGATGTAGTTCACACCGGTCTGCTGGGCAGCAGTGAGCAAGGGTTGCAGTGCTGGCGGGATGGCATCGAGCTCCATGGCCAGATTCAAGGTGTACTCATAGGCGGAGTCATCCTTCACACCGACATGTTCATGGGAGGCCATACGCTTGACCCATTGCCATTCCGGCACCAGGTCTGCGTCATCGTAATCGCCGATGATGGAACTCATGGCGACATCCAGCATCTGCATCACCGAATGGCCTGCCAGTGGGTTCGTTGTTGCAGGTAGGAGGTTAGTCATTGAGCGGTTCCTTGTTGTCTGGGCTGTGCGTTACAGCTGATTGATAACCGGCTTGCAATTGAGTCTGTCCAGCAGGTGCCGCGAGCCGTACTGGGCTACCAGCCGGTCTATGGCCATCTGGGCGCAGACTGTTCTGCTGGGCTTATTCTCAGGTATGGCGTAACGCGCGGTGAGCCAGCCACCGAGTAGTGCAATGCGATAGCCACTCGGGATATGGGTGAGTGAGGTGCCGATGCCCCTCCCGTGAATGAGGAAGGGCACAGCTTGCCCACCGATGTCGATATCCATGCGCTGGCCTTTGAGTTCAAAGGTGGTGAGCTCACCGGTTCGCGGATGTTTGCCGGGGACTCTGATGGTGATGTTCTTAGCCATTTCACACCTCCGGCTTGCGTTCAAAGTGGTGGGTCACAACGCCCGCTTCCGGGTCGATGCTGATAAACGCCGGGGCTTGCGGGTGGTACTGGTAGAGCCGCGCCAATTCAGCACGAAACGCCTCGACGTTCGGTGCAATTACATGGCTGGTATCCCCCTCGGCGTAGGTAAAGGTCTCCAGCTTCTCGGTGTGAATCCATATCCCGAAGTACCAAGCATCTTCCTCGGTGTCGTATTGCTGCCAGCCCTGGGCCAGCAGCGTGCGGTCGTAGTAGTAACGGTCAGCCTGATGGCTACCACGGTCGATGCGGCAACCCGTCACGGTGAGCTCAAGCGGGATAAGCCCTACCTTCAGAGCCTTCTTGACCCGGCGCAGCAACTTGAGTGCCTTGGCTCTGTTGCGGCCATTACCTAGCGGGGGCGGCTGTCTGGCCCGCAATACCAGGTGGGTCATTATCTTCGGCGCAGTGTTGTGGTTGAGCTGGCCGATAGCGGCGGTGAGTTGTCGGGCGGACAGAGTCTTGTAATCACGTAAGTCATGCATGGTGGGGTTTCCTTCAAATGCAAACAGCCCCTCGGCGTGAGGGGCTGCATGGGGTCATATGTGTGCTGTCGGCGTTGTCATGGTCATGTGTGGCTACTCCAATCCGGCGCATCGTTGCTGCCGTGGTTGACGTAGGCACCCACAATGGTGCGTCGCCACTCCCCAACGGGATAGCCGAGGTCGTTGCACTCACGCTCCCACCACGCAAAGTTAATCTCGCGGGGCAGGTTGTCCACCATGTCCAGTGGACTCACGAACAGCGTGGTCTTGTGCATCGTTGGCACTGGCTTGATCTTGTCGGGGCCAGTGCGCTTGCCGGTCTCGTCATAGTCGTGTGCCCACTTCGGGAAGGTGAGCTGATAGGTAATGAGCCGATGCAAATCGCCATGTGCGCTCATTGCCTGAGCGACTGCGACCTGAGTGAAGCTATCGTTGAATTCGATCATGGGTGTTTCTCTCTTTCTGCAGGTGAACGGTAAGCCGCTGCCAGCAGCGCAAACTGTTCGACCAGGTAACTGATGCTGATGCCCAGTTCATCGCTGACTCCATCCCCCAGACGGTGATGCTGGTGTGCCATGTCATCGGCGATGCGTTGAGCCAGGTGGGCCGTTGAGCTCGGTGGTGAGCTTGTCACCGTCAGGGTGATGGAGAGAGCCATCACATCTCTCCCCAGGGGGCTTGCTCCCACAGTGACAACCGGGTCAGCACGTCTTGCGCGAGAGCCTGTTGCAACTGCTGTATCACTTTCACCAGCCGGGGAGCCTGCTCGGGGCTCCCGCTCCATTCACTCGATTGGTACAGGGCGCAGCAGGTGAATTTGTAGAGGGCAACCAGCTCGCTATCGGTGAGTGGTGCCTGGTGGTAACGGTGGGCAGGTTTAATCTGTCCCAGCTTGGTCGAGCTGTGCTGGCGTGGTTCCTTCTGCTCTTGCTGGCGTCCTAACTGATAGCGATGCCAGACTGCCCGCCGGTTGGCGAGCATCATCAACCGTACCAACCGGTCTACCCGCCACGTCCAGGTACTGGTCGTGTCTGCTGGCGGTATCAACCAGAGGGAGCGCAGCAGCTCCAGGGTGTAGTGTGGTGGCGTTGGGGCATTGCAAAAGCGGTGTAATTGAACGGCAAAGGTAAGGTAGTCCTTGCGATCGATCATGAAGGCAGACATGGGATGACTCCTTGAAATGCAAAAGGCCACCTGCAGTGAGGTGGCCCTGTGGGTTGTGTCGGAATATCCGGATCATGGTGTTGGACCTGATGATCCTGGTCTGATAATCCGGGTTATTGGGTGGAAACGTGATCGGCATGCATGTTATCCGGCGATCGGTATACATGTTATTTCTGTGCCCGCGCTGCGTCTGGGTGAGCCGCATCGAACAGGATGGCGTAGAGCGCACAATCAATGCCGTTGACGGCATCGTGGTGCGGGTAATAGGGCGGTGCGTCTCGGGATCGCTCGAAGTAGTCGCCAAAGCAACTGAGACACTCGCGGATCTCGATGGTGGAGCCCTGCAGCAAGATCTCTTCAAACTGCTTGGCATAAACCTTGTCGTCACGGGCCTTGGTGACGGCCTTTTCCAACAATACCTGCGCATCCTCGTTGCAGGCGGTAGCAAGGCCATGGCGTAGCTTCTCGAGGGTATCCTCAAGGGTATAGGGGTTAGGTAATCGCATGGTGTTTGTCTCTTCTTGGCGCGACTAATGGCGTAGCTGATAGAGCAACGCATCAATGGCCTCGACACAATCGCTCTGGGTGAGCAGGTAACCGTTAGACATGTGAGCCACGATGGCAGGCTCGGCCTGCATCTCGACGTTGTCAGCCAGCCAACAGCGCAGCTCGATGAGGATATCGAGGGCGGTGAGGTGGGTTTTGCCTGGGGTTAGAGTCATAGCTGACCTCTTTCGGCCATCGAGACTACGCCTTCGGCACCGACCACCAGATGGTCGAGTAATCGTACATCGACCAGGGCCAAGGCCTCTTTGAGGGCCTGGGTGAATACCCGGTCTGAGTGGCTGGGTTCTGGGTCACCGCTGGGGTGATTATGGACCGCGATAATCGAGGCACTGCAAAGCAGTATGGCCCGCTTGACTACCTCTCGTGGGTAGATACTGGCGCAGTCCAAGGTGCCGCGAAACAGCTCCTCAAAGGCCAGCACGCGATGCTGGGAGTCAAGGAACAGTGCGCCAAACACTTCGTGCTCCCGGTCTTGTAGCAGGGTTTGCAGCCGCTCGGCGGCCTCGGTAGTACTGGTGATGGCGGTACCTTTGGCCAGACGCTTGCGGGCAATCTGGTTGGCGATACGCAGCAGGTCTTGCTCTGTCACCGGTTCGGTGACGACATAGGTGCCGGGGCATTCCCCGGCTTTGAGTTTGTGGTAACGCATGGTGGAATTCTCCAAATAAACAAAACCCCGGCACGCATGAAGCATGTCGGGGTCAAAGGTAGAGAGGTTGTTGGCTCTCTTTCAGGGTAGTTCAGCAGTCCGTTGTGATGAGGCCTGCCGTGGCTGCGGGTTCACGCTTCACTGGTATCAGGTTTTCCGGTACCAACACGTTCAGCGGGATAGCCAGTGCGAGGCTCAGCCGTTCCGCCAGTTCATAGGCAGGGCCGATGGTTTCGTAGTCTGCTACCCAGGTGGCCAGTGCCAACCCATTGGCCTCTACCGCCCGCAGGTAGACGCTGTAGCCGTGCACGGTCAGGCCACTGTCACGCACCACCTGCGTTTCCCCCTCTCGATTGATTGCTTCAAGTTCAACGGCTATCGGTTGCTTGGGCATCGTGTGCCTCCTCTTGGGGTAAGGGGTCACTCTCTACGCAATAACCGTGGTGGATGCAGGTTCGCTGCAGGTCGCTCAGAAAGCTCCCTAGTACACGGGGCTGGTCGATGAGTGGGACGGGTCCTGCTTGGCAGCGCCAGAAACAGCGACGAGTGGGGTCCACACAGATTTCATCCACGGGTTGGCTCATGGTGCGCCAGTCCTCGGCATTGGTGAGGGAGAGCAGTTGCCACTGCACGCCAGACCAACGTAAGTGCAGCGTGACGGAGCGGGTGTTTGGGCTACCAGGAGTCAGGTGCAGCAACCAGCGCTCGCCCTGGCGAGTTGGCTGCAGCTTGGCTTTGGCCGCGACCAGCCCCAGCCACTGGCGTGAATAGTGAGATAGCGGCAGTTCGTTAGTCATCACACACCTCCTACTCCCCGCTGACCGTGATGGTGAAATACCCCAACTGGGCGTAGCTAATGAAATTGCTCTGCCACATTGCAAACAGTTCCCGCGCTTCCACGCCGGGCAGTGGCCCCCAGCCTTGCAGATAGTGCTCGTCGCAGGAGAGGTTGAAGTCGAGCTCCTTGCAGAGCTCGGCATCCTGGCCCAGCCCCTGATAGCTGAAGTCGGTGACGTAATCGAACAGCCAGCCATCAAGACCGCGTATCAGACGTATCTCGACGGGGTGAGCCCCTCCTTGCTCGGGGCTGTAGGTGGGACTGCGAAAGTTGAAGGTGAGCTGGGTCAGGCGCTCGAGGTTGAGGCCGAGATGGGCAACCTCCTGACTGAGTAACGTGAGCAGCGCTTGGGCAACGGGTAGGGCAAAGCCGTCCCGGAAAAAGGGAATAGTCATGGTGTACTCCTTGAACGGGTTAAACGTCGCCGAACAGCTCGCGCATTTTTCTGGCTGCACGGGCACGGATCTGGGCGTCAATAAAGGCGGTAATGCTGGCGAGTGCTGCACTTAGTACCGCGATGTCATCGGCGAGCCCCATCGGCAACACATCCGGAATGGCATCGATGGGCGAGATAAAGTAGGCCAGCGCACTGTAAATCAGGAGCTTGGCCCAAAGCGGCAGATCATCCTTCTGGCTGGTGTAGTAGAGCAACAGACAGGTCTCGATAAAGGGCCGACCGGCACGTTTGGCAAAGGCCCAAAGTTTTCGCCAAAAGCCTGGGTGATCGAATGGCTCGCATTCGGGGGGAATGCAGGGTGGCATAGTGTGTCTCCTTCACGGGTGGGTGAATGGCGGAAATGAAAAGAGGAGGCAAATGCCTCCTCTGGGATGAAATGGGCGTGAACTATTGGTCCCACATCAAGCAGTCAAACTCGGGGGTATTGGTGGCGGGCAGCACAGAGGCCACCTCTTTGATCGGCAGTGCGAGCTGCTTACCGTCAGCAGTCAAAATGCGGATCGACTTGGCCTTACGCAGCTTCCCCCACATGTCGAAGAAATTGTTCTCACCGACACGGGAAGCAGTCTCATAGGGCGCGTCGTATTGGCTGCCATCGACGATGATGGAGAAAGCCTGCCCAGCATAAGAGCCATACTCCTTGCCCTGAACGGTAGCCGCCATGCTGACCTTGCGGGTGTCACTACAGGCGATATAGAGATGGTTCTGCTCATTGACCACCGCTGTGTATTCGCTGGTGCCCTGACCCCAGCCACTGCTCCAGCGACCGGCCTCGCCATAGGCCAGGGCGTTATTGCACAGCAGTATGGCCGTCAACGTGATCCAAGATTTTTTCATGGTTAATGCTCCTCATCCAACGTAGTAACCCAACACATTTTGTAAAAAGCCGCCTGCAGCGATGTAGCCAACGACGCCCCCAATGAGCTGGGGACCCATTTTCCAAAACAGCTTCTTCTTGAACATCTCCTGTGCACCGTCAGCCAGCAACAAGTCAGGCTGAGTGAAGCGGCGAAAGAGTTCGCCAGCCATCATCCCCAAGGACGAGAACAGTGAACCGAACACAAAGAACCAGAGATGCCCCCATACCCCGAGTTGGGGGGAACCTCCGGTCCAGAGGGAATGAATGGTGGCAGCCAGTAAAAAGAGGGTGGCAATGATGGGGTAACGGATCATGATTTTCTCCTTGGTTAATGTAGTGAGTGTGAAAAGGGCATGAGTAGTGGGGTATTAAACGAGGCATGAACCTCCGGCCATGGGCAACCTGTGTTGCCTGGATGACGTACACGGGTCGCCTTGGCGGTTATCGCATCACATCGACAAAAGACCTTTTGGGGTGATATTCGCCTTTTTGAGTCCTTATCGTCAATGGGCTCATGATTGACCATGTGGGTCGATTGGAGGGGCTATGACGGACATCGACTTGAAACAACTGGCCAAAAATGTGGGTAAAGCGATTGGACGTCAGCGCAGCCAAGCTGGGTTGACCCAAGAGCAGGTGGCTGAACACCTCAATATCGGTATGGAAGCGGTCTCTAGGATGGAGCGTGGAATTGTGGTGCCGACCGTAGTGCGGTTGGCTGAACTCGCTCAACTGTTTGGTTGTGAGCTGGCGGACTTTCTGCGTGAGACTAGCAACCGTCCCACCGAGCAGGGCATTGTGTTGAGCCAGCAATTGGCACAACTTGATGATGCCGACCGGACCTTGCTGCTGGAAACCATTAATCGTCTTGTAACGCGATTTACCCAATCAAAGTAAATGAATGAGACAACGTCGATGGCATAAATCTCCTTACCCGGACTGGCATCAGCCAATCCGGGTGAGGATTGTTATACTGGTTGAATAAAGAGAAACACAATTATTGTAGTAACGTGAGTGCCTGTTCCAAGGCGTGGTATTTTAGCTGAGCACCTTGGCCGAACCCGACTGAATCAAGTCGCTTATCCTGACTGCGAGCAAGATGATGATGAACGACATATTCCGTTACAGCATTAACTAAGCCCCAAGCAGTATTTTTGTCACTGGCAAAGTCTGAGCACACTCCTGTGCCTTGGGAGCGTTACTGTAATTTCTTGGTAGGACGACTCAGAGCAATGTTGCCGTCATCATCTGTCGGGTCATTAATCAGGTCACTGAAGAAAAGAATAGCTTCAGCAGGAGAGACTGAGCGATGACTCTGCTCATGTATATTGCGTTGAAACAGGTCCCAGTTTGCTAAACCAAGACCTAGCACCTCTTTGACATATTCCGGGTTGAATTTAGTTGAGTGGGGCACTTTAATTGCGTCGGCTTTATCATTGAGTGCCATCTGTAATTTAGTATTACAAACCACCCGCAGAGAGGTAAATTGAGCAGTGGTACAGAGCGTTCCATCACAACTGGTCGCCAACAATAAATAAAATTTCACGGTGTCGCTGCCGTTTAGTCTCATGTCCTGGCCCATCCAGGCCAATGCCCACAGCATTCTCCCTCCTTTTAATACGCCTGCTGTTTCTAATTCAAACCTACCTGCTTGCACCAAATCCTGATAGAAATGCAATACCTCGTGAGGCTGTACCACATTATAACGTTTGGAGACCACCGAGAGTGGAGCCTGCGTATCGGAGCGGTAAAGGACTTTACTCATCGTAAAGGGGCGGATATGCAGTGCATCTGAGGTGACATTGTAGAGCACATCGCTTTGTTCGATGCCCCAGTCCATCCCAGCTGCTTGTTGCCAGATATCGAGAGATGGTTGGGGGACAATAAATGACACAGGCCATGCCCAGGTTTTGCCCTACGTAGGCCATCGCATCGATAAGGTGCGAATGTGCCCTCTAGGTGAAGACCTGTGCCAATTCATCTGGGTGATATAGGTCTGAGATTTTCTGGAAATGCCAGTGAGCCCCTGGTGAATGCAGCTATAGCCGGTATGTCAATTTGGACAGGATGGACATACATGTGAAGCGACCTCGAACTGGTCAGATTGAGCGGCATCACCAAGTTAGATCCTTACCGGCGCATCCCTTGGGCGGCTCACATGTCCCTCCATAGGCAGTGAGAGGGGCATTTTCCTTCTCTCGTCACAGAGAGTACGCAACCTCATGTTTCACATGGAAATTCAACTAACTATTTAAACTTCTTCAACTAACTTCTCATCGGTACATGGTCATGAATGCCGCATGTAGCCGTGTGAGTTGTGAGACTACCGGCGAAGGAGGTCAGGTTCACCAGTGCTGATTTTTAGATGGTACAGGAGATGTGTAAATAGAACCAATACGGCAGAAAATGGCATCGTTTGAGGGGGGCATTTTTGGAGAAAATGTAGTTGTTAAACAGGGCATTAAGAAGGAGGTAAAGCAATGCTATCTAACGTACTACGTCCCAAATATGCGATCAAGATGCTCGGGATCAGCAGCGCCAAATTTTTTGACATGCAGAATCCGAAGTCACCACGTTTCGATCCGACGTTCCCTAAGCGGATCCGCCTCGGCGCTAACTCGGTCGGGTATCTGGAACACGAGATCATGGAATGGCTGAAATCGCGCCAAGAGGCGTGAGCAGGTCATCTTGCTGATGGCAACATGGGACACAACAGAGTGCTCCATGGGCCGTAAGATCGACGTCTTAGCAAGGTCGATTACGTGTTAGAGAAGAAGGAGAAAAATAGACACTAAGTATACAGAAATCAGTCCGGCACACTGCATCGGCATTCTCGGGAAAATAAGGAGGGAGATGGAATTATTTTCCCTGAGAATGTTGTTCGCAACTGAAGTTCGAATATTGGTTTTTATTGTTATTAATAGTCCCTCTAAATAACCATGAGAGGACACCATTACCATTAACTGGTTATCCAATCATTCATGATGGATCATCATACAGGCGTAATCAACAAGATGAAGCCTGTAACCAGATATTCGAGTAGGACATAACAGCATGTCCTCACTCACCATTCACTAAGGGGTAAGTATGTCTAAGTATGGTCGTAATAGTATCGACATTGATGCAATCAAAATACTTCAAGAGTCTAATCTTGAGGTCGGCACTAAAACCGACGGGAGTCCCACAGTTAGCTTGTCCCAGATACACGACGAGGTCGCTTATTATCGTGTGATGTTGAATTACATTGCTAAGCTTGAGCGAATGAACTACCCGCCCATCATTTTTGGCTTGATACAAAAATATGGGACCTGTGGCCTGACCGAGGATGGCACAAAACTCCTAGATATTGTCAACAAAGCTACATTGGTCTTTAAGCACCAGAAGTATTATCGCTTGCACCCTAAGCTAGCGTGCTTGTGTAACTTTATCGTGAAGCATGAACTTCACGAAATGCTTGAACTTGGCCGTGTTGATGGCAAGGTGAGAGAGAAACTGACCGAAAAGCTTAAAGTATTATTGCGTGAGTTGAAATCATACCAACTGATGTGCCAAACATATGCCTTTATTAAAGGCGCACGCAAAAATACCGTATCACTGAGAAAATATGTGGACGGCTTGTTTCAGCGTTACTCCCGGCTGTTGGTATTGCGGGTGGATTTGTCCTACAAGCGCGAATTTCGCGATTCACTTTCGATTGATGAAATCCTCAAGCACAAGGATGCATTGCTTAAAAATCGCCGTAAAGGGGCTTTGGCTGCCACCTGGGTGGGGTATGCTTGCCGTTTGGAGTACGCCCCGGAGACGGGCTTTCATTTGCACCTACTCGTATTCAAGAATGGCGCTGATTTTCGCAGTGATGTGTTTCATGCAGGGTTGATCCTCGACGAGTGGCAGCGTATCACTGGCGATCGTGGACGGGGCTTTAACTGCAATATGAAGGCGAAGGATGGCGGATACCGATTCTGCGGGATTGGCGTCGTCAATCATGACGACAAGGAGAAACGGCAATATTTGCACAAGGCGGTTGCTTACCTGACCAAGTCAGATCTCGTAGCTAAGCTGACGCTTGAAAAGCGCCGTACCTTCTTCAAGGGAACTTTGCCCAAAAAAGTCACGGCCAGAGGGAGACCGCGTGTGAAGACCAGCACGCAGTCTCGGCAGCCAGTACAACAGCTCCGCTTGGTCGGTGTTTGACTCGACCTGGCTATCTTGTCAGACTCTTTTGAGGGGCCTTCGGGCCCTATTCATTGAGCATTGATAAGCATGGGGGCAATGTTGGCGGCATCGAAAGGAGATTGGTTGCGACTGAAGTTGTTGGAGCTCGCACGGCAAGTGTCATTTGATATCGGGATCTCTTTGGACGAACTCTGTCCACTTGAGATGGCTGGAAATAATGAAAATCTGCCTTGGCGATTGCGTCATGGTCATGGCGACGAGCATCACCGGAATTTGTACTATGCCTTGGCGTTGATTGAGAAGTTAAAGGAACAGCTTGGCTGCACGCCTGAAGACGAATGGCAAATATTTGAACAGGTGAGTATTGAGAAGTCTATCGAACGATTTCACTCGTTAGCAGAGTTTCAAACGGCCAGTATTTTTCCGATAACGAAGATAGGGTCGCTTTTTTTAGCCATCTTGTCTCTCCTCAATGTTGCGCATCGGCATTTCAGGCATTACACGTTGCATCCCTACGCTAATTATTTCTCAACCCAAGAATGTATCGACATCATCAGCTGTTATTATGACCATCTCGTTTTTCACGAGGAGGTCATGGCGTCTATCCCGGTGGAACCTGATATGTCGGAGCCGATTCTTATTGGTATGGTTAAGCAGGCAACGAGCATTGCAAGTAAAGTCAATGAAAGAGCCCGTGTTATCCTTAAGGAACTATGCCGAAAAGACTTGAATGTGAAAGTCAGTGAGTTTGAAAAAAATGCAGCTAAGCATATCTCCGGTTTTTCCAGCTTGTTACATCAAGTGAATCGTGATAAGCGACATTTAAATGTTGTGATTAAGGCTAGATTTGACTTTGAACCTTACTGTGGAAATAAAAATGATCCTGCGGGCATTCAAGCGCATGCCGAGAGATTTAGTAAGGCGATATCAAGATTGAATGATAATCTAAGAAGAACGGCCACCTTGAAAGGCTTTTCCAATATGGAGAGTGTGCTCCATGCCCCAGAGGTAATGCCATGGTATCAAGAAACATTTATTGTCCTTCGCTTTCCTAAAAAGGCATACCCCTTTGATTATCATAAAGGGTCATTAGCGTTACTGTGCCAGCATGATGGGAGCATATCTGAAGGTCTCCGTGGTTATGCTAAGACTCCACGTAGCAAGAAGTACTCTGACCTTTTGGCAAAGACACTCAATAATGATACCCAACAGGGTAGCAATCTGGGCGATCTTGTTGATATTTTGAAAGCTAAAAAGAAAGACAATACACCGCTTGCTACGACGGCAGACATCATTGATGATTTACATAGCAAAATGGCGATTTTTGATAGTGTCATTTTCTTGCAAGAGGCACAGGAGCGTTGGCATGAGTACGTGGAGAAATACGCTAATGATGCAACTTCCACTGCACAACAGAAAGACTATCCGGTGACACTTTTTTCGATGCTGCTTATCGATAAAAAAGTTGTCACACCTCTTGTGGCTACCCCGAGAATACTATTCGAACAGTCAGGCCCATTGGATATAGCCAAGTATACTCACCGACAACATCAGAGTATTATCGCAAACGCTCTTCAAATGCTGCCCTTTCCAACATTGAATACGATGCCAGAGGGACTTCAGAATAAAGTTGCCATAGGTATCCCCCATAATGAGCTCATGCTGCTTGATATCATCAAAAGTAGCATGGTAAAGCTGTTTTTCATGAAGCTAAACTTGAAAGATTTGAATAGAGAGCTTGATGAGGTTCGCAGTACATCTAGCTCAGGGGGAAGTAAAAGTGGTTTAATGTCAGAATGTAAGAGTGCCTCTCTTACAGAGCTAAAAAAGATCATGAAACTATGCTCAATGTAATATTTCGACTCAATGTCTTCATGGAGCATAGTCGAGTTATGAATATAACGCTGCGCTGTGATTTTTTTGTTTTAGATGACTCTATGTTGCGTTATTATCATTTTCATGCTGAGTGTTAACGTTGCATCATGTTGATGCTTTATTTACGGGGATTGAATAGGTGAATGAATTTCTGAAGGTGTTACTTAATGTGCGTAGCCTGCGGGCAGCACTGCGTGAATTGTCTCTGGAACAGCTCAAAGAAGCCCACGAGAAAATCGAGATGATTTATCTGGAGCGTTTAGAGCAGGCAGAAAAAGAGCAAGCCGCCAATGCTGAGCGTCAGCAAAAGCTGGCTGAGTTCCAAGCGATGTTGGCTCAAGCTGGCATTGACCCGACTGAGTTGGTAGGCAGTGCCCCAACTGCTGCGACTGTGGCTAAAGCTAAACGAGCACCGCGTCCCCCGAAATACCGTTATGTTGAAAATGGCGTAGAGAAAACTTGGACCGGTCAGGGCCGTACACCCAAGTTTCTGGCTGAGCAACTCGAGCAAGGTCGTCAGCTGGATGACTTCCTCATCTAAATAAACAAGGCCATGCCCTCACGGTGTGGCCTTTCTGTTTACACGCTCCGTGGCTAATTAGTGCCAGCTCTCGTCGTTACGAACCAGGAATATTCGGTAATGATCTGTCGCATGACAGAGGTCAGCTCTAATGACATTATTCAAAACATCCTTTAGCATGCACATGATGCTGGCTTAGCTCAGTAGGTAGAGCAACTGACTTGTAATCAGTAGGTCACCAGTTCGATTCCGGTAGCCAGCACCACAATGATCACCGAATTCCTCATAGCCGACCCCGATGCCAGCCATAAAAGACTTAGACGCAGAACGTACTGATTTGGATGCGCGATTACGTGAAGCCATTGATAGCTGGGATCCACGTCGCCCCAGACGCTGGCTAGCGAAATATGGCGGTTGGCGAGTAGAAAAGCGCTCCCTCCTTACGCAGCGATATTGTGCGATACGCGACGAAGCCCAAGCCTTGCTAACAACAAGTAGTTAGTCTGGGTGTTTATTGCCATTCTCTGAACTAATCATTCAATGGGTAGCCTAATGATGCCTACCCATCACCCAGCGTAATGACGGAATACATGTCTACCAATCCGAATCCACCTTTGCCGCGTTACTTGCAGGTTGCACATTGGCTACATGACCAACAGCGAGCAATCAGTGCCCGTGAAGCTGCAGACGTGTTTGGCGTCTCGCCTTGGTCCATAGAGCGAGATTTTGCCAGGGTTCGGGGATTGTCCGGGATCGTGGTGTTCGATGAGCAACGAGCCCCCAGCAAAGGTGGGCAGCAGTATTTACTGCGGGTGCTGCAGATTTTCCCCTACTGGCTTGACGAACACCAGCAACCCCATCAGCAACTCGCCAGTTCCTGGGACCTCAACGCCCCCCTCACGTGGCGAGACCTACTCTGCCGTCCTTGGTGTCAATTAGTCGCCCGACATCAACGCAGTATCGATGCTTGAGCCTACTCATATCGAACGCTTGCCTAGCGAAGTGCGCCGAGCTCTTGGAGAAGACTGTCGTTTAGATACGTCGCTCATGCGAGGCCTTATTAACAGCTGATGGAATATTGCTCTATCTGATTGATAATTGGTAATATTGAGTACATTTCATCGCTTTTAAGCCGAACGATTGACCATTACGCCGCTCTACTTCCTCAATACCACCGATGCACTGACGTTGATCGCCGAGTTCGGTACCGCTACTGATGAGCAATCTATCGTGACCTTACTCCGATCACTCTGCCAGCAGATGGGGTTTGACCATTTTCGGTTGGGGTTCATTTCACCGAGCTCGATACAGCGTCCTGACGTGCGGATCTTCAATGGCTGTCCTGGCCCGTGGGTGCAGACCTATGACGAGAAGGGGTTGTTTGCGGTGGACCCCGTGGTGCGCAAGGGGATGGCGCAGAGCATGCCGATATTGTGGGCTAATCTCATTGCCGAGTGTTGCGACCAACAGGATGCTGCTGGATTGGAGGTCATGATGCTGGCCCAAGAGGCTGGACTGCGTGATGGCATCACCATCCCTTGGCATGGGCCGAATGGCCATGTCGGGTTGCTCTCTCTCATCACACGCGCACCACGTACTGAACATCAATGGCTCAGCGCGATCCCATTTCTGAGTTGGCTATCAAGCCACGTCTTCGAAGCTGTTGTTCGGGTGTGTACGTCAGCCATGCCACTTCGTGTCCCTTTGAGTTTGCGAGAGTTAGAGGTCTGTCAGTGGGCGGCTGAAGGGAAGCAAGTCAGTGATATCGCTCAAATCCTGGGTATTACCCCTCGGACAGTCACCTTTCATCTGGAACGCATAACCGAGAAGTTGGGGGCGAGCAGCAAGAGTCAGGCGATCTCTTGGGCTCTCAAGCAGGGATTGATACGTCTGAATATCGGTGCAGCAGAAGTGGGAAATATCTGCGAGCTCAGTGAATGACACTAGGTGGCGCAACATATTGCGCGAATTGCAGTGAAAATCACTAATTCAGCAACTCTTTATAGTGCATGTAATCAATTTGGGCAAAATGTTGCTCGACAGCTGAGCTACTGCAGTCGCGTTATTTGGTTAAGTTATTGATAAATAACAATGTGGGAAGGTTGGCATGGTCGCTGCTAAGGCTGGTTGAGTGCTATCTCGTTTAACCAACCTATTTAGGAGCATACCCATGCCAACTCCATGTTATATCAGCATCGAAGGTAAAACCCAGGGCAACATCACTGCCGGTGCCTTCACTTCCGATTCCGTCGGCAACATCTTCGTACAAGGTCACGAAGACGAGATGCTGGTACAAGAGTTCAATCACCAAGTCACCGTGCCGACTGACCCGCAATCCGGTCAGCCTGCTGGTCAGCGTGTCCACAAGCCGTTCAAGTTTACCGTTGCCCTGAACAAAGCTGTGCCGCTGATGTACAACGCGCTAGCTTCCGGCGAGATGCTGCCGAAAGTGACCCTGAAGTGGTACCGCACCTCCGTCGAGGGCAAGCAGGAGCACTTCTTCTCTACCGTGCTGACCGATGCCACCATCGTTGACATCGACTGCCAGATGCCGCACTGCCAGGACCCGGCGAAGTCTGACTTCACCCAGCTTATCCAGGTCTCCATGGCTTACCGCAAGATTGACTGGGAGCACACCGTTGCTGGTACTTCCGGTGCTGACGACTGGCGTGCGCCTATCGAGGCCTAAGCCTCCCTTTCGTACTTTGGTATTCCTTGTAAGTAACCCTGTATCTTGTGGCCGGTGTGCTCCGGCCTTTATCCCGTGTTTCTCCGGCCAGCCGTTGGCTGCCGGAGCCTTTTATGCTTTGCCATCCCTCTGTCTGGCTGCTGATGTAATGGGGATTACCTTGGTAGCTAGTGCGGGGGGATGGCAAAGCACACAAGAGGTTTGAATTATGTGTCCCTCCATTGCATTGCTCGGTGACCTTGGCACCGACCACGATGGCTTTCCACCGACCCCGGTGATTGCCGCCAGTCCTGATGTCTTTCTCGATGGTAAGCCAGTGGCCCGTCAGGGCGACCCGTTAGCGCCGCACGACAAGCCCAACAATCCACCCCACCCGCGCAGCATTGCCGGAGGAGTTGGCTCTGTGTTGGTGAACGGCAAGCCCATCGCTGTTACAGGTACAGCGGTGGATTGTGGTGGCGTGGTGATTGGCTCGGGCAGTGGGCAAGCAGGATAAGGAAAAAGGTCATGGCACAGAGCACAGGATTACAATTCACCGTCAAGGTTGGCGCACTGGCTGACAACACCTTTGCAGTCGCGAGCTTCAAGCTCGATGAAGGCTTGAACCGTCCCTTTAACCTTCACTTGGAGGTGGCCAGCCAGCAACCGGACATCGATTTCGGCGCCGTATTGGACCAGCCGTGCGAGCTGCTGGTGTGGTACAACGGTGAGCTGCAGCGCCGGGTGTGCGGGGTAGTGAGCGAGTTTGCACAAGGGGATAGCGGTTTTCGCCGCACCCGTTACAGCATTGAGGTAAAACCTGCCCTGTGGCGGTTGGGATTGCGCCAGAACTCCCGCATCTTCCAGGCGCAAAAGCCCGATGAAATCCTCAGCATCCTGCTGCAAGAGCACGGCATTACCGATTATGCCTTTGCGATCAAGAATGAGCACGCGCAGCGCGAATACTGCGTCCAGTATCGGGAGACCGACCTCGATTTCGTGAATCGTCTCGCAGCCGAAGAGGGATTGTTCTACTTCCACGAATTTGAAGCAGGCAAGCACCGCATCGTCTTTGCTGACGATGCCGCTGCGCTAACCGCTGGCCCCGAGCTCTTCTTCAACCTCGGCAACCGCTCGCTGGAACAGGGGCCTTACGTGCGCCAGTTCCACTACCGCGAGGCGGTGCGCACCTCGGAGGTGGAGCTCAAAGACTACAGCTTCAAGACCCCGGCTTATGGCCTCTCCCAGAAGAAAATGGGCGCAGAGCTGGAGCACCAGCGCGATACCTACCAGCACTTCGATTATCCGGGGCGCTACAAGCAGGACCCGAGTGGCAAGGCCTTTGCCCAACACCGGCTCGATGCGCTGCGCAATGACGCGGTGGCGGGCAGTGGCAAGTCCAACAGCGCAGCCCTGCTGCCGGGACAAAGCTTCTCCCTGACCGAGCATCCGAACGGCAGCCTTAACACCGACTGGCAAATCGTCCATATCCGTCATACCGGCGAACAGCCGCAGGCGCTGGAAGAGGAAGGCGGCAGCGGCCCCACCGTTTACCACAACGAATTCGGCGTAGTGAAAGCGAGCACCACTTGGCGCGCCCGTATCGGCAGCCTCGAGGCGCCCCACAAGCCGATGGTGGATGGCCCGCAAATCGCCAGCGTGGTGGGCCCGGAAGGGGAAGAGATTTACTGCGACGAACATGGGCGGGTCAAACTGCAGTTCCCGTGGGACCGCTACGGCTCTAGCAACGACCAGAGCTCCTGCTGGGTACGGGTGAGCCAGGGCTGGGCGGGCGGTCAATACGGCATGATGGCGATTCCGCGTATTGGCCACGAGGTCATAGTGAGTTTCCTCGAAGGTGACCCCGACCAGCCCATCGTCACCGGACGTACCTTCCACGCCACCAACAGGCCACCTTACGACTTACCGGCGAACAAGACCCGTACCGTGCTGCGCACCGAAACCCACCAAGGCGAGGGTTTCAACGAGCTGCGTTTTGAAGACCAGGCGGGGCAGGAAGAGATTTACATCCACGGTCAGAAAGACCTGAACGTAGCAATTGAGAACGATGCTGCCTGGCACATCAAGCACGACCAGCACACCGACATCGACAACGAGCGGGTGACCCGCATCAAGGCCAACGACCATCTGACGGTCGAGGGCGAGAAGCGCGACCACATCAAGGCTGACTATTCGCTGACGGTCGATGCCTCGTTCCACCAGAAGCTGGCCCAGTCACTGCTGGTTGAGGCAGGCCAAGAGGTCCACATCAAGGCTGGTAACAAGATTGTGTTGGAAGCAGGCTCCGAACTGACCCTCAAGGTCGGTGGCAGCTTTGTGAAGGTTGACCCCAGTGGCGTCACCCTGGTGGGTCCTACCATCAAGATGAACTCGGGCGGTAGTCCCGGCTCGGGCTCCGGTTGGGCGGGTCAAATGCCTGGCTTGCCGGGGGCTGTCAAAGTCCCCCCCGCACCACCAGCGACTATCCCTGCGAGCGCCATTCAAAAAAGCATGGAGTCCATGGCCCCGTTGGTGAAGCCCTGCCCCTTTGCCCAGGGAGGTAAGGCATGACCTTTCAAGAGTGGCGTAACCAACACCCCGGTCAGTTGTTTGCCATCGTCGATGCCGCGCTCGATACCTCCGCAGTGGCGGACTACTGCAACCAGGGCGGTGCTAATGCCATCCCCTTGTTTGCCGGTACCGCTTTTGCTGAGCAGTCCGAACAAGGCCCCTGGCTACTGCCCGCCCCAGCTCCCGAGTTTATCGCGGCTCACCCGCAACTGGGCGGCGTCTACGTCACAAGCGATGCCACTATCGACGTTGTCCACCAGCACTGGCAAAGCCTGATCGAAGTGGCCTTTGAAGGAGAGGTGATGTGGCTGCGCTATGCCGATAGCCGGGTCTTTCCCAAGATGCTGGCCACCATGAGTCAGCAGGAGGTCGATGATGTACTGGGGCCTTGCTCAAGCCTGTGGGCCAACGAAAGTGCGTGGCAGCGCACACCTGATACCGAATTTACTCCCCGCCAGGCCCCCTGGTTTCGCATTCAGCCTCACCACTTGACGCCGCTGTATGACGAAAGCAGTCACGCCTATATCCTCTCTCGCCACTTCTGGCAACGGATGGAGGAGATGATGGCGCGTCATCCCAATCCGGAAGCCGCCATTACCACCGTCCTCAAGCAGGCCAATCAAGCAGGGCTGGCAGGCGACGTCCTTGATGGCGTGGTGGCAGGAGCCCTCACACTGCAGGCAAGCATGGCGCTGGATGCCATCAGAGCGCCATTGATGCTGACCGATGATGAAATGGCTCAGGTGAATAACTGGCTGAACAAACACCCTGATTTGATAGGAGCTATGTAATGGCTATCAGTGCCCACTGCATCCCCTGTGAAAAGTACAACTGCTGGATTGAGATAGACGTTCGCGACGAACAAAACCGCTCGTTCAAGGGGCAAAAGGCCACCTTGACCGATGCCACTGGCACCAGCAAAACCGTGACTCTGAAAGATGGCCCAACCCTGGTACAAGGTTTTGCGGTGGGGCCGGTCACCGTCAAGCTGGAGACCCAACCCTGGCTCAAAGCAGCCCAAGCCCGTGAAGCCCTGAAAGAAGGCGAAACCAGCCAGGTTCCCGCTTATACCGACAAACTCTTCGGGCACGACGATGTAAAGCGCGAACACATCAAGGTGACTTCCGGCGACCTTTGCCTCACTGACCCTGAGCAGCCGCTACCAGAAGGGCACAAAGCTGGGCAGGCCCAGCCGCCACGGTTTATCACCAAGCACTCCTACGTGATTGAGGTGAAGGGCTATCAGCTGAATATCCTGCGTATCGGTGTGTTCTTTGACGGCACCGCCAACAACACCTTCAAACACCTGGAAGGGCAGGAGATGATCGAGGCTTTCCTCAGTCAGTGCGATGACCCCGTTGAGCGGGAAGCATTGCGCCAACAGTGTCAGGCTGGGGCTTTACCGCTGAAGGACAACAGCGAGAAGAACGACGTCACCAATATTGGCAAGGCTCATGAGCTTTATCTTCCTCCAAGTAAATCATCACTAATTGTAAAGGCTTACATCAGTGGCATCGGCACCGCAGCCGGTGAGGGGGATACCAGCCGGGGGTTGGGCTTCGATAATGGAGCCACCTCCAGCTTGGCCAAGGTAGAACAGGCTTGTCGCAGCAGCATAGTTCAGGGAATAAAATCCCAGCTAGGGGATTTCTTGCCCGGCATTGACTGCATTCACAAAATCGAATTCGATGTGTTTGGCTTTAGCCGAGGGGCGTCGGCGGCCCGCCAGTTTGTCAACCAACTTGACCAACGCGCCGACCACTTGCTGGTCGAGGCAATAGCCAATGAACCCAGCATCACTCTCAAGGCGGGCTTTGATTGGGCCAGCCGCGACGATGTGCGTATTCAGTTTGTCGGGTTGTTTGATACCGTGGTCACCTCGCAATTTGAAAAGCGCCAGGTGACCCTAGCCCCCGACTGCGCAGAGCGGGTGGTGCACCTGATAGCCAATGATGAATGGCGCATGAACTTCGCCCTGACCCTTATCAGAGACGATGCAGCCAGCAACAAGATACCTCCACACTTTACCGAGCTGACCCTGCCGGGTGCCCACTCTGACATTGGGGGTGGTTACTATAGCCGCTGGAGCTTGCGCAACCCCAATAGCGATCCGGCGCTGACGGAGCAAAAGGTGATTAAGCTGTTTCAAAGTATGGAACCCGCAGGGACTCGCCCAGCGCAGAGCTCCGCTTATCAGCAAGCGATGGACTATGCCCAAGCCAAACTGAGCCAGGGCTGGGGAAATGGGGTGACTGTGTTACCTTCTCCAGCTAGCGACCCAGTGAAAGGGAAACTCAATTTACGAGTTCGCACGTTAAACCGCCCCGAGTTTGGCCGGGAAAAACCGTTGGAAGTCAGTGTCACAGTGTTGCTCAACCGGGTGGTCGAGGGGGAGTATTCCCGCATTCCGCTGCACATCATGGTGGAAGCCGCCCGTGACGCAGGCGTGCCGTTCCAGGAGTGGGATTTGACCGATAAAAACCTCATGCTGGAGAGCGCCGCCGTGCCGCATCCCAGGGTCGACTTAACCAAGCTGGACACCCTGTGGCTGACAGCGGGCAAACGCAAAGGAGTGGTTGAGGATCTGGCCCAGACGCTGCCCCCAGATATCTACCGTTATCTGCGTTTTGAGTACCTGCACCATAGCGCAGATAACGGCTTGGTGAACTATCCAAACCAGATTGATGGTCGAGAAGCTCGCCGTATAATCAACAACCTGGAGGGAGGGAAATAATGCGCTGGTTGATATTGCCGCTAGTGGCACTGGGGCTGATGGCCTGCCAAGACAACGGCCCCACACGCATGGACTGGCGTTACACGGTCGGCTCCAATGCAGACGGGATCTGGCACACCAAAGCCAACTTCTATCGCGAGGGCAAGCCGGTGCATGGCTCGGCAAATGGAGCCTCAAGCCGAGTCGATGAAAAGTCATTAAAAGAGCGTGATTATCGTTGGTTAGTCAGTGGGGGACGAAGTGGCTACAATGAGCCCGTGCCAGACAAGGTTGTGATTGAGTGGGTCTCCTATCACGACAAAAAACGCTATGGCATCACCCTGGACTTGCCCAAAGATATGGCTGCCCAGATGGCCCGCCGCTATAGAGTGCAGGTCGGTGACAAATGGCAAGAAGAACAGCGCAACAACATAGCACTGGGCTTGGCCAGCGGCGGCTATGTCGAGGTGTTTTTAAGAAACCCCAAGGTCAAGCCGGACATATTGTTGGCCAGAGGGTTGGCGACAGAAGTGGTTGATCCTTATGACTTGCGATACCCGCTGGCAAAGCAGTTTGAAAAACGTTGGGAAGGCTTTGATAACTCTTTCTCCAAAATCTACCAACAATACCCCACTCCCAGTGGTATGGCTTGGGCTCCCATCATGGATGCTTATCGCGCCGCACAGCCTAAAACGGATACCGATCCGGTCAATTAATTTGGATTGCGGTTTAAGAGGTATCAATGAAGCAGTACCAAAACTGGCTAGCCCAGTATCTGATTTGTCGTCGTGATAACGACCATGCCATGGCCGCAGAATTGACACAGAGCATCTGTGCTTTCTGGCAGGCCAGAGGCGATAAGGCTGAGCATTCCAAGTGGCAGAAGGTCTATCAGGATCACCTGCAACAGACCACCTGACAGGCAAGGCTAATGGCCAGGGAAGGCACCGCATCAGCTGTATGCCCATCAGGTGGCCGCGTAGCATAACGGATTAGCCCGTAATACAGCACTACCTCACCCGTCACTTTTTCACTCTGCGAAGATTTTTCCATGACACATCGAGCCTTATGGCTGGCACTGGCAGCCAGCATGCTTGCAGCCTGTGCTTCCACGACCCCACGTACTGACACCGAGTTATCCCAAGCAGCAAAGCAGGGGGATGGCCGCGCCCAATATGAGTTGGCCAAACGTCTGGCCAGCCAACCCGATTACCCCAATGCCATGCACTGGATGCAGCAGGCCGCTGAGCAGTCTGGCCCTTTGGCCGCCGATCAGCAGATCCGCGCCAGCGCCGCGTGGCAAGTGGGTGACTGGTACCAGGCCGGGCTCGGTGAACCCAAAAATCCGGCACTCGCTACTCAGTGGTGGCAGCGTTCAGCGCGCCTTGGCAACACCCAAGCCAGCTACAGACTGGGGTTGATGTGCCAAGAGCAACATCAAGGCAAGCTGGCGAGTGACTGCCTCAATTGGTTCGAGCAGGCTGCTAAGCAGGATCATGCTGACGCTCAGCTGGTACTGGCCCGCTGGTACAGCACCCAACCGGGGGCTGATACGGATGCCGTCAAGTGGCTTGAGCGATCTGCAGAGCTGGGTAACCGTGATGCCCAGTACCTGCTGGGTGAGCGCTATGCGCAAGGTAAAGGGGTAGTCAAACGACCAGATCTCGCCCAGCGCTGGAACGACAAGGCGGCGGCTCAGCAGCAACCGGACGCTTTGCTACAGCAAGCCAAACAGGCCGCCCCCACCAATGCTTTCGCTACCTATCAGCGCGCTGCCAATGCGGGTTCTGCCGAGGCAGAGCTTTGGCTAGGGATGGCTTATCTGGCCGGAGAGCAGGTATCAGCCGACCCCGCTTTGGGGCGCTACTGGCTGGAGCTGGCAACTGGACACGGTTCCCACGAAGCCGAGTACCAACTGAGTTTGCAGCAGGTGGACCCCGAGCAGCAGGTCTACTGGTTAGAGAAGGCAGCTAACGGTGGCGTACCCAAGGCGTTGTTCGAGCTGGCGGAGCTACAGCATAAGCAAGGTGAACTGACGCAGGCCAGAGCCAGTTATGCCAAGGCCGCCCAACAAGGACACATTCTCGCCCAGTACACCTACGGTGAAATGCTGCGTCTGGGACAAGGGGGAAAAGAGGATTACGCGCTTGCTCTCAAGCAGTATCGCCTAGCGGCCCAGCAGGGCGACCGCCAAGCCCAATACCGAATGGGGACATTGCGTGAGGAAGGCTTGGGGGCTCCTCGTAACCGGGTGCATGCCTATGCTTGGCTGTCACTGGCGGCGACAGAAGGAATGCCTGAGGCTGTACGGGCCCGTGATGAACTCGAGGCCGCGATGACCAAGCCGGAAGTCAAACAAGCGCAGAAACTCTCTGAGCACTGGTTTGGCAAGATGTCATCAACGGCTAAGAAAAGCTAAAAAAAGAACATAGAAGGAAGCGGCCTTGGTGGGCCGCTTCCTTCTTATTCAGTTGGTGAATTACCGGATACAAACTCAGCCCACGCATCCATCATTGGACGTCGCTGATCCAGCAAGTCCGTGCGGTGGTAGGCGGCTTCTACCTTGTTCTGCACTGTATGGGCTAACGCTCGTTCAGCGAGATCCCGCGCATAGCCCTGCTCGCTGCACCAGTCTCGAAAGCTGGAACGAAAGCCATGAGCCGTTGCCATTCTGCCAGGAGTGCAGCTCTCCGCTTTAGCTCTTCTCAGAAACATCGTCAGCACTGTGTCTGAGAGCGGTACCTGATCTCTGGGGGATGGGAATACCAACTCGTCATGTAATCCCCTTAACCCCTTCAGGATTTCGACGGCGCGAAGAGATAACGGAACACGATGTTGTTGCTTGGCTTTCATACGCTCGGCTGGCAAGGTCCAGATCTTTGCTTCCAAGTCTACTTCTGACCACTTCATGGCTCTGACTTCACCTGAACGGCATGCAGTAAGGATCAAGAACTCCAGCATTGAGCGGGTTACATCGTACTGTTGCGCTGTTCGCAGATGCTTTTGCACAAAGGCGGGGATATCACGCCAAGGCATCGCGGGCTGGTGTTCAACCCTCACTGATTTGCTGGGTTGGGCCGGTAGTAAGTGACTCACCACATCCACCGGGTTTGCAGAGGTATAGCCGTGAGCCCATGCCCAAGCCATGACTGCGTGTAGGCGTTGCTTAACACGGCTTGCCGTTTCCGGGATCATCAGCCATATCGGTTGCAGAACTGAAGCGATATTAGCTGGGGTTATCGCATCAATGGAGATAGCGCCAATTGCAGGAAAGGCATATTGCTCCAATGTGGTGATCCATTGCTTACCGTGTTTGGGGTTCTTCCAACCTGGTAGCAAGCTTTCATAGACCAATCTGGCAGATGCTTCCAAGGTCGGGATCTTCGGCTTGTTCTGCTCCTGCAGCCGGAGTTCTAGTGGGTCTAGATTATTCGCCAGCTGTTCCCGCATTGCCTGTGCGTCTCGAGCTGCGTCAGCGATGGAGATCTCGGGGTAAGTCCCGAGGCCTGCATTACGTCGTTTCTTCGTCAGTGGGCTGACATAGCGGAATACCCACTTGCCTCTACCCTTGGCAGTAGAAGGGTGTAGCGTTAACCCAGTTACACCACCATGAGCAAGGGGTTTATCTTCCGGCTTGATGCTACGAGCTTTGGTATCGGTGAGGATTGCCATCAGGTAACCTCCTTGAGAATTGAATATGCCACTCAGTATGCCACCAAGCATGCGCAGTGGTAATATGTGATTGGGATGGATTGGATAATGCTTGGCTATAACTTACTGATAGTAAATGGTGTGTTGGGTTTGTGTGGAGTTGATTGGACTTGATTGCGGCGGGCACCTCCTCCGCCATTCATACCGAGCCCATGCAACCATGTTGCGTGGGCTTTTTATTTGCCTACGACTTGCCACTCCCCATAGCACTCAGCAAATCAGCCTCCTTCATCACCCTCCTTAATCTTCACTCCTGCAGGCTCAATAACTACCAGAAAATCCCCCATCAACCTCGAACCTCTGCGTTCCTGCGAGCATCCCTTCCCATTTCCTTATTGCCCCAAACAACAACGACCCAACGCAGCGACCACGGCTCCAGCATGTTGGTACCGCCAATAACCCCTCTTCGGAATAAAGTCATAGCCGGTTAACACAGTCACAGAAAAGCAGGGACGATGGGGTTTCGGCTTAAAAAGAGGGGACGGCTAACTCAGGAAGCATAGAGCCTAAGCAAGAGCTCATGACGTATAAACGATCATGGGATTCACGGGTTATGACGGCACCAGAGCAGCCATACAGAGCAACTGCTTTACATGAAGAAAGAGTTAAAGCGTAACATCAGGCTATTCGTTGAACTGAAAGGCAACAGCGAGTAGCAATAAAAACCGATGAAAGGAATAAGTCAGGTCAAATATCAGACTATTTAATAAATTGCAGCCAATAAAAAACCCCGCTCGATGAGCGGGGTTTCTTGTATTGGGTGCCTGGCAGTGTCCTACTCTCGCATGGCGAATGCCACACTACCATCGGCGCTAC
>NZ_JAAKTN010000008.1:0-204641 GCF_049174455.1 Aeromonas sp. 601027 | reverse complement strand
GCCTTCTCAGCCTTCTCAGCCTTCTCAGCCTTCTCAGCCTTCTCAGCCTTCTCAGCCTTCTCAGCCTTCTCAGCCTTCTCAGCCTTATCAGCCTTATCAGCCTTATCCACTGTCCCTGTATCTAATGACTGAATATCAATACTTTTTGAACTTCTCGCTTCGATCGACTCAAAGAGAATTTTAGAATGAAGCTCACCGTTAAGAGTTGAGTCAATAAATTTCTTTTGATTATCAATAATTCCAGAACCTAACTGATATGAATAGATTAACCCTGCCACTAAAAAAACAACCGCTAGTACTAGTGCACATATAAAAACAGCAGTCTTCAAATATCGGGTTAGTTTGACAGAGTCAAATTCCTCACGAGCTTTCGCATGTTCATTAAACTTTTTTCGCAATTCATTATTTACTTTTTCTAGCGCCTCGTCATTTAAGTCAATATCAAATGCATTCCCCAGGGCACCACCAGGATTGTAATTATATTTTGAATCCACTTCGTTAAACACCTTTATAAAAAAAGGGCTGAAAATACAGCCCTCTTATTTTAGACTTAAGAAACTATGCCGAGATTCTTTAGCCTGTAGTACATAGCATCTCTAGACACATTAAAAATACTTGATAACTGAGATATGTCACTCACTCCCAGTTGAGTAACATAATAATCTATGGCCTCTTGAGGCATCAACAACTCGGCAGCGAATTGATTCGCATCCCTTTCCTTTACATCAGGAATAGGAGAAAAGGAATCTCTGCAACAAGTCCCTCCCTGAGTATGTCCAAGGACATGATGGCCGACCTCATGAGCTATTGTGAAGCGACTTCTATACGGAACCTCTGTCGGATTAAACGCCACAACGCACTCACCATTATGAATCTCAGCATAACCGCTAAGGTTGCGATTATTTGGATTCATATCAAAAGGCCCAGTGGTAACGACTTTCATTCCCATTTTGGCCGCTATAACTTCGACATTAACAGGGAGACGGCGATCCCAATAAGCATCAAGGATTTTTTGAGCTGCCTGAGTACTCATACCGACCTCCTCTTGTTCGTTTGACGCCGCATATACCATTAAAGCACGCTTGGGTCAACATGTACGTTTTTACATAAGTTATCTTACATTAGGTTTTCCACTTAATGAAGTACTAGTGGAACCGAACAGTGACATAACGCAGATCCAACGACAATATTAAGCTCTAAACAATGACAGCCTATGTGGTTGTTCCACAATACTTCATGTTCTCGCTAGTTCATCAACTAGCAAGCACAAAAAAGGGCCGCAACATGCAGCCCTTGTCACATTTTTACAAGATCATTCATCAGTTCCGTCAGCCAAGACCTGATGCCCTAACACATAAACTCTGGTCGGTTTGTTCTCCATTCCAGGAAGACGCACAAGCGCTTGAGTTTTGTTAGGTGCGGCCTTGATTATCCAGCCTGCCACCAAGGCCAGTTTGGCGGCCTTTTTGAAATCGCGGCCACGATTAATCTCTTTCCAACCTTCAGGCAAAACTAAGAAGACAATCCCTTCATCAGCCCCCGCTTTCGGGTTCTTTCGATAGCCGACCATCTGGGATGGACGGTGATTGCTATCATCCCAGTCAGCAAACCGGCTGTACTGATAGGCGGTGAAGAACTGGCGGATCTGGCGCAGGGTTGCAGCATCTTCTTGGTTGCCCAGGTGGCCACGGTCGGCCAGCCACGCATCAAGGCAAGCTCGCGCGGCTTTAGTGGCCTCTCCTGCTTGCCATCCAGTGATACCCAAGCGGGTGGCCAGCTCACCAGCAGCGGCTACCAGGGCAAAGCGGTTGATCGCACGCCCTACCTGATTACCGGCTCCCTCTGGGGTCATGGTCATGACCAATCGGCGGATCTCCCCCTTCATCCATGCGCTGTGCCCGTTAAAGTCATTGGCCAATGCCTCGACATAGGCACGAAAAGCTGTGCCGTGTTGCCCTTGTAGGCGCTCGCGCAGGGTATCGGCAAACTGGCGGCCATCAGCCATACCATGCAGCTCCTCAAATGCGCCGTGTTTGCCGGTATCGCTCGGGATCTGGAGCGTACGGATCTCCATACCGGCAAAAGTGCGCTGGCCAGCCTGCTCGGCGTGGTCTTCTAGGGAAAGCTCACCAGTGGAGAGGAACAGCAAGCGCCACTGCTTGCGCTCGCGCAGCTCCCCATCCTGGCGGCTTCGGCCCTTGCCCTGGCCATTCGCCAGCATATAGGCGACCAGACCGGCCTCCCGTCCATCCACCTCCTTGATTTCATCCAGACACAGCAGGGCATCATTGCGGCGACTGGCGATCCCTTCTATCGCGTTACCGGTAGCTCGCCAGGTATGGGCGAACGCCTCTGGGCCGTACACGCTTGCAGCAGCCATCATCACAGTGGTCTTGCCATCGGTACTCTCGCCTTTCAGGTGGAAACCGCCCCCCTCAACCCCAATCAGCGATAACAGGGGAGCAGCAAAGGCGCATGACATGGCAAAGGCTAACCGACTATTACCAACCGCCAGAGCAGCAACCTGGTTTTGCCACTCGGCCAAGGTGCCGGACGTGGTGAAGTCGTTATTCACATAACCGGTGGTTTGCAGGATCACCTCGTTGGCATCCGGCCCCAAGTTGCCATTTGGCAGCACATAGGCCCGCTTGTGCCAACCAGTGCGCTCGACACAGGTGATCCTGGCTTGTGGCTGGCAGCTCATCAGGTAATCGCGCAGCAGGTTCTTTTTGCTCATGTTGATGTAACTGAGCCCGCTTTCCGCCAGCTGGCCGAATACCTCCTCCCCGCCTTTGTGAACCAGCATGCGCATGGGCATTGCCCAACGGCGGGTCTTGCCGTTGGTATCCCGCCACTCCAGCAACCGACCAAAGCCTTGGCCCTGCTCGGTGTGGGTGATTGCCCTGACATGTAGCGGGGAACTGATAGGCACCGGCACCCGTTCGGCCTCCTCTCCCTTACCGCGCCACTCCATGGCAAAGAGGCGATCTTTCCCCATGCTGTAGTTGTCGGGAAGTTCTGGTGTCTCTGGTGCTTGTTCTGTTGGGGTCTTGGTATCTGCGAAAGAGGTCATGATCGCCTTCTTGGTATCGAGCAGCCCATGGGCCTGGTGGTAATCGTTCCAGTCACCAGCTTCACCAGGAAGGCAGATCAGCCCCCCTATCGCTGTTGCTGCTTCTTGGGCTTTGGCTTGGCCAGGGTTGCCATCAATATGGGCGTCGTTGTCACCGGCAATCAGGATTGGCTCTGCCCCTTCTCGGCGCTTGGCTATCTCCGCCACGGCTAGCAGATTGCTTGCATCCATGGCGCAATAGACAGTTGCCCCTGTCGCCAAATGGACAGAGACACCCGTTGCGTAACCTTCACAGATTGCCACCCGTAGCCCGCCGGTTAACCGGTGAAATGCCCCTGCTTTCTGGCCGCCGGCCAAATAGCGCTTTTCGCCCTGGGGGTCGATGAGCTGGACGTTGACCAGCTGATCATGTTCATCAGTAAGCGGGATAACCAGGGAGCCCTGGGGGAAGTTGTGCCGCGCTTCTCGGATCAGGGTCTGATTGGTATCTGCCAGCCAGTCGGGCAGGTGCTTGAGGGAGAGATAGGGGCTACGGCCCTTAACGCAATCCCCCATGATTGAGGCGGCCCTGGTGCAAGCTTTGCGCTTGGCTTTCTCTTCATCCTGTCTGGCTTTGGCTGCTACCTGCTCGGCGTTCTGTCGGCGGGCGGCTACCTCGTTTGCATCGAGACCGTCTGGGGATAACCCGAGCAAGGTGGCCACCTCTTGGGCGGCCTCCTTGGTGCTCTTGTGGGTGGCCTTGGCCAGCAGGGTTAAGCCATCACCGGCGCCGCACTGGGAACAAATCCAGGTGCCCCGCCCCTCCTTGTCGTCCAGGCGAAACCGGTCTTTGCCACCGCAGGCAGGGCATGGGCCATGCTGGCCACGCTTGGGAACTGATAGGCCAAGTTCAGCCAGGATAAAGGGCCATTGCCCACGGGCTGCCAGGGAGACATCAGAGACAATTCGGATAGAGGTCATGACTCACCTCCAGGCAGCCGATCATTCAGCTCACTGATCCGGCAAGAGTTGGTGTCTATGTCTTTCGCCAGTGCCTTGAGCAGGCCGGAAATGCCATAGGTAAACTCTTCATGGTCTATGCGGTTTTTACGCTCCCAATCCACGCTGGCGGACAACAAATGGGAAAGGGTATGAAGGGCACACACTGACGTATCCAGTTCAGCAGTGACGCGGGTAAGCTCTTTTGAGGGGTTCTGATGGATGTTCATGCTTGCCCCCTTTTCTCACAGGGAATACGGGCAACAAACACGAGCGGCAAGCCAGGTAGATTGGCGCGCGCTTGGGCTTCGGTATCAGCGACGGCAGAAATGGTGCGTATACGGTGAAGGTCAGAGACCTTGCCATGGGTGGCGATCAGGAAGGTGAAGATCATTTGGGTTATCCCTACGTGAAGTTGACGCAGGGCGGATCGGGTAGCCGCAAAGCAGTGCTCACGTAGGCAGGCACAGTGGGGGCGTTTTCTTTGGCTCCCGACCCATGCCCCCAAAACAGGATAGATCTCCGGCAAGATGCCAGAAATGGGGGAAAGGGACGCAAATTTTCCTACGTGAGTCGCTGCTTGCGGGTGCTTAATCCGCCAGCCTTGTCGCTTGCTTAAGGCGACACGAGGAAGGCTATCCGAATTGATCTGTGGATGCAACTCTTGCTGGGGATCAGGGGCTTTGCTATGGTGCATGGGCTTGCTCCTCTGGATTTGGGGGTGGGGTAAGCAAATAGGGAGCCCTGGCAGGCTCCCTTTTGTTTTTCTGGGCGGTTACTTCCCCAACTCCCTTTTCAGTTGCTGCCGTTTGCCTGGACTGTCACACAACGCCAGCAGATCAGCGCACTCCGGACGGGTTGAGGTAATGAGAGCCTTGCGTGCTGCTGGGTTATCCCCCTCCAGCGCCACCTGTTCGCCGTTCAATGCCTCGTTGAGAGCACTCCCCAACTCGGCAAGCGCCCAGCGGCGGGCCTCCTCGAGCCCCATGATGCACCCTTTGGCACGGGTCAACGCAGCCAGCTCTGCCAACTGTTGTTTGAGCGGATTCAAGATGGCGGGCGCCAACTTGTTGTCGAGGTGGTTGTCATACCATCCGGCGACCCTCCGCTTGGCGAGGTCGGTTTCGCGCTGGGCATCATAGAGCGGCAATGCCAAGCGTTTCTCTTGGCGCTCCGACATGGTGGCTGCCGCTTGGGCATCCTCTATCAACTCGGCCAATTCGCGGTACTCCCGCGCCTCCTCCAGCGAGACCTCTCCCCCCATCATCTGGCTTATCCGTCCTTGACGCAGATCCTCGCGGCGCGCCTGGGCAGACGGGATTTGCGCCATCAGGTTTTTGCGCTGATCGCGCAAGGTCAATATCTCTTGGTCGAGTTCCATCAGCTTGCTGTGTTCGCTTTGAAACAGGGCCACATGTTCATCCAGGCGACTGGCACGAGTGGCAGCGGGGGCAGTCGGCACGGCCTGCACAGTAAGATTCTCTTGCATCGTGTTACTCCTCAGTGACAAGGGTGATGGCATCAAAAGCTGCGTAGGCGGTTGGCTCGCCCAAGGCGTAGGTCTGGGCGCGGTTGTAGCGAATGCCCCAGCAGGCCAAGTCGTCAATGTCGCCCGCCGTGAGGCGGTGGGTGTGGTTGACGGTGAGCACCTGCAGGTTCTCGGCCAGCGTGATGGCCAGATAGGTGCCTGGCATATGCTGGTGCGAGACAAAGCCCAAGTCCGCAATCTTCATGCGCTGGGTTTTATCTCGTACCTGTCCGGCCTTGAGGTGGGCTTTCTGGTGGGCGCGCAGCAGTTCGCCGCCGACCATTACCACCAGACGCGGGTCTTGGCGGTACGCCTCGGGCAGCTTCTCAATCAGGGCATAGACCATGCTGTCGAGGTCGGCGAAATCGCCCTTGCCGCTTGTGGAGAAGGTGACCGCATCGCGCAGCACCCGCAGCCCCTCGGGGTCAGCTGCCTTGGCCAAGGCGGGCCAGCCCACCATCACATCCTCCCCGTTGGGGTTGGCAACAGGGTCGGTATTGACGGCAGCAGATTGGCCATGGAAGCCGACCCGTATCAAGTCATCACCAAAGGCGGCCAAGGCCAGCTCTTCGAGCAGGGCGTTAACCTGGGCTTGGTCGAGCCCTTCCAGCATTTGGGCCAGCTGTTGCCATGTCCAGATAACGCTGCTGTCCATCTCTTCGTATTGGTGGGCGCGCTTGCTCGGCTTGGCCGGAACCATGAAACGCGCTTGCGCCTTGCGGCCACTGCGCAGGGTTGGCTTGAGCGGGTCAAAGCGCGGGGCGTGCGGGTCATCCACCCCCAAGATAGAGACCATCCACAGGAACGGGACGGCCTGCAAAATGGCCGCCGTCAGAGCCAAACTGGTGGCATTGTCGAGGTTGCCGAAACTGGGTTGCGGCACGGGGGCAAAGCTCATGCGCACATCGCGCAGCAGGTCAGATAAGGTCATCAGAAAGGCTCCTTAGTAGAGGGGGTAGGTGTTGTCAGAGTCGGGGTTATCACGGCGGCCAGCAGTGGGCGGGTCTGGTGGGCAGGGCATCATGCTGGCGAGCTTTTTGTTGATGCTGTCGATATCCGACACCAAGGTTTCCAGCTGCTTAAACATGCGATCAGGGTCTGGTGTCCGGTTCACCGGTTTGGTGGGGACTGGCACAGGCAAAGAGGCTGGCACCAAGAGCGGGCGCGCCTCGGGCCGCTTGGCACTGAATTGCAGTTGGGTCAGCCCCGTGATGGTCGGCTGGTCGGTGACAGAGACCCCCGCCAGATACCACTGGCCAGTTCCTGCAAAGTTTTCAGCCGCCTCAATGGTGCAAAAGCCGTGGCTGCCGTTGGCGTTGAGGTCAATCAGCTCAAGGGTCGGACAAAGTACCGCCATCAGCTTGAGCTGGCCGTCTTCCTCTTGCACCTTCACCGCATCCACATAGCCAAGTGGGCGAATGCGTGCCCCCTCTGGCCAGAGGTTGGCCACATAGAAACTCGGGTTGTAGGTCTGGGCCAGCTCGCGCAGGCACTCGGGGGTAATAGTGCGGCCATCCAGTGTTGGCCCCGCCGTGGCGATGCACACCCAGCCGGTTTTGACTTGACTACTCATAGCACCCACCGATCATTTGAAACGGGCTTTTTTTGCTCTTTAGCGGCCTGCTCATCCAGCTGTTTTTGGCGTTCGTTCATGCTTTGACACAGCGGGGCGTGCGCCTCCGGCGACAGCCCTCGCGCCAGTGCGATGGCCATGGCGCTGGCTCGCTTGGCTGAAGGGCTCAGGGTGTGGCTATAGGCCAGTGTGGACACCCAAGAGTGACCGCAACTGGCATCAGTGCATTGGCAATAGAGATTGGCGATCCCTACCGTCATGCGATTGGTTTTGGTGATACGGCCTAATTGGCCGCACTCGGTGCACATTACGCGCATAGTGCATACCTCCTGGTTATTGGACGGAGTTCGCGGGTTTGCTGGAATGCAGCATCTTGCGGGAGGCGAGGAACGCATCGAGATCGGCGCGTTCGTAGAGGGTACGGTTGCCGAGCTTGTAGTAAGGGATCTCATACCGGCCATTACTGGCCCAGACCCCAAGGGTCTTCTCGGACAGCCCAAGGTAGGCGGCAGCCTCACGGCGAGTAAGGCGTTGCGGAGTGTTCTGGTTTATTACTGATTTCATCTTGGCACCCCCAGTATTGCTTTGATGGTGCTAATTTTCTCTGGGGGGCCATGATATTAGTAGGGAGAAACGAAGATCTGTTTTTTTTACTTGAGAATTTAGAACGGTTCTGTTATTGCCTGCTCTACCGGCATATTCCATACACCTGCATGAGTAAGCGTTCTTTCCCACGTTTTGAGACACTGGTGATCAGCAAATGCCAGGGCGTTTTTCCTATGTGTTTTTCTTAGCGATTCAGGCTCAATATTCAAATTCGGATATACTAAATCCAACGTTACCTCATCATTAATGAGACCAGGATAGAGCTGATTAGCAATCATGGTATCCAATAACATGAGGTACTTATTGGTTAGAGCCTTCCGCAACGCATTATTGCTAGCTTTGACTCCATCTTGGCAATAATCGATAGCGCTTTCCTGGCGCCACTTATCAAGCAATCTGCCCATATCCTCCAGGATCTCCCTGTTCGTGTAGTGACTCAAGTTGAGCGACACAACAATATTATCACCAGGAGAATAATTAGGTTCAGATGCAAAAACATCCACGCATGCCTTGGTTTTATAATGTGCGCTGAATGAATCGACAGGGCTTAACTCCAGCTCCTTAGCTATGTTGGCCATCTCGTAGACCTTGCCAACTGAAAGAGGGGTCACGCTATTCAGATGTGACAGCACCCTAGGCTCATCCAAGACAATATCATTAATAAATGCCTGGAACTGCTTTGTTTTGGTACGGAGTTCCCGTAGTGTGGTGAACTCTGATATGCCAGTCTGCTTTATTAACTCTGAAACCTCGTGAGGCTCCATTTTCCCCTTCATAAACTCATACACATCAATTTCTATATCGTCTGGTCTGATAATCATCAGAGAGTCAGATTTGCACATCCTCACCCAAGGCTCTATATAATATCCTGCTGCGGGATCATTTTTTATTAGAAGGTCATAAATATTCGCTCTCAAATGTAATTGTTCAATCAATTCTTTTGAGGTCAACTTTACTACGTTTTTAAATTTATCACTCTTGAAAAAAGAAAATAGTTTAACCTGCATATCTCCATTTTTTATGGAATGCTTAAACTCTTCACTCTCCATATAGCTAGCTTTAAACAAGGTCTTTTCCTCTCTCGTTGTCGGCCACGCCATGCAGACTTAGTAATAACCGGCGTTGTTCTGTTTCTGGCAGTGTGGCGAAAATGGTTAATAAATTACTATTGGCATTATTTTTACTGTCCAAGCGGCCTGCGTATTCCAAAATATCCCGTTCAATCCTGGTTGCCGGTTTGCGCAGCTCGTCTGCGGTGAAGTGGATGTAACCCTGGGTGACATCTGCACTGCGCAGTGTGCGGTGATTCATCAGGCGCTTGATGGTGTACTGACCGACCTCGGCCAGTTCGGCCACGGTGCCGAAGGTACGGCGGGCATCGTGGCATTTGAACTCGAGCGGCGGCAGGCCATCAGGGTTGGGGTTAGGTACAGTAGCCGCACAGATCTTGGCTATGACACGGCGCGGCTCATGGATGGGGCGATCCGGATTACGACCAGGGAACACAAACCGGCTCTGTTTCAGGTTCCAGTGCCAACGGCGGCGGAAAATGGTGAGCAGGGTATCGGTGATCGGTAGCTCCAGCGGATCACCATTCTTGGTCTGGTCAATCCAGAAGTAGCCGCCGCTCATGCTGACCCGATCCCAGGTGAGCTGGAATACTTCAGCGCGGCGTAACCCCGTAAAAAGTGCCATGTCGATGGCATCGCAGACGGTGGCGGTCGTATCGTCCCGCCAGTCGATAGCGTGCTGTCTGACCTGCTCCACGGCATCCAGCCAGCGCCTCAGTTCATGGGTGCGGATCCGGTCGTTGCGTCTGGGGGTGTTGTGCCAAAGCCGCTTGCTGCTCAGGACTTCGGTCGGTGGCTCGGGCAGCATGACCCGATCATTGGCATCCCGATAGTGATCACGGGCAAAGCGCCACACGGCCCGCAATGTGCGCGCCCAACGGTCGGCCTGCGCCTTGCTGCCCTTGCCGGTGCCCGCCTTGCGAAACTCTGGCGATGCGCCGTGCCAGGCACTGGGCAACCCTTCGGTAATGGCCTTGTGGCGAACCTCGATCTTTTCCCGCGTGAGTTTGACCAGGGGGATCGTCATCCAGTCGCCGGAGTAGTTATTGAGATCGGCGCGGTAGTGCTTGGCCGTCTCGGGTCGGATCCGGTCGCCTCGGCTGGCAAGGTAGGCATCTATCGCCTCGCCCAGGGTGACTTTCAGCTTGTCCTGTTCGCGGCGGATCACGTTAGGGTTCTGGCCAGTAATGGCCACCTCCCCCAGGATCTCCAGCGCCTTGGCGCGGGCCATGTCGATGGTCAATGCCGGATAGCGCCCCAAGGTAGCCCTGATAAAGCGCCCCTCTTTCCTCTTGGCCACGCTAAACGACTTGGTTCCAGTGGCCCCAACCCGAAGCCTCAGCCCCTGCACCATGGCATCACAGTACTCGACCTGCTTCCCCTCTGGTGCGCGGGGCAGTGCATCGATCGTGGCCTTGGTGAATTTGAACGCTTTCATCTTCCTCCCACCAACCAGGCTAGCCAGAGGAAGGGCAGGCAAGACGGTTCTTGTAACCTCTGTAACCTCTGACTATTTAAGGTGAGGTTACAAACAAACCCTGTAAAAACGTGGCCTGTAGAGAGATGTAACCTTGTAACCTCTGTAACCTCTGTAACCTCAATATTTAAACCCTATGCGACCTTTTTTGGCCCAAGGGGGGAGTGGCGTTTGCTGCTCCTTTCCCTGGCTAGCCTGCTCTTGGCCGACCAATCGATCCAGGTATCCTAGAAATCGATTGGTCGAAAAAGGATACCTATAGGATATGACAGAGGGAGAATATAGGGGAAGACCAGAGAAGGTCACAAAATGAGCGGTGCGCTCTAAGGTATTGATTTATATAACATCATACACTGTACGTAAATACAGTAAAATGCGTTTTTCCCACGCTCATAATCGATTGGTCGTGGGTTCAAGTCCCCCAGGGGCCACCAAATTAAGTTCCGAGCAGGAACGAGAAAATACAGAAACCCGCATAGCGTAAGGCTTTGCGGGTTTTTTGTTGTCCGTAATAGTCCGATGGCGTCGTCAGAAACCAGTTAATTTAGTACCATCATTAGTACCACAAGCGTTGTGGTACTCAATTCAGTGGTACTAGGGCCACCAAATTGAAAAAGGCCGCTCATAATGAGCGGCCTTTTTGCATCTGCGGATCGAGCAATGTCCCGTGATAAGCTCGATGAGGTCATAGAAAAGCCCCGCCATGGGCGGGTCTGGGCAGGGTCCGGATCAGGCGCCTCACTCAGAGACAAGGAGCCTAATGCTGAGCCTCAGGTTTGCTCGTTGCTGCCGCTCTGGATGGATGAGCGACGCCCGATGGCAGGCAGCATCCGGGTAACCAGATTGCTGCGCTGGCGCCAGGAGGTGAAGACGATGGCCAGCAGATGCAGACCAATCAGTCCCTGCAGCGCCACCACGCACCACTCATGCCACTCGTCAGCCCCCAGTTCAAATCCCGTCTCGGTATTTTGAAACCAGCCGCTGCCAGCAGTGGCCAGCACAACCAGCCAGAGCGCCCACACGGCCAGCTTGCCGCTACCGTGATGACCCGGAGCCGGAGGCTGCCGCTCACGCATCTCGCGCGCTTGCTGGCGAAAATCCTCACCGCTGGGGATGAGGGCACCAAGGCGGGCGTAGCCACGGGCAAAAGTAAGCCCCCAAAGCAGACGCAAGGAGACCAGCCCAATGGCGCCGTAACCCAGCCACTCGTGCCACTCCTCGCCCGCTTCGTTAACCCAGAGGTTGCCGATGCAGACCGCCGCCAAGCCCCAGTGGGTCAGGCGAACCAGCGGATCCCAGCGAAAGGGCTCACCCTTTTTGCTTGGCATATTTGTGGTACTCCTTCTTCAGGTCGTTGACCTTGGCCAGATGTTCGCGCGCCTTGGCCTCATCACCCGCCTTGAGTGCGGCCAGGCTGGCGTCCAGCTCGGTCTGTACCTCGTTCATCCCTTCAAGGAATTTCTCTTTCTTGGCGGCCGGCATGTTCTTCTGCTTGGCCACATCAAGCTGGGCCTTCATCTCGTTGATGTGCTTCTCCATGGTGGCTGCATCATCAGCCTTGACGGCCTGCTTGTAGTTGAAGCCAATCTTCTTCATCGGCTGTTCCAGATCACCCGCCACGGCAGGCAGGGTCATCAGGCCAAACATCAGGGGCAGCAGCAGGGGGCGGACGGTTTTCAACATGGGATTTCCTTATATAACGACATGCTCGAATTGTTAGGGGTACTTATGAATCCAAACAAGAATTCATCACCAGCATGATGCCATGACTCATGGTGAAACGTTTGTGAAAAATGCTGTTTTTTGTGGCAAATAGTGACAGATATGCCGCGCTTGTTTGCGCTTGGTAACTGATTGAACGCAGGTGACACGCACCATGGGGATGGTTGAAAGCGGTAAACAGGGACAAAAAACCCCGCCGTAGCGGGGTCTGAATCAGCTGGCCATTTGCTGGCGTCAGTTACTCCTGTTCGCGAGCAATGGCGCGCCAGCCGATATCCTTGCGGTAGAAGGCGCCATCCCACTTGATGCGGCCAGCGAGCTGATAGGCACGCTGCTGGGCTTCTGCCACAGTGTGGCCGAGGGCGGTTGCACACAACACGCGGCCGCCAGCGGTCAGGCTGGTATCGCCCTCCAGACGGGTACCGGCATGGAACACCTTCTCACCCGCCACTTCATCCACCGGCAAGCCGCTGATGGGGTGGTTGGTACTGTAATCGCCAGGATAGCCTCCCGCCGCCAACACCACGCCGATAGCGGCGCGGGGATCATAAATGGCCTCTTTCTGATCCAGCTTGCCTGCACAAGCGGCCAGACAGAGCTCCACCAGATCGGACTGCATCCGCAGCATGATGGGCTGGGTCTCGGGATCGCCGAAACGGCAGTTGAACTCGATCACCTTGGGATTGCCTGCGCCGTCGATCATCAGACCGGCGTAGAGGAAACCGGTGTAGACGTTGCCCTCGGCCGCCATGCCGCGCACAGTCGGCATGATCACCTGCTCCATCACGCGTCGATGTACCTCGGCGGTCACCACAGGCGCCGGGGAGTAAGCCCCCATACCGCCGGTGTTGAGGCCGGTATCACCGTCGCCAACCCGCTTGTGATCCTGACTGGTGGCCATCGGCAGCACGTGATCGCCATCGACCATGACGATGAAGCTTGCCTCTTCACCCTCCAGAAACTCCTCAATCACCACCCGGGAACCCGCTTCGCCAAAGGCATTGCCGGAGAGCATGTCGCGCACCGCGTCTTCCGCCTCCTGCAAGGTCATGGCGACAATCACCCCCTTGCCTGCCGCCAGACCATCGGCCTTGATGACGATGGGGGCGCCCTTCTCGCGCAAGTAGGCGAGTGCAGGCTCCACTTCGGTGAAGTTCTGGTACTCGGCAGTCGGGATGGCGTGACGGGCCAGGAAATCCTTGGTGAAGGCCTTGGAGCCTTCCAGCTGGGCAGCGGCAGCGGTCGGGCCGAAGATCGGCTGACCGGCGGCGCGGAAGGCATCCACCACCCCTTTCACCAGCGGCGCTTCCGGCCCGACGATGGTGAGGCCGACCTGCTTCTCTTTGGCAAAGGCCAGCAGCCCTTCGATATCGGTCGCCTCGATGGCGACGTTCTCGACACCCGGCTCAAGCTGGGTGCCCGCATTGCCCGGCGCCACAAAAACGTGACGTACCAGTGGGGAGTGTTTGGCCTTCCAAGCCAGAGCGTGTTCGCGGCCACCGTTGCCAATGATCAGTACTTTCATCGTATCGCTCGCTTCTATTTGTGGTCACTGGACGGCCACTCGGACCGTCAGTCAGTGGCAATAGTCAGTTGAAAAGAGACAACAAAAGGGCCGCCATCGGTAGCCCCTGACCCATCAATGACGGAAATGGCGCATGTTGGTGAACACCATGCACATACCGTGTTCGTCGGCGGCGTCGATCACCTCCTGATCGCGCATCGAGCCACCCGGCTGGATCACGCAGGAGATACCGGCCTGAGCGGCAGCATCGATACCGTCGCGGAACGGGAAGAAGGCATCGGAGGCCATCACGGAGCCCGCCACGGTCAGCCCTTCATCCGCCGCCTTGATACCGGCGATTTTGGCCGAATAAACACGGCTCATCTGGCCGGCACCGACGCCGATGGTCTGGCCATCTTTGGCGTAGACGATGGCATTGGATTTGACGAACTTTGCCACTTTCCAACAGAACAGCAGATCCTGCAGCTCGGCCTCGGTCGGCTGGCGCTTGCTGACCACGGTCAGGTCACCCAGCGTCACCATGCCGAGATCCCGCTCCTGTACCAGCAGGCCGCCGTTGACGCGTTTGAGGTCAAAGCCTTGCGCCGGAGCAGTCCACTGACCACATTCGAGCAGACGCACGTTCTGCTTGGCGGCGACCGCATCGCGGGCCTCCTGGCTGACGGTCGGGGCGATGATCACTTCGACAAACTGGCGGGCAACGATGGCAGCGGCAGTGGCGCCATCCAGCTCGCGGTTGAAGGCGATGATGCCGCCAAAGGCGGAGGTGGGGTCGGTCTGGTAGGCACGATCGTAGGCACTCAGCAGGTCGTTACCGATGGCCACACCGCAGGGGTTGGCATGCTTGACGATGACGCAGGCCGGCTCGTCGAACTCCTTGACACACTCCAGCGCCGCATCGGTATCGGCGATGTTGTTGTAGGAGAGCGCCTTGCCCTGCAGCTGGATAGCGCTGGAGACAGAACCCGGAGCGGCATGCTCTTCGGCGTAGAAGGCGGCTGCCTGATGGCTGTTTTCGCCGTAACGCATGTCCTGCTTCTTGATGAACTGGCTGTTGAAGGTGCGCGGGAAACGGGACTCCTCGTCACCCTCCTTGTTGTCACCGTAGGAAGGAACCATGGTACCGAAGTAGTTGGCGATCATGCCGTCGTAGGCAGCGGTGTGCTCGAAGGCTGCGATGGCAAGATCGAAACGGGTCGCCAGTTTCAGGCTGTTGCCGTTGGCATCCATTTCGCGAATAACCCGATCATAGTCGGCAGCTTTGACGACGATAGCGACATCTTTATGGTTTTTGGCGGCAGAACGTACCATGGTCGGGCCGCCGATGTCGATGTTCTCGACTGCATCTGCCAGGGTGCAGCCCGCTTTGGCCACGGTGGCAGCGAAGGGGTAAAGGTTGACGACAACCATGTCGATGGGGGAGATAGCGTGCTGAGCCATGATGGCGTCATCCTGATCCCGACGACCGAGGATGCCGCCATGAACCTTGGGATGCAGGGTCTTGACCCGGCCATCCATCATTTCAGGGAAACCCGTGTAGTCGGAGACCTCGGTCACCGGCAGACCCGCCTCGCCAAGCAGCTTGGCGGTACCGCCTGTGGAGAGCAGGGCAACACCACGCTCGTTGAGTGCCTTGGCAAATTCCAGAATGCCAGTTTTGTCAGACACACTCAGCAGTGCACGGCGAATGGGTCGAGCTTGTTCCATCACACTATCGTCCTCAACATAACGGGGACCGTTCCATGGGAGGCGAGGCTCAACACAGAGAGTCCCCAAATAAATGGAAGTGGGGGATTTCGCAAACCACTCTCGCCCCGACATCCGGCAAAAGCGTTTTAGGAAATGCCCGCTTGGTGCGGCGCTCTGTTATGGGCGCGTATTCTACACAAAAAATGTGACCTGTGGTGGATTTTTTGAAACAGCAAAGCCTTATTTGGCGCGGCGTTAAACGTTTTCCACTTGATTTTATCGAAACGTTTGCACTTTCAGTGTTTTATGGGAAAAAGGGTCGCCAGGAGATGTTTATCTGCCCCTTTTATGCCCTTGGCTGGCAATCCATGGGCAAAGGGGTGATAGTGGATTCCGGTTTTTGTGGCGGCATACATTCAAGGGGAGAGAGAGCATGTATCGGATCGGTGAACTGGCCAAGGCGTGCGGGGTCAAGGCAGATACCCTGCGTTTTTACGAGAAAAACGGGCTTATCTCACCGGGGATCCGCAACGAATCCGGCTACCGCCTCTACAGTGAACAGGACAAGCGGCGACTGGAGTTCATCATTCGCGCCAAGTCGGTGGGATTCTCGCTGGCCGATATCGGCGAGCTGCTCGACCTCGATACCAACAAGGCCAAAGTCACCTGTCAGGAGGTGAAAGCAGTGGCCGACACCAAGCTGGCCCAGGTGGAGCAGAAGATCATCGAACTGACCCGCTTTCGCGACAATCTGCGCGAGCTCTCCAATATCTGCTGCGGCGGGCCGCGCTCGGCCGAGCACTGCGCCATCCTCGAGACGCTGGAATCTGGTGCCCCGGCCCATCACGAGCATCACAGCCACGACCAGCATGACCCGGTTCACGGCTGACATGGTATGCCTGACTGAGCGTGCCTAGCTCAGTGTGACTGACTCGGCGCCGCCGACGCATTGCTCCGGCGGCGATTTGGTGACAAAATCGCCGCGTTTTTAATCGGAGCCAGTGCATCCGGTTGCCGGGCGCTAGCCTGAACAGGCGCCCGCAGCGAAAACCGCCATCCAGACACAAGCATCAACACACCAAGAGAAAAGAAGAGGAGCCATCATGGCCAAAATTCGGGTCGACCAACCCGCCCTCCCCCGTGAGGAAGATGCGCAAGGGGGCTGCTATGCCCATCAGCGCGGCGAAATAAAGGATAACCATCTGCACGCCCTGCTCTCCGATCCCCTGTTTCGCAGCCGGGTCGAGCGCAACAAGAAGGGCAAGGGGAGTTACCAGCGCAAGGCCAAATTTGGCAAGCGGTGGGAGCCCGGCCAACAGCAGATGATCCGCGTCTGCTGCTGAGTGGGTTTCTACCGACCATAAACAATCAGGGCGCCATTGGCGCCCTGATTGTTATCTCGAAACACGGTTCTCGCCAAAACTGGCTCACGACCTGTCGCGAGAAGCTGTCAGCAAGGTGAAGAGCCGCGCAGGAACCGGAGCGTATAGAGATACGTGAGGATTCCGAGCAGTGCATGAACCTTGATCACGGCTTCGCAGCAAGATCGTGAGTCCGTGTTCACTCATCCATAAAGAGTTCGAGCAGCACATTGAGATAGCGATGGCCGAGGGAGGTGAGCTGCCAGCTATCCCCCAGATCCTCGATAAGCTCCTTGCTCTGTGCGATGGCGAGCACCGTCTCTACCCTTTCCAGCGGCAAGCCGGTATAGGCCTCGAACTCCGCCTTGGGGGCCGGTTCAAACAGGCGGAAGCGGTTCATGAAGTATTCGAGCGGCAGATCGTCTGCCGTCACCTGCCACAGCTCGTCCAGATAGGAGCGGCTCTTGTCCAGATACCCTTTCGGATGCTTCACCTTGGCGGTGCGCAGGATCCGTTGATTAGCGAGATCGGTCACCTTGCCGTGGGCGCCACAGCCGATCCCCAGATAGTCGCCGAAGCGCCAGTAGTTGAGGTTGTGATGGCACTGGTAGCCCTCTTTGGCGTAAGCCGAGATCTCGTACTGGCGATAACCGCTGGCGGTAAGCATGGCGTGGCCCTGCTCATAGATGTCCCACAGGGTGTCATCTTCCGGCAGTTTGGGCGGCTTGGAGGCAAAGGCCGTGTTCGGCTCTATGGTGAGCTGATACCAGGAGAGGTGCGGCGGGGCGCAGTCGATAGCCTGCTGCAGGTCGTAAAGGGCATCGTCCAGACTCTGATCCGGCAGACCGTGCATCAGATCCAGATTGAAGGTAGACAACTTGATGGCATGGGCCAGTGCGGCGGCCTTGCGCGCCTCTTCCGGGCCGTGAATGCGGCCGAGGCGGGTCAGCTTCTCCTGCTGGAAGCTCTGCACCCCGATGGAGATACGGTTGATGCCAGCGCGCTGGAAACCGGCGAACTTGTCCGCCTCCACCGTGCCCGGGTTGGCCTCCATGGTGATCTCGCAATCTGTGGTGAGCGGAATGCGGGCCCGTACCCCGTCCAGCAAAGCTTGCATCGCCTCTACCGTCAACAGACTGGGGGTGCCGCCGCCGATAAAGATCGAGGAGAGCGGCCGTCCCTGCGCCCACTTTAGATCCTGATCCAGATCCTCCAGCAGAGCGGCGACATATTCGAGGTGAGGCAACTCCCCCTTCTGGGCATGGGAGTTGAAGTCACAGTAAGGGCACTTCTGGACGCACCAGGGCACATGAATATAGAGAGAGAGCGGCGGCAGTTGCAGCATGGGGCTTCCAATAAAACGGGGGCTCAAGGCCCCCATTGTAGATGACTATGTGTGATTGACCGTGTGTAACCGACAAGGTGGCGAAGTGACTCAATGCGCCGCAGCCAGCGCCGCTTTGAGCTTGGCCAGCGCCTGACCGCGATGGCTCAGCTGGTTTTTCAGCTCGGCAGGCATCTGGGCGGCGGTGCAGTCGTGATCCGGCACGAAGAAGACGGGGTCATAGCCGAAACCGTGCTGACCGCGCGGCTCATCGATGATCATCCCTTCCCAGCTCGCCTGACAGATGATGGGGGTGGGATCGTCAGCGTGGCGCATATAGACCAGCACACACCAGAAGCGGGCGCTCTTCAGGTACTCGGGGGCACCTTGCAGCTCGCCGAGCAGCTTCTCGATGTTGGCCTTGTCACCGGCACCCACACCGGCAAAGCGGGCGGAGTAGACGCCGGGGCGCCCTTGCAGCAGGTCGACTTCCAGACCGGAGTCATCGGCCACAGCGGGCAGACCGGTAATGCGGGCAGCGTGGCGGGCCTTGATGATGGCATTCTCGACGAAGGTGGTGCCGGTCTCATCGGCATCGGAGACCGCAAACTCGCTCTGTGGGATCACCTGGATCTTCATATCGGCCAGCATGGCGGCCAATTCCTTCACCTTTTTCTGGTTACCTGTTGCCAGGACAAGCTTGTTCATCGAGCACCTCCGCAAAAATAATCTGCGCATTCTATGCGGCGCAAGCGTTTAGTAAAAGCGTCAATTACACCCGCTGTGATGGGGTTGCGGGGGATTTGCCGCCATCGAATAACCAGCTTTTTAATACATGTTTCCATAATGGAATAACCAAAGTGATTAAATACCATTTCTATTCATTACTGTGAGTCAGTAGACTCGCGCCCCAATTCATTAACCTGGCTGACTAAAGAGGTGACAGATGCCATTGATACTTTTACTCGTACTACTGGTGCTGTTCAGTCCGCTGGCTATCGACATCTACCTGCCCGCCATTCCGCAGATGGCCGAGCAGCTGGGCGCCGAAGTAACCCTGATGCAGGGCACCATCACCTGGTTCCTGTTCAGCATGGGACTGGGGCAACTGCTTGTTGGCCCGCTGGCCGATCGCTACGGTCGCAAGCCCATCGCGCTGGGCGGCGTGCTGCTCTATGGCCTGAGCGCGCTGGGGGCCGGTTTTGCCGCCAGCCTCGGCGAATTGATGCTGGCGCGGGTGCTGCAGGGCTTTGGCGCCTGCGCCACCTCGGTCGCCGCCTTCTCGGTGGTTCGTGACAGCTACGGCCCGAAAAAGAGCGGCCAGATGATCTCCTACCTCAATGGCGCCATCTGCTTTATTCCGGCGCTGGCCCCCCTGCTCGGTGGCTGGCTCACCGCCAAGGCAGGCTGGTCTGCCAACTTCTGGTTTATGGCCGGTTATGCGCTCATCGTCGGCAGCTGGCTGCTGTGGCGGATGCCGGAGACCCGCCCGGAGGAGACCCGCAGTGAAGGGGCCCTCATCAGCTGGTCGCGCTACAGCCCGGTACTACGCTCCCCCAGCTTCCTGTTCAACGCGGCGCTGTGCATGCTGGCGATGGCGGTGATCCTCGCTTATGTCACCGCCGCACCGGTGCAGCTGATGGTGAAACTGGGGCTCGATATGAGCGGCTTTAGCTACTGGTTTACCGCCAACGCCGCGCTCAACATTCTGGCCTGCTTCATGGCGCCGCGCTTTATCGCCAAGGTGGGGCCAAGACGCACCCTTCGCATCGGGCTGCTGGTGTTGATGCTCTCGGCCATCACCCTGACTTTGGCCATGCACATCGAACATCCGCTGGCGATGATGGGGCCGGTATTCCTCTCCAGCATCGGCTTTGCCATGATTCTGGGCTCTGCCGCCGGGATGGCGCTGGCACCGTTCGGCCACTGCGCCGGTACCGCCGCCGCCCTGCTCGGCCTGTTCCAGATGAGCGGCTCCGGCGCGTTGGTTGGCCTGACCGGCGCCCTGATGCACGACCCGCTCAGCCAGTTGGCGCTGCATATGTGGCTGCTGCTGCCGCCTCTGGTGATGCTGATGACCCGGCGCGGCCGCCGCTTGTGTTTGCAATAAATCCTGTGCTCTGATGGGCACACTCAGGGGGCCATCGGCCCCCTTCTCGTTTGTATCGCCTTTACAACGAATGGCCATCCGGCAGAGAGCCTGCGATGGCAACCCCACTCACTCGATGTCAGCGGAGAACTCCCGATGAGCCACACTCTCAACGCAGCCCTGGTGGGCTATGGCTTTGCAGGCAAGACCTTCCACGCCCCCTTCCTCTCCACCACCCCGGGCTTATCCCTGAGTTGGGTGGTAAGCCGCGATGCCGCCAAGGTGCAGGCCGATCTGCCCGACTGCCGGGTCGGCTCACTGGAGGAGGTGCTAAGCGATGAGACCGTCGATCTGGTGGTGATCGCCACCCCCAACGACACCCACGCTCCCCTCGCCCGCCAAGCGCTGCTGGCAGGCAAACATGTGGTGATCGACAAACCCTTTGCACTGGATCTGGCCGAAGCGCAAGCGCTGGTCGAACTGGCCGAAAAGCAGCAGCGACTGCTCAGCATCTTCCACAACCGGCGCTGGGACGGGGATTTTCTCACCGTGCGCCGTTTGATTGCCGAGGGGACGCTGGGGCAGATCGCCCAGTTCGAATCCCACTTCGATCGCTATCGCCCAGAAGTGCGCCAGCGCTGGCGCGAAGCGGGTGGCCCGGGTTCCGGCCTCTGGTTCGATCTAGGCCCCCATGTACTGGATCAGGCGCTGCAGCTGTTCGGCCAGCCGGACTGGTTGCAGGCCGATCTGGCCGAGCAGCGCCCCGGCGCACTGGCGGACGACTACTTCCATGTGGTGCTGGGTTACGGTGCTATGCGGGTTATTTTGCATGGCAGCTGTCTGGTTTCAGCCACCATGCCGCGCTTTGTCATTCACGGCAGCCAGGGTTCGTTCGTGAAATTCGGTATGGATGTGCAGGAAGATCAGCTCAAGCTGGGCAAGCGGCCGCCGGCGGCGGATTGGGGCATGGATAGCGAACTAGGTCAGCTCAGCCGCATTGTCGATGGTCAGTTGCAGCAACAGAGCGTGGTGGGTGAGGCGGGGGATTATGGCGCCTACTATCGCGGTGTCTGCGCCGCCATCAAGGGCGAAGGGAGCAACCCGGTGCCAGCAAGTGAAGCGCTGGCGGTGATGGCGCTGCTGGATCTGGCCCGTCAGAGCCACCTTGAGGGAAAACGGCTGCCCTGTCAGAAGCTGTCTGACTAAGGTACGGGTCATCGGCCGCACTTGACCAACCTTGACCTTGTTAAACCGCCACAAGACGGCAGCAAAGCGGTGTTTTATTGTGCAATCAGTACCATTTAACGGCATCTTGTATTGATATCAGTCGTTGCAGTGGAGCTTTTTATCCACGGCACGAAAAAATGTCATTGTGATATCCGTTTTCATCGGTAACTAATGGGGCTATATTGCGCCCGCCTGCTGCCTCCCGGCTTCTTGTTTCAATACCGGGCAACGGTGGGCGCTGTGATGGTTGCACAGACCATCTCTCCATATTTATTTGAGGGAATGCACATGAACAAAGTACTGGTAGCCGGTATCCTGGGTCTGATGTTGACTGCTTGCGGTCAGAAAGAAGAAAAAGCTGCCGCTCCTGCTGCTGCTCCGGCCGCCGAAGTTGCTGCCACTGTAGAAAAAGCCGCTAGCGAAGCCACCTCTACCGTAGAGAAGGCCACCTCCGAAGCGACTGCAACCGTAGAAAAAGCTGCTACCGAAGCCGCTACCAAGGTTGAAGCTGCAGTGAGCGATGCCAAGGCCAACTAAGCCTGCACCTCATTCGAAGACGGGTCCGAAGGCAACTTCGGGCCCGTTTTTTTATCTGTCGCTCAGGGGGCCGGATTAATCAGCGAGGTGAGGATGTGATCCTCCCAGCGACCATTGATCATCAGATACGCCCGCGCGAATCCCTCCCGCTCGAAGCCGAGCCGCTCCAGCAAGGCGCCACTGCGCTGATTGGCTGGCATATAGCAAGCCATGATGCGATGCAGATCGTGCTCCCGAAACAGGTAGTCGATGGCGACTGACAGCACCTCTCCCATCATCCCCTGTCCCTGATGCTGCTGGTCGATGGCATAGCCCAGATGACACGCCTGGAAGACCCCCATCAGGATATTGCTGAAGTTGCAGGTGGCGATCACCCGCTCGCCAGCCGGATCGAGGGCCACCAGATTGACGCCGGTGCCGTTGAAGAACTGGCTGTAGCTGTCCTGCAGCCGGGCATGCCAGTACGAGAGGGTGTAAAAGTGCTCGTCCCGAAGCGGCTCCCAACGGGCGAGATGGGCACGGTTGCGCTGGTAGAAGTCGAGCATCATGGGGGCCTGATCCGGCGACAGTATGGTCAGGTGGGTGCGGGCCGTCTTGATATGTGGCAGCGCCATCAGGACTCCCTCTGTCTTAGCCACTCATCGCGCAGCAAGCTGTAGTGGGCATGGTCCACAATCCGGTTGCCCAGCCGCTCTGCGCGCCGGGTCACCCCCTCAAGCTGCATCCCGAGCCGTTCACAAACAGCCCTGCTGGGCTCGTTATCGGTGGCGGCGCTGATCTCCACCTTCTCCATCCCCATCTCTTCGAAGGCGTGGTGGATCAGGGCCTGACAGGCACGGGTGATGATACCGTTGCCCTGCCAGCGCTCCGCCAGCCAGTAACCGATGACCACCTTGCCAAGGTCGTGATCGATGCTGTTGTAACCGATAACCCCCACCACCTCCCCCTGATACTCGATGGCAGTGGTGAGCCCCTCGCCGCGGGCGAACTTCTCGATGGCACTGCGAATGAAGAGGGCGCTGTCAACGGGGCGCTGGATCAGTGGCGGCCAGGGCAGCCACTGGGAGAGGTACTCCCGGTTGTCATTGCAGAGGGCAAACAGTTCGCTCGCCATATCGGGCTGCAAGAAGAGCAGCGCAAGCTCGTCGTCCAACTGCCATGAAAACATGGGATTCTCCTTTCAAATCAGTGATCAAATCGAAAACCAGCACCCAATGTAGCCAATCGCCACTGGCCGCGCCAGCCACTTTTACGGCCCTCATCCGGCAGGCTTCGCAGAGGGTGACTGCGCACGATCTCTCCTCCCTCAAAAGAGGAGGGTGGGTGTCTGAAACCGGATAATGCTCTCCACATGGCGCCGACGAATGCCCACAAACGGCACTTTGGCAGATCCTGCTACCCCTTTGTGCTGCTCTGTCACTTTTGACAGGGGGTACTTTCCCCCACCGGCACTAGCTTCAAAACGCCCGACCTTCGGTCGGTTTATCAACCTCATCGATTTAAGGAAAGAAGAGATGAATAAAATTTATCTGGCCGTTGCGCTGGCTTGCTGGGGAAGCGCCGCACTGGCGGCGCAAGAGGTAGAGATCAACGTAACGACAAACGGCATCCGGGCCATAACCGGCCTCAGTGCCGCGAGTGCTACCTTGCAACTGGAAGATGGCGAGTTTCGTCAGGTACGGGTGGTCCAGCTGCCCAACGGCCAGCAGCGGATCCGCTACGAGCAGGTCTGGAACGGCATCCCGGTAATGGGTCAGGTGGTGGTGGCTGACAAGAGCCTGAGCGGCCAGCTGCAGAAGGCCACCGGGCGCATGCTGCGCCAGATCGATCAGGATGTGGCGAGCCCGGTCGCAACCCTTTCGCCACAGGATGCCACCAGCAAGGCCAAGGCGGGCAGCAAGGGGAGCAACGAGCAGATCAAGCTTTACGTGATGCAGGACAAGAACGGGCTGGCCCGGCTGGTTTATCAGGTCTCCTTCATCGCCGAAGGTGACAAGCCCAGCCGCCCCTTCGTCATTCTTGATGCCCAGAGCGGTGAGGAGCTCAAACGCTGGGAGGGGATCAACCACAAGGATGCGACCGGCCCGGGGGGCAACATCAAGACCGGCAAATACGTCTACGGCACCGATTTTGGCCCGCTCATCGTGGATGACAACTGCCGGATGACCAGCCCCAACGTCGATACCATCAACCTCAACCACGCCACCTCTGGCGGCACCATCCACCAGTTCACCTGCCCGGAGAACCGGGTCAAGGAGATCAACGGCGCCTACTCGCCCCTCAACGACGCCCACTACTTCGGCAACGTGGTGTTCGACATGTACCGCAACTGGTACAACACGGCGCCCCTCACCTTCAAACTGAAGATGCGGGTTCACTACAGCAAGAATTACGAGAACGCCTTCTGGGATGGCAGCCAGATGACCTTCGGTGACGGCGCCACCACCTTCCACCCGCTGGTGAGCCTCGATGTGGCGGCCCACGAGGTGAGCCACGGCTTTACCGAGCAGAACTCCGGGCTGATCTATTCAGGACAATCCGGCGGCATCAACGAGGCCTTCTCCGATATGGCGGGGGAAGCGGCCGAGTTCTACATGAAGGGGAGCAACGACTGGCTGGTCGGTGCCCAGATCTTCAAGGGCAACGGCTCCCTGCGCTACTTCGAGGATCCGACTCGGGATGGCAGATCCATCGGCCATGCCGCGGATTATCAGGAGGGGATGGATGTACACCACAGCTCCGGGGTCTATAACCGCGCCTTCTACCTGCTCGCCACCAGCAGTGGCTGGAACACCCGCAAGGCATTTGAAGTCTTCTTGCTGGCCAACCGCCTCTACTGGGGCGCCAGCACCAACTATCAGCAAGGGGCCTGCGGCGTCAGCCGGGCGACCGCCGATCTGGGTTACAGTCAGGCGGATGTGGCACGGGCCTTCCAGACCGTCGGGGTCGATGCCAGCTGCGGCAGCACGCCGCCCCCGAGCGACAACGTGCTGCAAAACGGCGTGCCGGTGAGCAACCTCGCCGCCAGCAAGGGTGGCAAGCTCAACTACACCCTGAACGTACCGGCGGGCACCAGGTCGCTGCAGATCAGCAGCAGTGGTGGCACCGGAGATGCCGACCTCTACGTCCGCTTTGGCAGCGCCCCCACCAGCAGCAGTTACGACTGCCGTCCTTACAAGGGGGGCAATAACGAAAGCTGCTCGTTCACCAATCCCAAGGCGGGCACCTGGCATGTGCAGCTGTCAGGGTTTGCAGCGTTCAGTGGCGTGACCCTCAAGGCCAGCTACTGATCCACCCGATGCGGGTCTTGTCCCGCATCGTTCTACTCATTGCGCCACCGTTTCGCCAACGTGCGGGCGGTGGCCAACACGGTTTCCCGAGCCGGGTTGGGCCGCTTGCCACCGCGCCACGCCATCATCACATCCCAATGCTCCTGCGGCAGATTGCGCACATCGAGCCTGACCAACCGCCCCACCTCCAGATCCCGCTTGATAGCCAGCTCCGGCATCAGGGTGATAAACCCGTGTTCCAGCGCCAGATCCCGCGCTGCACTGGCGGGTTGCACCGCATGCAGGGGGCTGGCCGCCCGCCGCAGCCGCCGCAACTGCTGGATAAAGACGTCACACCCCGGCCCCCATACCTGAGGCGCCAGCCGCTGGTCGGCAATATCCTCCAGGGTGAGGCCGTGACAACCGGCCAGCGGATGCAATGGCGAGGCGATAGCGATAATGGGGGAGCAGCAAAGCAGCTCCATCTGCAGGCCCGCAACCGGCGGACGCTTGAGTACAAAGCCGATATCGGCCTCGCCAGTCAGCAGCGACTGCATGATCTCGCCGGAGTGATCCGTGGTGCAGCGGATCTCGAACGGCTCATCCACCAGCTCCATCAACAGCGAGCCAAACACCACCGAGGTGAGCGAAGGGAGGCTGGAGAGACGGATACAGGGCAGTGCAGGTGCCCCCTGCAGTGCCAACCGTCCTTCACTCAGAGTGGCCAGCGCCGAGCGGGCGGCAGGGAGAAACTCCTCGCAGGCACGGGTCGGCGTCACCCCGCGCCGATGACGCTGAAACAGCGGTGCCCCGAGGCTCTCCTCCAGCTGGGCAATCCGCTGGCTCACCAGCGGCTGTGACCAGCCACGAATGGCCGCCGCCTGACTGAAGCTGCCCAGCTCGGCCACATCCAGCAGCAGTTGCAGATCGTCCAGATCCATAGACATAAATAATCCTGATATGAAATATAGGTAGTTGTCGTCTACCACTATATCTAAACCCTCTCCAGAATGAAGGTATCTGTGAATGAGAGGGCGTTATGGTCGATAGGGCGAGGTTTTGGGGACGCTGGTTTCTGGCGCTGGATACCACACTGGTGATCCTGGGTTTCTTTGTGGTGATGCCGATGATCAGCCTGCGCTTCGTCGATCAACTCGGCTGGGCCGCCGGTCTGGTGGGGCTGGCCCTCGGCCTGCGCCAGCTGACCCAGCAGGGACTGGGGATCTTCGGCGGCTCCCTCGCCGACCGCTTCGGCGCCCGCCCGCTCATCGTCACCGGCATGTTGCTGCGCGCCGTCGGCTTTGCCACCCTGGCCTGGGCCGACAGCGGCGCCATGCTGATCTTCTCCTGCTTCCTCTCCGGACTGGGCGGTTGCCTGTTCGATCCGCCACGGGCCGCACTGGTGATCAAATTTACCCGTCCCCATGAGCGGGGCCGCTTTATCTCCCTGCTGATGATGCTGGAGAGCGCGGGAGCCGTCACCGGTGCCCTGCTAGGCAGCTGGCTGCTGCGCTTTGACTTCACCTATGTCTGCCTGCTGGGTGCCGGGCTCTTCACCCTGGCGGCTCTCTGCAACTGGACCCTGCTGCCCGCCTACCGCCTCTCGGTCAAACCGACTCCGATGCGAGAAGGGTTGGGACAAGTACTGGCAGATCGCGCCTTCTGCCGACTGGTGCTGATCCTGAGCGGCTACTACATGCTGTGGGTACAGGTGATGCTGATTTTCCCCATTCTGGTCAAGCAGCTCTCCGGTACCACCACGGCGGTGGGCTGGATGTACAGCCTGGAAACGGCGCTGTCACTGGCGCTGCTCTACCCTATCGCCCGTTTCAGCGAGCGGCGCTATCGGCTGGAGAGCCGACTGATGGCAGGTATCCTGCTGATGACGGTGGGGATCGGGCTGGTCGCTTTCGTCAGCACCCTCTCCGGCATCTTCGTACTGCTGGCCTGCTTCTATCTGGGGATCATCATCTGTGAACCGGCCCGGGAGACCCTGATGACCCGGCTGGCCAACCCCACAGCCCGCGGCAGCTACATGGGCTTCAGCCGCCTCGGACTGGCGCTGGGAGGCATGACCGGCTACGTGGGCGGTGGCACCCTCTATGACTTCTCGCTGCAACAGGGACAACCGGCCCTCCCCTGGCTGGTGCTGGGCACCATAGGCGTCGCCACCATGCTGCTGCTCGCCCGCTGCTTCTCCCGCCGCCCGGAGCTGGCTATCAGAGCCGCCGCCTGACGACCGCCCCACCTGCGGCAGCCCAATCAGCGGGGCTGCCGCTTACCACATATTCTGCAAGCCATCACAGCAAAAGGTTGCGAATTACAACTTTTACGCTATTTTAGTTGTCATGCACAACTAAACAGGAAACCACGATATGGATCCCCGTCCCCTGCGCGCCCTGTCGCGCGATCTGGTTCGCGAACTCGGCATGCTCTCCCAGCAGTGCGGCAACCTGGCCCTCACCCCCATCGAGGCTCACCTGCTGATCGAGCTGGAAAACGCCCCGGCCACCAACCAGCAGCTGGCAGAAAAGCTGCACATCGACAAATCCAACGCCAGCCGTCCGCTGGCACGCCTCGCCGAGCGGGAGCTTATCAGCTGGCACCCGCACCCCTCCGACGGCCGCAGCAAGGAGGCCCGCCTCACCGTCAACGGTCAGGGGATGCTGCTGGAGTTGCACCGGGAGATGGACGGGGCGATGGAAGAGATGCTGGCGCAGTTGAGCCTGCCCGAGCGGGAGCAGTTGTGGCAAGGATTACGTCTCTATCGCAGCGCCCTCTCCCGCGCCCGTCGCCAGCGGGGTTACCAGATCCGCCCCATCACGGCGGCGGACAATGCCCAGATCGCCTTGGTGATCCGCGCCGTCTCGGCCGAATATGGCCTCACCGCCGACAAAGGGTATGGGGTCTCGGATCCCAATCTCGACACCCTCTCCCAGAGCTATCAGGGGGAGAAGAGTCGCTACTGGGTTATCGAAGGGCCGGACGGTTCCATCCTCGGCGGTGGTGGTATCGCGCCATTGGCGGGAGAAGAGGGAGTCTGCGAGCTGCAGAAGATGTACTTTATGCCCGCCCTGCGCGGACTGGGCCTTGGCAAACGGCTGGTATTGCAGGCACTGGATGCCGCTCGTGGTTTGGGCTATCGCCGCTGCTATCTGGAGACCACTGAGGTACTGCGCGAAGCCACCAGCCTCTATGAATCACTGGGCTTTGAACATCTGCCAGGCCCCCTTGGCTGCACCGGCCACGGGGATTGCGAGATCTGTATGGTGCTGACACTGGGGTAGCCCCACTCATCCCCAACCCTTCTCCCGCAAGGGGAGAAGGGGGCAAAACACTTCCGCGATCTTTCAGGCAGACCTCTGATGGTTCCCTCTCCCTCCGGGAGAGGGCTAGGGTGAGGGCTGCTTGCGACTGGTATATGCTGAACCATTCCCCCCTGCATCCCTCCTTAAACAGGCAAAACGGCACAAAACAAGAGACCCCGCCGAAGCGGGGTCTCTTTGATTATCTGCCAACAGGCAAACAAACCGTTATCAGTGCTCGCGAGTCTGGCGGAACTCCACGTCGGGGTGACGCTCCTGGGCCAGGCGCAGGTTGACCATGGTCGGCGCGATATAGGTGAGGTTGTCACCGCCATCGAGGGCCAGGTTGACCTCGTTCTTGCGCTTGAACTCTTCGAACTTCTTGACGTCAGTCCCTTCCACCCAGCGGGCGGTGGAGACGTTGACCGCCTCGTAGATGGCCTCGACGTTGTACTCACTCTTCAGACGAGAGACCACCACGTCAAACTGCAGCACACCGACCGCACCAACGATGAGGTCGTTGCTGATCAGCGGACGGAATACCTGCACCGCGCCCTCTTCGGAGAGCTGGACCAGCCCCTTGAGCAGCTGCTTCTGCTTGAGCGGGTCGCGCAGGCGGATGCGGCGGAACAGTTCCGGTGCAAAGTTCGGGATACCGGTGAACTTGAGATCCTCACCCTGGGTGAAGGTGTCGCCGATCTGGATGGTACCGTGGTTGTGCAGACCGATGATGTCACCGGCGAAGGCGTCTTCCGCCTGCTCACGGTCACCGGCCATAAAGGTCACGGCATCGGAGATGTTCACATCCTTGCCGATACGCACGTGGCGCATCTTCATGCCCTTGCTGTAAGTACCTGACACGATACGCATAAAAGCGATACGGTCACGGTGCTTCGGATCCATGTTTGCCTGGATCTTGAATACGAAACCGGAGAACTTCTCCTCGGTCGCCACCACTTCGCGGCTCTCGGCCTTGCGCGGCATAGGAGACGGCGCCCAGTCAGTCAGGCCATCCAGCATGTGGTCAACACCGAAGTTACCCAGTGCGGTACCGAAGAAGACCGGGGTCATCTCGCCAGCGATAAAGGCATCGTGATCGAACTCGGGAGAGGCGCCCTGCACCAGCTCCAGCTCGTCACGCAGTTGCCGGGCCAGATCTTCGCCGACGGCGGCATCCAGATCCGGGTTGTTCAGCCCCTTGACTACACGCTTCTCCTGAATGGTGTGGCCCTGACCGCTCTGGTAGAGATAGGTCTCATCCTTGTAGAGGTGATAGACACCCTTGAAGGATTTGCCACAGCCGATTGGCCAGGTGATCGGGGCGCACATGATCTTCAGCTCGCGCTCCACCTCGTCCATCACTTCCATCGGATCGCGCACTTCGCGGTCCAGCTTGTTCATGAAGGTGAGGATAGGGGTATCACGCAGACGGGTCACTTCCATCAGCTTGCGGGTCCGGTCTTCAACACCCTTGGCGGCATCGATGACCATCAGGCAGCAGTCGACCGCGGTCAGGGTACGGTAGGTATCTTCAGAGAAGTCCTCGTGACCCGGGGTATCGAGCAGGTTGACCAGACAATCGGCATAGGGGAACTGCATCACCGAGGTGGTGATGGAGATACCACGCTGCTTCTCCATCTCCATCCAGTCGGATTTGGCGTGCTGGCCCGAGCCACGGCCCTTGACGGTACCGGCGCGCTGAATGGCCTGTCCGAACAGCAGGACTTTTTCAGTGATGGTGGTTTTACCCGCATCCGGGTGCGAAATGATCGCAAAAGTGCGTCTCTTGGAGACTTCACTCAGAAATTCAGCTGACATAATTCAACGTTCTTCTATTGAGCGGTGGCATCAGCCACCGTGGGAATAAATCCGGAATGCCGCTCACGGCACATGTATACGCAACAAAAGCCACGCCAGCTGGCGTGTTGCCAACCTGGTGGAGAGAGGGAGGAGGGTTGCGTTACATGGGTCTTCTCGCCTGAGTCAAAGCAAAATTGCGCGGCATTATACCCGTACGGGTGAAAAATACCCAGTCCGTCAGTTGTCTGTTTCCACCCGGTTGCGCCCAGCCCCCTTGGCGCGGTAGAGAGCAGCATCTGCACGACGGATCAACGCGGCCAGATCCTGATCATCATCGCGCTGGCAGGCACACCCGATGCTGATGGTCACCGGATGGGACAAACCGGGCAACGCCCGTTGGCCGACCCTGGCGCGGATCCGCTCAGCCAAACGGGACGCCTCCTCCAGCCCCGTCTCCGGCAGCAGTGCTAAAAACTCCTCTCCACCGGTACGGCCCAGCAGATCCTGCTGCCGCAACTCTCTTGCCACCATTCGGGATACCCACTGCAGTACCCGATCGCCCTGATGATGACCCAGCGAATCGTTGATCCGCTTGAAGTGATCGATATCAAAAAGCAGCAGAGAAAAGGGCATTTGCTGCCTGCGGGCCAGCTCAAAGTGCTCGCGCCCATCCACCAACACCCGACGCCGGTTATCGATACCGGTCAGCTCATCGGTAAAGGCCAACCGATGCATCCGACGATTGCGCTCCAGCAACCACCTCATCGTCAGCAGAGCCACTCCACCGCAGAGCACCATCACCACCAGCAACCAGAAGCGACGCTCCTTGCTCTGCGCCAGCTCCTGCCGCTGCAACTGCTGCTCGACCCGCAATCGCTTGTTCTCTTCCGCCTGGCGGGTCAGTTCAAACTGGCCGCGCACCCAGGCTGTACTCTGCTCTCGCTGCATCTGGTCGAGGCGCTGCTCTTGCACCAAATGATCCCGCAAGGCCGCCAGCGCAGCCGGATAGTCCCCTTGCAGCTCGAATGCTTCGCTGCGCACTGCGTAGAGATCCATCAGGTAACGAGTGTGCCCCTCAGCCTTCAGGATCGGTTCAATCTTCGCCAGTGCGATCAAGGCCGGGGCCGGATCCCGCATTTTCACCTGCAGTTTCGCCATTACCAGCTCGAGATGGGCGTGGAGGATAGGATCAACTTCAGGGGTGAGCACACCTGCTGCCTGCGCCAGCAAGCGTCCGGCCTGCTCCAGGCGCGCCAGACCGAGCAGAGCCTCCGCCAGCATCACTTGACGATCCGCATGTTCAATCCGGTACTCGGGTTGTTGCAAAAAGGCGAGACTACGTTCGAGCTCCTGCTGCGCTTCCTGATAGCGCCCCGTCTCCAGATAGACCAGAGCCAGCTGCTCTCTCATCCTGGCCAAACCGAACCCGTCATGGTTGTGGGCAAAGTGTTCATGCAACCGGTTCAGGGTAGTGAGTGCCTCGGCATAGAGACCCATGCGGCGAAACGCGGCGGCAATCTCGAGCTGCGCCCGGTTATACCAGGTGGTCAATCCCAACCGTTCGTAGATGTCGTGCGCCCTGGTGAGATCCACCAGCCCCTGCCCTGACGCCCCCTGAAACGACAACATGGCTCCCCGGTGGGACAGCGCCAGCGCCTCCAGCTTGAGCACAGCGGCCTCCCTTGCCAACCGCAGCCCCTCATCATAATCCCGACGGGCCTGTGCCACCTCGCCGAGCAGCTGATTGAACCAGCCACGACAGATGAGCAACTCGGCAATGGCTGCGTCATCTCCCCGTTGTTGAGCCAGCACCAGTTGGCTGTCGGCATACGCAATCGCACGGCGAGACGCCTGGATGTCATCGGCAGATTGGGCCCAGCAAGCCAGACGACTGATCCGCATCAGCTGGGACGGTGGATAGTCGCTGCCATCCCGCAGCAAGCGAGCAACGCGCTCCCGCAGCAACTCGATAGGCTGATGGACCTGCTCCATCTCCTCCAGTTCATTTTCCAACTGCTCGGGGGACAAGGGTCTGGCTGCCAGCCCGAATACCGCCAGCAACAGCAGCAAGGCAAGTCGGCTCATAAACACTCCGGATGAATGGGGAAAGAGCAGCAGGCGACCCGATACCGGAAAATCACCCTGTAACAACGGCTGTAAAGGCTACCGCAAGGAGAGAGGACTTGAATGGGTTTCATCTCACATTTTACAGCAATATCATAACGTTGGAATGAGGAGGGGGATACAGAGCGAAGGAGGGGGCTGGCTCCCTCCCGGTAACTAATGATGCTGCCAGCGCCGCAGTAGCCGGCCGCGCAGACCGCAATCGAGCAGCCAGCTGTTGTCAAAGACCCGCAACAGTGCCGGTTTGGCGTGCCGGGACATGGCCACTGCGTGAAAGCGGGTCTGGCGCTGGCGATAGCGGTTCATCTGCTCGAGCAGGGCATGGGGCAGACTCTGAGCGATAAAGTCCGAAATAACCAGCACATCTGCCTTGGCAAAAGCGGGCTCATCGAGTTTGACCAGCGCCTTCTCCAGACAAGGCACCAGATCGGTACCACCGTGAAAGCTCATGGAGAGGAAGCGCTCCGCCTTGTCCAGTCCGGTATCGGCGGTGATCTCAAGGGTCGCCACCTCGGTAGAGAAGAGCATCAGGTAGCAACCGCGCTTCTCATCCATCGCCACCTTGAGCAGCGCAAGAAAGAGTGCCTTGGCACACTCCTCGGGATAGCCCCCCATGGAGCCGGAGGTATCGACACAGACGATAAAGGGGCCCCGCTGCTGCAACTGCTGCCCCCCCTGCTCCGGGGTGCGCAGCATGATGCGCTGGCGCGGCAAGGTGCCGCGTGACTGGTAACTGAGCAGGCGCCGCTCCAGATAGCGGCGGTAGAACTCCAGCTCCAGCTCCGGCAGCCCCAGCATCACCGCCTCGCTTGGCAGTAGCCGCATCAGGTCGCTCGCCTGGTGGATGCCCACCAGGTCGTCCGGCACATCGTCGCTGGGGGCGGGCTCCAGCTCCAGCACCTGAACCGGTGGCACCGGCTGCTCCTGCGCCCGGCGATCCCGCTCGCTGCGCCCGAGAAGAGCGGCAATCTCCGCCAGCAAGGGCTCGCGCTGCAACATACGGGCGTATTGCTTGACCAGCACCAGACTGCGTTTGTGCCAGTGCCCCTGCGCCAGATCCCAAAGACCACCGGCTGAGATCTGGTTCGGATCGAGGGCATCGGCCAGGGTGCGGCTCGCCAGCAGCTGATCTTCAATCTCCTGACGCTGCTTCTCCCGCTCCGCCTCGGCGATCTGCTGCTGCAGTTGCAGCAGGCTCCCCACCAGACTGGCACGCCACTTGTCGATAAAGAGCTGGCGCAGCCCCTCGGTGGGGTGAGCCATCAGCTGGCGAACCAGCGAACGGGCCTCACCGGCAAAGGGGCTGTAGTGATCCAGCGACTCCAGCAGGGCGGGCAGGCGACCAATCAGCTCGGTCATCGGCAACTGCCGGTGCGCCTGATAGAGCAGGTACTCCTGCTCCAGCGCCACCGGCACCGGCTTGTGACGGATCTCCTCGCCAAGCTGCTCACCCCAGCTCTGCAGGCGCTTTTTCAGCAGCTTGCCCTGCAGCGGGGAGCGCTTGATGAACTCGGAGATCTTGGGCGACGCAGCAAGCAAAAGTGCCACCTCCCCTGCCAGCTCCCCTTCACCGATCAGGAGCCCCAGATCCAGCATGCCAATCTCAAGCATGAGCGCTCCTTACTCGTCCAGCCTTGGCAACCGCTCGCGCCACTGTGTCAGCTCGCCGCGCAGCAGTTCAAGATCCCGGCTCAGCACGAAGAAGCTGTCCTCCACCTGTTGCAGCCAGCGCTGGGCAATAAAGAGGTGCTGCCGATGACGATCGAACAGAGTACGCTGCTGTTTAAGCTCCAGTACCACCTTGCCAACCTGGGCAAGCAGCTCATCAAGCGCTTGCAGCCAGGGCTCCAGCACCACCTCGGGGATGGCGTTGCGCTCCATCAATACCAGCGGGATCTGCTGGCGCTGGATATCGAGCACCTGCAGGCGCAGCTCATCGTCAAGTACCAGCTCGTAGTGTCCCTCTTTCGGGTTGCCATATTGATAACCCACCAGCGCCTCGCCGGTCGGATGCCAATGGGAAAGCAGGGTACGATCGAACACCAGGGTGCTGGTGAGACGCTCGGGATCGCTGCCATCCAGCGGTGCCGGGGTGAGCAGATGGAAGTGCACCTGCTTGCCAAAGGGTCTGGCGTTGGCGAGCGGGATCTCGATCCCCCTCGCCCGTCGGCCAAACCACTGCTTGCGCTTGCGCGCCTTGCAGCAGAGACGTTGTGCCACGCCCTGTTTGAGCTGTTTGAATTGATCCCGCAGGGCAAGCAGCTGGCGGGTCAAGGCCAGTTGCTGATAACCGTAGAGACGGGAGAACTCGGTCATCATCTCCAGCAGGGCGGTGCGGGACTCCTCGTCATGCCAGAGACAATCCTTGAACAGCAGCAGATCTACCGGTGCGACCTCATCGCGGCCATTGAAGAAGGCGCTCGCCTTGATGAGCCGTACCGCCTTCTTCCAGCGGCGATCCGACACATAACAGCGATGGGCCAGCTGGCTGTCTAGCTGCTGGCGCAGCTGATAGATAAGTTCGAAACAGGCATCCGGCAGGCGCACCTGCTCAATCTGGCTCTGCCACTGCTCGTACTCATCCCCCCGGATCTGCAGGGATTCCGGCAGATTCTGGTGGGCGTGACCGTCGCTGGCCAGCATGGATTGAAAGTTGGCTTTCTCCTGCACCCGGTCCATCCAGATCCGCACCAGCATCCGGTCGTAGAGCGCTTCCAGCCCGCTGTCCGGCGCCGGCAGCTCGTTGGAGGCGGTCACCAGCAGCCGCATGGGGATGGGATGCTGGCTATCACCATTGCGGAACTGCCGTTCGTTGATGGCGGTGAGCAGGGTGTTGAGAATGGCGGGACCCGCCTTCCAGATCTCGTCGAGGAACACCACCTCAGCCTCCGGCAGATAGCCGGCAGTGAGGCGCAGGTATTTGCCATCCTCTTTCAGCGCCTGAATGGAGAGGGGGCCAAATACCTCCTCCGGTGTGCTGAAACGGGTCATCAGATATTCAAAGTGGCGGGCGTCGTGAAAGGCCAGCTTGAGGCGACGGGCAATCAGACTCTTGGCGATACCGGGTGGCCCCAGCAAGAAGACACTCTCACCGCTGAGGGCTGCCAGCAGACCGAGGCGCAGGGCATCCTGCCGTTCATAAAGCCCCTCACCAAGGGCTGCCAGCAGCCGGGGCAGGCGCTCCTGGATGGGAATAAGACGCGCAGGGTTCTGGGCTTGAGCTAAAGACGACATAGAGAGTGTTCCGAAGCTGGGATGATGTTAGCCCCAAGGCGTGATATCCATTTGCTCGACCTTGGGTTTTGTCTTGTTATGATGTTTATTCTGGTATCTCTTGCCGCACAATACCCGCCTCTGGCAGGAAAAAACGCAAAGGCAGTGCGATACCGTATCGGCAGCGTGCTGCGCCCATGCATAGCCAGTGTCGTGATGGCACCATGCCCGCATGCGCCAGATGATGCGTTGCAAAGGGTGCAGCAAAAGCGGTTCGAGTGTACCCTGCGCAACACAATTTTCCCCAACGCAGATCAAGAGTGAGTCGCCCCAGATGCAAGATCCCGTTCGTCAGAGCATGTTGGCCCGCATGGGCATTCAAAGCTGGCAACTGCGTCGTCCGGCATTGCTGGGTGCAGATCTCGTACCCGAGCTTGCGCAAGATGCCGTGCAGCCCGACCAGACAGCACCGGCCACCCGCGCTCCGCTGCCCAGCGGCAAACTCTGGTTGCTGGCGCCTCAGCTGCCTGCCACCACGCTGCTGGCGGATATCTGCCAGCTGCTCGGCATGACCCCCGACGAGGTCTCACTGCTCAGCGAGCTGCCGCCTGCCAACCTGCAAACGGCGGATGCCTCACCGCTGCTCTGGCTGACGGAGGCCAACCCGGAACGACCCGATGCGTTGATCTGTCCGCTGGCCCCCAGTGCCGCACAAAAGCGCGCCCTGTGGCAACAACTACGCCGACACCTGGCGAACAGTACGGCATGATCCTGCATCATGCCTTCAACGCCCTCTTGGAAGCCGCTCTTTTTACCTGATTTTACAAAAGTCGTCTTTGCCAACCCCGACATCCTCCACCCAGTCACCCGGAGTCAACATGCCTGAGTTTCGTCCCCTGCTCGAAGCCGATTTCGACCTTGTCTATCCCATAGAGCAGGCCGCCCACAAGGAGCCCTGGAGCCAGGCCAACCTGCTATCCTGCTTCGGTCCTCGCTATCTCAACGGCTTGATGCTGGTCGATGGTCGCCCGGCCGGCTTCTATATCTCGGATCTGGTGGCCGGAGACAGCTCGCTGATGAATATCTGTGTCCACCCCGAATTTCAGGGCAAGGGGTTGGGACGGACACTGCTGCAAGCCTACCTGACTCGCAGCAAACAAGCCGGGGCAGAGGCCTGGTTTCTCGAGGTGCGGGCAGGCAACCAGACCGCCATCAACCTCTACGAGAGCGCCGGCTTTGCCGAGTATTGCCGCCGCGCCGACTACTACGGCACCGGCAATGATCGGGAAGATGCGGTACTGATGTCCCGCCTGTTCGACTTCAGCTGATCCCGCCTCAATCGAGGGGGGCGTTATCCATCGCCGGATCCTGCAAGGAGAGAGTGGTGTGAACCACCGCCTCGAATCCTGCGGCGGAAAGCGGCATATAGAAGCCCCGCAGCCAGGTTTTCCCCGGCATCCATATCTGCTGTATATCCACCACTATCTTGATCGGTTTGAGGGGTTGACCCGGCTGCTGGATATAGATGCCGGGCGGTGTGGCCACCTTGGGAAAACGGCGCAGGATCTGTTCACTACCATCCCCCTTGCCCGGATTGAGCCGCACCTTGACCAATCGGCTCAACGGCACTCTCATCTCTTCACTGCGCCAGAAGCGTTCGTTCAATGCCTTGCAGCGACGGCACTTGGGGGTCTCCAGCACATAGAGCAGCGGATAGCCCAGCGCCAATGCCTGCTGTTGGGCCTGCTGGTATCCCTCCGCCCCTTCATACCAGGGATTCGCAGGCTGCTGTGTCTTGCCCAGAAAGTACCAGGCCGCCCCGCCCCCCACCATCATGAGCACGATCACGGCCAATGCCCCTTTCATCCATAGATTCATATCGTTAACTCTCCCTTTGCTCCTTTGCAGTATCGGCCACTCTGCACAAAGGAAGAGCTATTTGCACTCTTTGTGATCCAAGACAAACAGCGAACACTTGTAAGCTGTAATCTTGGAGTTTAAACTCTAGCCCGATTTTTAGTGCCCTTGCGGGCGTACAACTGTAATTAAAGGATGTTTAACTGATGCCGAAGCTTCATCTGGTTCGACTGATGCGTGAACGTATTGCCCAGCTTGGCAACAAGGCTGCCCTGCGGGTTCAGCAAGATGGCCAGTGGCGCACCATCGGCTGGCGTACTCTGGGCCAGGCCATGGACTACTGCGCACAGGCGCTGATCCGTGCCGGCCACCAGCCCACCGAGATGGTCGGCATCTATGCCCGCAACATGCCGGAGTGGACCCAGGCCGATCTCGGCATCTTGGCCGCCCGCGGTGTCAGCGTCCCTATCTATCCCACCAGCACCCTCGATCAGCTGCGCTACATCGTCAAAGATGCCGGCATCAAGGTGCTGTTCGTTGGCGAGCAACCCCAGTTCGATCAGGCGCTGAAACTGATTGAAAGCGGCGAGATCCGCCAGATCGTCGCCCTCGATGGCAGCGTCAACCTGCGCGGCTGTGAGCAGGCGAGCCACTTCCAGACATTTCTGGTCTCCGGCAACCATCAACCCAGTGAGCAGGAGCTGCGCGAGCGGGAAACCCAGTACCGGATGGATGATCTGCTGACCCTGATCTACACCTCCGGCACCACAGGCGAGCCCAAGGGGGTCATGCTCGACTTCAACAACATCGCCGCCTGTTTCGAGATGCACAACAGCCGCCTCGATCTGAACGAGCAGGATGTGTCGCTCTGCATGCTGCCGCTCAGCCACGTATTCGAGCGGGCCTGGAGCTACTACGTGCTCTATTGCGGCGCCGAGAACGTCTATATCCGCGATCCGCAGAAGGTGATGGATGTGATTGGCGAGGTGCAGCCGACCGTGATGTGCGCCGTGCCGCGCCTCTACGAGAAGGCCTATGCCATGATCCAGGCCAAAGTCGCTCAGGCTCCGGCTCTGCGGCGCGCCCTGTTTGGCTGGGCAACCCGTGTCGGCAAGCAGATGGTTGCCACCCGTCAGACGGGCAAGTCCGCTTCCCCGCTGCTCTACGGCCAGCTCTGGCTCGCCGAGCGACTGGTGTTTCGCAAGCTGCGCGCCCGCTTCGGCGGCCGCACCCGCTTCCTGCCGGTGGCGGGCGCCCGTCTGGCCGACGATGTGAACCTCTTCTTCCAGGCGATGGGGCTCAACCTCAAGTACGGCTACGGCATGACCGAGACCACCGCCACCGTCTGCTGCTACGAAGACAGCCAGTTCAAGCTCGGCTCCATCGGCACGGCACTGAACGGCATCGAAGTGAAGCTGGGTGAGAACAACGAGCTGCTGGTGCGCTCCCCCACAGTGATGCGCGGCTACTACAACAAGCCGGACGCCACCGCCGAAGTGATGACCGAGGATGGCTTCCTGCGTACCGGCGATGCCGGTGAGCTCGACAGCCAGGGCAATATCTACTTCACCGAGCGCCTCAAGGAGCTGATGAAGACCTCCAACGGCAAGTACGTGGCCCCGCAACTGGTGGAAGGGACCATCGGCAAGGATCGCTTTATCGAGCAGATCGCCATCGTCGCCGATGCCCGCCACTTCGTCTCGGCGTTGATCGTCCCCTGCTTCGAGTCGCTGGAGGAGTACGCCCGCTCCATCAACCTGCAGTACCAGTGCAAGACCGAGCTGCTGCGCCACTCCCGGGTAATGGAGTTCTTCGAAGCCCGCATCGCCGATCTGCAAAAAGAGCTGGCCAAGTTCGAGCAGGTGAAGAAGTTTACCCTGCTGCCGAGCGCCTTCTCCATGGAGCTGGGTGAGCTGACCCCCACCATGAAGCTGCGCCGCAAGATCATCGAGGCCAAGTACCAGAGCGAAATCGAGGCCATGTATAACCACGTCTGATATCGCTCAGGTTCAGAGAAATAAAAAAGCCGCTCACTCGAGCGGCTTTTTGCTGGCACTTGGGTCGGTACGAACCCGCCTTCAGGCCGTGGTGGTACTGGTACCGAAGTAGTCGGCCAGGAAGTCATCGAATGACAGGCTGTCGCTGCGCTCGCGCTCCCGTTGTTTGGCCAGGGAATCCTTCGCCTCACCGGCAAAGTAGGCCTCATCCCAGTATTGCAGCTCCCCTGCCAGCAGCTCCTCGCGATAGCGGGTCGCCAGCTTGTCGCCGTAACAGCCGTTATCCTTGCCACTCTCCAGCAGCTCCTTGAGCATGCGGGCGGAGTAGGTCAAATCCGGATTGAGCAGCTTCTCACGGTGCATTGCCAGCGTTTTGCGATAGTGGTTACGGCCGCAGCAGCGATCCAGCAATTCGGCCACCTGAGCCAGCTCGTCGAACAGCTTGAGGCCGTACTCTTTGAGGCCAATGGCATGACCCTGCTCGTCCTCCAGCTCGAGGCCGGGACGACGTCCCTCCAGCACCACCTTGTTCTGGTTGCGGCGGTTGCGGGCAATCTCCTCGTCACTCAGCACCGGAGAGGGGCGCAACAAGCACCAGACCAGGAACAGATCGAAGAAGCGGATCTGGTCGGCATCGATACCGAGCGGGGTGAAGGGGTTGACGTCCACGGTGCGCAGCTCGATGTATTCGATGCCGCGCTGATCCAGCGCATCCGAGGGCTTCTCGCCGCTGCGCGGGGTGCGCTTGGGACGGATTGGAGCGTAGAGCTCGTTCTCCAGCTGCAACACGTTGTCATTGAGCTGACGATACTCCCCATCCACCTTGACCCCGATCTTGGCAAAGTCGGGATTGTGGGTATTGATCGCCCGGCGCAGGCTGCTGACATAGGCCGGCAGGCTGTCGTGGCTGATCTTGAGCCCCGCCTGGGCGCTGTTGGTATAGCCCAGATCGGAGAGACGCAGCGCGGTAGCGTAAGGCAGATAGAGGGTACCCTTGCCGGTCTTCTCGAACGGCAGGTTGCTCTTGCGCCCTTTGAGGAAGGATTCGCAGATGGCCGGAGAGGCGCCGAACAGATAGGGGACCAACCAACCGAAACGGTAGACGTTGCGAATAAGCCCCATGTACTTGTCGGAGATAAAGCGCTGGCTGCAACAACCGACGCACTCCAGTTCCTGCCACTCGCTCCAGAAGCTGTCCGGCATGGAGAAGTTGAAGTGCACCCCGGCGATCACCTGCATCAGGCTGCCGTAGCGGTTCTTCAAGCCCTGACGGTAGAGGGTCTTCATCTTGCCGATATTGGAGCTGCCGTACTGGGCCAGCCGGATGCTCTCTTCCCCGCCGACGAAGCAGGGCATGGAGAGCGGCCAAATCCGCTCGTCACCCAGATGCTGAATCACATGGTGATGGATGTCGCCGAGCTGCTCCATCAGGCTGTCGATGGAGTCGGTGGCCGGGGTGATGAACTCCAGCAGGCTCTCCGAGTAGTCGGTGGTGATATTGGGATGGGTCAGGGCCGAGCCCAGCGCCCGGGGATGGTCACTCTGGGCGAGTCGGCCATCCGGCGTGATGCGCAGGCATTCACGTTCGATCCCGCGCCGGATCCCCTTGAGCGCGGTGAGGCGCTCCGGTGATCCCAACGCATTCAGCAACTCGGTGAGCGACAAGCTTGTTGTAGTCATATTCACGGCTCATGTGAGGCCGCCCCATCCGGGGCGGCTCTTGATTTTTATAAAGCGTCAGTTACGGCAACTGCAGCGGATAGATGGGAAGATGAAGCTCCTTCAGGGGTTTTTCAAGCTTTTGCTTGTCTCCCACCACCACGATCACCATGTCGGCCGGATTGAGCCAACGGGCGGCACTGGCCTTCAGCGCCTCGGGCGACACCGTTTTGATCAGGTTGTTCTGGGCCTGCACATAGTCCGGCTTCAGGTCATACATCACCATCTGCAGCAGGAAGCCCGCCTTCTGGCCCAAGGTCTCGTAAGAGAGGGCATCCTGCTGGGAGACCGCGCTGCGCATATAAGCCAGCTCGACCGGGGTCGGGCCGCTCTTGCGGTAGTTGTCCATCTCCTTGAGGAACTGGCGGATGGCATCCACGGTCGCATCGGCCCGCACATTGGCGCCGGTGGCGAAGGTGCCCACCTCGCGGTTGGCGGAGAAACCCGAGCTGGCGCCGTAGGTGTAGCCCTTGTCTTCCCGCAGGTTGAGGTTGATGCGGCTGTTGAAGTTGCCACCCAGGTTGAAGTTCATCAGCCCGGCGGTGAAGTAATCCCCCGTGGTATCGAACGGCATGGCGCGACGACCGATGCGGATCACCGACTGGGGGGCCCCCGGCTTGTCAACCAGATAGATGCCCGGCTTGGCCTGCTCACCCTTGAGCTTGAGATCTCCCAGGGTCGGCGTTGCCCCCTTCCACTCGGTCAGGAAGCCAAGTTGCTCCTCGATCTGCTTCTGGTCCACATCACCGACCACCACCACTTTGGCGTTGGTGGGGTTGTAGTAGGCCTGATAGAAGTGCTTCACGTCCGCCAGGGTCAGCTTGGCCACATCGGCCGCTACCCCGTCGGTAGGTTGACCGAGGCGGTTCTGCTTGCCGTAGACCAGCTCGCGGAAAGCCTGCCCGGCCAGCCACTCGGGTTGCTGCTGGGCCTGTTGCATTCCTTGCAGCAGCTGCGCCTTGACCCGCTCGAAGTCCACCTCCCGCATGCCCGGGCGCTCCAGCACCTCGCGCACCAGCGCCAGGGTCTGGGGCAACTTGTCCGCCAGCGAGCTGACGGTGATGAGGTTGTTGTACTGGGCGCTGGAGACATCGATGGAAGACCCCAGCTTTTGCAGCTCGTCGCTCAGCTGAGCCTCGGTCAGGCGCACCGTGCCCTGCCCCATCATGGCGGCAGTCAGATTGGCTAGCCCCAGTTGCCCCTTATCTTCGGCACGAATGCCGCCCGGCAGGGCAATCATGATGGAGACCGCGGGGATCTCGTCACTCTTGGTGCCGATGATCTCGATGTTCTTGTCGAGCTTGCCGTGCCAGATGGCGGGCACCTTGACGCTCACCGCCTCGCTCGCCTTGGGCTGCATGCTGCGATCGAAATTGTCTTTTACCGGTCGTTCGGCCAGCGCCTCGTCATGCTTGCTGTAATCCGGCAGCTCGCGCTTGGCGGGGGTAAAGTTCGGGGTGGCAACCTGCCACTCGGTCTTGCCCTTGGGCACCACGCTCAGCACCACCGCCGGCTTGCCGGCGATGAACTTGTCGTAGGCGGCCTTCACCTGCTCCGGTGTCACCTTGCCGATGGCATCCAGCGTCTTGAACACATAGTTGGGGTCCTGGGCAAACACCTGACCCATGGCGAGCTGGCTCACCTTGCCGGATACGCTATCCAGACCCCAGATGGCGGAGGCGCGGTACTTGGCGATCGCCTTCTCCAGATCTTCCGGCTTGAGGCCGCGCTGGGCGAACTCGCCGATCACCTTGTCCACCTCCCCCTTGAGGGTCTTGAGGCTGCCATCCTGTGACGGATTGGGGTAGGCGTAGACGGTCAGGGTACAGGCCAGCTCTTCGCAGTAGTGGGACGCCCCCACATCGATCGCCTTGCCGGTTTTCACCAGCGACTGGTAGAGCATGGAGCTGGCGGAACCGCCGAGTACGTCGGCAAACATGTCGAGCGCAGGCTCCTGCGGATCGCCAAGGGAGACGGTGGGGTAGCTGATATAGAGCAGCGGCAAGTGCACCTTGTCCTGCAGCGTCACGTAGCGGGTCTCGGGCAGGGTCACCGGCTTTGGCGTCGGCTCGGCCACGTCCGGGCCGCGCGGGATGGAGCCGAAGTACTTCTCGATCCACTCGAGGGCCTGTTTGCTGTCAAAGTCGCCGCCCAGGGTCAGGGTGGCGTTGTTGGGGCCATACCAGCGCAGGAAGAACTGCTTGAGGTCGTTCACATCGACCCGGTCGAGATCTTCCACGTAACCGATAGGCTGCCAGGAGTAGGGGTGAGTACGCGGATAGAGCGCCTCCCCCACCTTCTCGCTCACCAGCCCGTACGGCTGGTTATCGACCCGCTGGGCCCGTTCGTTCTTGACGGTGGCGCGCTGGATCTCGAACTTCTTCTGGCTCACCGCATCGAGCAGGAAGCCCATCCGATCCGCCTCCAGCCAGAGCACTTTTTCCAGCTGGTTGGCCGGCACAGTTTCGTAGTAGTTGGTGCGATCCTTGTTGGTGGTGCCGTTCATGTCGCCACCGGCCTCGTTGATGATCCGCGTATGCTCCTGATCACCGACGTGTTTCGAGCCCTGGAACATCATGTGCTCAAAGAAGTGGGCGAAACCGGACTTGCCGACCGTCTCGCGGGATGAACCGACGTGATAGGTCACATCGAGGTGCACCAGCGGATCGGAGCGATCGGGGGCCAGGATCACGGTCAGGCCGTTGTCCAGCTTGTACATTTGGTAGGGGATGGCGAGCTTGCCCTCCTCCTTGCCCTGTTCGGCGATCAGGGTCGGTGCCGCCAGCACCGGCAGGGTGAAGCCCAGCAGAATCGTTAAAGGTATGACTTTGTTCACGGTAACCTCGTGAGTGACAAAAACAGGCTAGAAAATGTGACTGGCCAGCAGAAAAACCAGGGCATAACGGAACAATTTGCCGAGCCCGATCAGGATGAAAGAGCGCCAGAAGGAGAGGCGCAGCCAACCGGCCAACAGACAGAGACCATCACCGACCACCGGTGTCCAGGCAAGCAGCAGACACCAGTGACCATGTTGTTTGAGCCAGCCGAGGGCTTTTTGTTCCCCACGGCCTTGAAAATCTTCCGGTTTTTTCTTGAAGGTGGCGAGCCAGCCGAGCCACCAGGTGGTCATGGAGCCGAGGGTATTGCCCAGCGTCGCCCACAGCAGCAGGCTCGCCATGCTCCACTCCCCCTTGGCCGCCATGGCCCCCAGCAGCACTTCGGAGCTACCGGGTAGCAGGGTGGCGGAGGTGAATGCACTTAAAAAGAGCCACCCCAGCCCCATATCCATCATCTCGCTCATCCGGGATAGCCATCGGCCGCAGACATCCGCAGCAGCAGCTTGCCGCGCACATGGCCCCCTTCGATGGCCTGATGGGCCAGCGCCCCCTCGGCCAGGGGGAATTCACCGGCGAGGGTGACCTTCACCTCCCCCTGACGCAGCAGCATCAACATCTGACCCAGCTGCTTCTGGTCAGGGTGAACCAGCATGCCGACCACCTCGATACCCGCCGCTGCCCCTGCATCCTTGATCTGCTGGGCAGTGATGGTGGGTACCGTCACCAGACGGCCACCCGGCTTGACACAGGCCAGCGCCGCCTTGCCGCTCTCGCCGCCCACCAGATCCAGCACCAGATCGACCTGGCCGGCCTCTGTCACCACCCGTGCTGGCCAGTTCGCATCATGGTAATCCACCATCCAGCGCGCCCCCAGTGCATGCAGGAAGCCATGGTTGTCGGGGCTGGCGGTGGCCACCACCTCGGCGCCATAGGCGCTGGCAAACTGCACCGCAAGATGGCCGACCCCACCGGCACCGGCGAGGATCAATACCCGCTGACCGCTTTGGAGGCCGCCGTGCTCAAGCAGCCCCTGCCAGGCGGTGAGACCGGCCAGCGGCAGCGCCGCCCCCTGCTGCAGGCTCACCCCGTCGAGCTTGACCAGCTCACTCTCGCTTGCCACCACAGACTCCCCGTAGCCACCGGCTGCGAGGGGAAAACCGACCATGCCGCACACCAAATCCCCCTCGACCAGCGAGGTCACGCCGGGGCCCAGCTTCTCCACCACGCCGGAGACGTCATAACCCGGTGTCCAGGGCAGCTTGTCCTTGTTCTGGGCAGCCGCCCAGCCAAGACCGGCGCGAGTTTTGGCATCGATGGGATTGACCCCCGCAAAGCAGATGCGCACCCGCACTTCGCCATCGGCTGGCACCTTATCGAGGGAAGGGTTGAGCTTGAGTACCGAGGGGTCACCGAATGCGGTAATCTGTAGTTGCGTCATTGCACAATCCGTCCTGTTGATTGATCAAGGGTCAACAGAATAACAGCGAGGACACCATGGCTCGAATGTTTCTTATTCCTCTGTTGCTGGCACTGGGGTGGTGGGCGTTTCTGCTCTACTTCCGCATCCCGCTCAAACAGGGGGCCAAGGGGTTTTACTGGATCATCGGCATCGGTGGCGGACTGGCCGCCTTCCTCAGCCTGATGATGGTGCTGACTCACTGAGTGCCACAGCCACTCGATAACGAAAAAGGCCACCGCGTTCCGGTGGCCTTCTCACTATCCGGGTTGCTGCTCCAGCGCCGGATTTAGGTAGTAGTGTCGATTGCTCCCCTGCCCCAGCACCCCTTGCGACAGCAGATGGTGGAACACACGATCCACCTCCTCCAGCGAGAGTGACAAAGCCTGTGCCACCGAGCGTTTGCTGCACTTGAGCTCACCGCTCACCAGCGCACCGCGCACCTGCGCCAGCACCTCGGGGGCGGGCTCGGGCGGCAGCATGGGCTCAGGCTGGGCTGCCATCGCCAACGCCTCCTGCGCCTCTCTGCGAGCTTGATCCTGCTGCCAGCGCCACATCCGGCGAAAGCGGTTCTCCTCGCCGATCAGGCTGACGAAAAAGGCACCGAACACGTCGAGCAGCACCGAGAGGAAGCAGACCAGCAGGAACTGCACCTGACTGATGCTCATCCCTACCCCGTCCGCCAGACTGCTCATCAGCCCCAGCATGGAGGATTGTTCGTTGACCGGCTTGGCATCGCGCTGCTGACGCAGCTCATCCTGCTGCAAGCGCAGCTTGGTGTTGGCGTGCTGCAACGAGGAGACGCCACTGGAGATGCGCTCCAGCTCGATATATTTGCGGGCCGCCTCCTCGTTGAGCTGGATCTGCCGCTCGATGCTGGCGATCTGCTCGTCGAAACGGGCAAGCTCCCGCTCGTGGCGCGCCTGCTGGCTCAACACCGTATTGGTGGCGCTGTTGATGCCACCGATACTGCCGCCGATGGATATGGCCGCCAGCACGCTGTAAAACAGCAGCGACCAGAGAGCACCACTCAAATCCCGCCGCGCCTTGCGCTCGCCGTACTCGTACCAGACGTAAAACTTGCCCAGCTCGAAGATGATGGCCAAGCCGCCGAACAGCCACTTCATCATCGGGTTGTCATCGATGGAGAGGAACAGCAGCAGGGAGAAGATAATGGAGGCCAGAATGGCCAATCCGGTAAAACTGTATACCGTCGTCAGAGCGAACCACCCCTTGGGGTAGCGCTGTGTGGAGGAGTCCTGTGTGGTCATGATGAAGGGGTGTGCTGTGCAGGAACAGTTGGCTGCCGATTATAGTCGCCAGACTCGCACAGAGAAGGGCAAATGACTGAATTCCTTCAGATTGGCAACCAGCTGCCCAGAGTGCGACCAAAACGGACAAATCGGCAGCAGAAAAGCGATACAATTCCTCCCTGACTTGATCATGTGGTGAGATGAGGTGCGATTCCGCCCGGGTTCAGCCCAGATCCGTACACTCATCCACCGTTGCAATTATCCGAGGCCATCATGAACAGTACGACCACCTTGCTACTCTCCCTTCTTCTGGTTACCGGCGGCGCCGCTGCGACACAGCAATATCCAGAGAGCGGTGGCACCGAATTTTCCGTCGATGAGCTTAAATTCAATCTGGACTGGGATGACAAACAGTTCGGCTGGACCCAGAACGACTGCCTCACTCTGGATATCGGGGAGACCTCCACCGTCGACTGCAAGGCGGTCAAATTCAATCTGGAAGATGAAGAGAATCGCAACCAGCCACCGAAAACCAACCAGGTCCCTGCCAACTCGCAGAGCGACCAGTAACAACAGGAGTACCCTTGCGATGACCCAAGCTAAACACAACCCCGTTATCCGACGCGGCGCCCTGCTGCTTTCCCTGCTCATGGCGCACGGCATCGCGGTTGCGGCACCGCCAAGCAAAAATAGCGATGGCATCAAGATCTCCGGTGATGACATCAAGATCAATCTCGACTGGGATGACAAGGAGTACGACTGGTGGCAAGACAACTGTCTGGATCTTGGCATTGGCGACAGCCGGATCAAACTCAACTGCGACAAGATGGATGGCAAGTACCGGGATCACTACAACCGCAGCATCCACAGCGGCAATAACCCGGGACAGGGTCACGACAAACAGAAGGATAAAAACAAGGGTAACGGCAAGAAAAACTGACCTCCCCTTTCCTTATCCAGCAGGGGCCTGGCGCCCCTGTGCTGATTGTTTTACCAATAATTCTCCGCACTGATATTGCCCGGTGCCCGCCGCAGATTCTTGGCCAACCCCAGCGCCAGCAAGGTTTGCTGGGTCTCTTTCACCATCTCCGGATTGCCGCAGATCAGCACTTGGCTCAGCTCGGGTGAGAACTCCAACCCCACTCTAGCCTGCAGCTGACCATTGGCGATAGTCGCCGGGATCCGCCCTGCCATTGCATCGGGCCAAGGCTCGCGGCTGACAAAGGGGACATAGCAAAAACGCTCGCCATATTGCTCGGCAAAGCTGGCGATCAAATCCTGATAGCTCAGCTCTTCGCCTTTGCGCACCCCGTGCACCAGCACCAGATTCTCGAAACGGTTGAAGGCTTCCCCATCTGCCAACATGGAGAGGAAGGGGCCGATGGCAGTGCCAGTCGAGAGCAGCCAGAGATCGCGCCCGGCGGGCACCTCATCCAGCGTCAGGAAGCCGGTGGCCTGGGATTGCACCAGCAATGTATCGCCCGCTTGCAGCAAGCCAAGGGACGGAGTCAGCTCACCGCTCGGGATCTCGACCAGATAGAACTCGTGGTATGGCGCAGAGGGGGGATTGACGAAGGAGTAGGCGCGCTGAATGCGGCGATCGCCCTGCTCGAGGGCCAGCTTGGTGAATTGGCCTGCCTTGTAGGGGACCAGCTCGGCCGCTACCCGCAGGGAGAACAGGGTGGGTGTCCATTCGATGCGTTCGATGACGCGACCTTCTACCCAAGCCATAATGATCTCCTCCAGTGGAACAGACCTTCACTCTACCCCCGGGCCGGAAAATAAAAAACCCGCGCAAGAGCGCGGGTTTTTTCTGCAAAAGCGAATCGCTATTACAGGGCAACAACCTGGATCTGTACGGTTGCTTTAACGTCAGCGTGCAGCTGAACAGCAACTTCGTAGTCACCGGTGTTACGCAGAACGTTGCCCATGCGGACTTCGCTCTTGGCAACGGCTACGCCGGCAGCAGTGATGGCTTCAGCCACGTCACGGGTACCGATGGAACCGAACAGCTTGCCTTCGTCGCCAGACTTGGAAGCGATAACCACGGTAGCCAGTTCGGCCAGCTTGGCAGCACGCTCTTCAGCAGCAGCTTTGTTGGCAGCCAGTTTGGCTTCCAGCTCAGCGCGACGAGCACCGAAAGCTTCGATGTTGGCTTTGGTGGCCATAACAGCTTTGCCTTGCGGGATCAGGTAGTTACGGGCATAACCAGATTTCACGGAAACTTGGTCACCCAGACCGCCCAGTTTGGCGATTTTGTCGAGCAGGATAACTTGCATTACCTTTCCTCTATAAATTTCGTTGAGTTAGGCTTAAGTGCCGGGCCGATTCTTACTTGTTGTGCAGATCGGTGTACGGCAGCAGAGCCAGGTAACGAGCACGCTTGATGGCGCGTGCCAGCTGACGCTGATACTTGGCGCGGGTACCGGTGATACGGCTCGGTACGATCTTGCCAGATTCAGTGATGTAGTTTTTCAGAGTAACGATATCTTTGTAGTCGATCTCGGTAACGTTCTCGGCGGTGAAGCGGCAGAACTTACGACGACGGAAATAACGTGCCATGGCCTTTATCCTCTAGTCAGTGATCCAGAATTACTCTTCGGAAGCAGCTTCAGTAGCTTCTTCGCGGCGCTCGTCGTCACGACGGGTGAAGCGCTCTTCTTTGGCCTTGGCCATCGGAGAAACTTCAGTCACGGCGTGCTTGGTGCGCATGATCATGTTGCGGATAACGGCATCGTTGAAGCGGAAGTTGGTTTCCAGCTCATCGATAACGGCTTGCTCTGCTTCTACGTTCATCAGAACGTAGTGGGCTTTGTGCAGTTTGTCGATCGGGTAAGCCAGCTGACGACGGCCCCAATCTTCCAGGCGATGAATGGTACCACCGGAGGTGGTGATGGCGCCGGTGTAACGCTCGATCATGCCGGGAACTTGCTCGCTCTGGTCCGGATGAACCATGAAGACGATTTCGTAATGACGCATTTTAGCTCCTTACGGATTAATTCAGCCTCCGCCCAGGTGCAGCCAGACCTCGGAGGCAAGGAACATAAAGGTGTTTAGTCGCTGCTTTTCTAGGGCGGCGTATTGTACGAAATCACATCCCTCACTGCAACTGACCGCCTTAAATGTTTTTCCCGATGGAAATCATCAGAAACAACAATTGATAACGATTATCATTTAGATCTATTCTCTCTCCATATCCTTATGGAGGGTGATGCCATGCAACCCGCACTGACGACTACGATTCCAGCCCGCAAATTCAAACTGACCCTGCTCGGGCCTGCCTTTATCGCCGCCATCGGCTATATCGACCCGGGCAACTTCGCCACCAATATTCAGGCGGGCTCTACCTTTGGCTACCAGTTGCTCTGGGTAGTGGTATGGGCCAACTTGATGGCCATGCTGGTGCAAACCCTCTCGGCCAAACTCGGCATCGTCACCGGCAAAAATCTGGCGGAGCACATCCGCGACCGACTGCCGAAACCGGCGGTCTGGGCCTACTGGGTGCAGGCAGAGATCATCGCCATGGCCACCGATCTCGCCGAATTTATCGGCGCCGCCGTCGGCTTCAAGCTGCTGCTTGGCGTGACCTTGCTTGAAGGGGCCTGCATCACCGCCGTGGTGACCTGGGGGATCCTGATGCTGCAATCCCGCGGCCAGAAACCGCTGGAGTTCGTGGTGGGCGGCCTGCTGCTGTTCGTGGCGGCGGCCTACATCGTCGAGCTGGTGTTCTCCCGCCCCCATCTGCCTAGCCTGCTGGAGGGCGCCCTCTTCCCCGGCCTGCCCAACAGTGACGCCGTCTATCTGGCGGCCGGCGTGCTCGGCGCCACCGTGATGCCCCACGTTATCTACCTGCACTCGGCACTGACCCAGCACACCCAGGATCAGGGCTCGGTCCCCCAGCGGCTGCACACCACCCGGGTCGATGTGGCGATTGCCATGACCATCGCCGGCTTCGTCAATCTGGCCATGATGGCCATGGCGGCGGCCGCCTTCCACAGCTCCGGCAACCAGCAAGTAGCCGAGCTGGAGTCGGCCTACCAGACCCTCACCCCGCTGCTGGGTCAGGCGGCCGCGACTCTGTTCGGCCTCTCGCTGGTCGCCTCCGGCATCAGCTCTACCGTGGTGGGCACGCTGGCCGGCCAAGTGGTGATGCAGGGCTTCGTGCGCTTCACCATCCCGCTCTGGCTGCGCCGCGCCATCACCATGGCCCCTGCCTTCGTGGTAATCGCCATGGGCCTCAACACCACCGAGATCCTGGTGCTGAGCCAGGTGGTGCTGAGCTTCGGCATCGCGCTGGCGCTCATCCCGCTGCTGATATTGACCGGCGATCGCGCCCTGATGGGGGAGTATCGCAACCACCCGGTGACCCAGGCGGTCGGCCGCCTCATCGTCGCCCTGGTGATCGGGCTCAACGCCTACCTGCTGGTCGCCATGATCTAGCGAACCGTCAAACCGAGAAGAGGGGCTCATTAACTCTGGTTAATGAGCCTCTTCGCACTTTGGCGTATGCTGCCGCTTTCTTTTCTCATTTATCGTTGCGGGAGCCTTGCCATGGAACATACCCGAGTCAGCTTCGTGCTGGGCCATCATCAGGAGCAAGCCAGCGTGGTCTGCTGTCAGCGTGGCGACACCACACTGCTGGTCACCGACCTCACCCCCTTTCATCCCCAGAGCCACCTCTGGCCCGATCAGCCGGGGGATGTGGGCCATGCTCGCTGGGAAGGGGGCGAAGCCGCCATTGGCCCTTGCCGGATGGGGGCTATCAGCCCGGATGGCAAGCTGTTTGTCGATACTGCGATTCCGGTAAAACGGGGGGCTGAAGGGTGGCGTTTCGTGGTGGTCCATCCAATGACCGGTGACCACGCGCTAGCCGTTGGCAGCCAGGTCGAATTGCAAGTAGATAGCGCTGCCCGCCACGCCCTGAGTCTGGGCCATAGCGGCTGCCATCTGGCCGCGCTGGCGCTCAATCGAGTACTGACTCCCTACTGGCGCAAGGAGGTAAGCGAGCGCGATGCACTGGGCCAGCCCGACTTCGATCGTCTTGCTATTCAAAGCTCGCGGGTCGAGCCTTGCGGATCGTGGGAGCAGTACCGAATCGGCAAGAGCCTGCGCAAGAAAGGAGTCAACAGCGAGGCGCTGCTGGCAGATCTGGCGCTGATTGAAGAGAAAGTCAACCAACAACTGGCCGACTGGGTAGCAAGCGGAGCTGACATTCGCCGAAGCCGGGCCGGCGAGGCGATCATCGACTCCCGTTACTGGCACTGCTCGCTGGAAGGCCAGGAGGTCACCATCCCCTGTGGCGGCACCCATGTTGCCTCGCTCGCCGAGTTGGGAGAGGTCAAGGTAGAGCTCACTCAAGTGGAAGAGGGCTTTGCCATGCTGACCCGGGTCACGCCAACCGGCGCCTGAGTCGCAGACTTGACCACTCAGGGCTAACGCCCAAGTTGGCAATAGAGACGTATCGCAAATGAGGGGGCATCATCATGCCCCTCAACGCCCGTCATGACGGGCCGATGCTTCTCTTTTAACCACTCCCTGATTAGAATGCGCCTCCCACAGGAGGCACATCCCCATGAGTAGTACCCAACTACGCACCACCCCCGATCGACTTCGTTATCTGGTTCTCTACGAAGGCATCGGGCTGGCACTGGTCGCACCGCTGATCAGCCAGCTGTTCGGTCAGGGCGTCGCCGAGGTCGGTTCACTGGCCATCTTCTTCTCCATCGTCGCCACCGCCTGGACCTACGGCTGGAACCTGTTGTTCGACAAGGGGTTGCTCAAACTTTGCGGACGCACTAACAAGCGACCACTGGACCGCTTCCTGCACGCGTTTGGCTATGAGGCGAGCTTTATGATGCTCTCCCTCCCCTGCGTCATGTTCTGGCTCGATTTGGGAGTGTGGGACGCCCTGATGCTGGATCTCGGCTTCGTCGCCTTCTACCTCGTCTACATCATGGTCTTTACCTGGGCCTATGAGCGGATCTGGCCGCTGCCATCCAACCCGCAAACGGCATAAGGCCTCAGCCGCAACGAGGCCGACAAAAGGAAAAGTCAGGAAGGATGGGAGAATCCCATAAAAACAATGCCAGTCAGCAAGCTGACTGGCATTGGACAAAACAGACTTTCGGACTTACTTGACGGCGTCTTTCAGAGCCTTGCCAGCCACGAATGAAGGCACGTTGGCAGCAGCAATCTGGATCTCTTTACCAGTTTGCGGGTTACGACCGGTGCGGCCTGCGCGGTGGGTGACCTTGAAGGTGCCAAAACCGACCAGTTGCACAGCATCGCCTTCTTTCAAGCTCTGGGTAATACCATTGATGATCTCTTCCAGAGCCACTTTGGCCTGAGCTTTGCTCAGATCTGCTTTGGCGGCAATCGCATCGACAAGTTGAGCTTTGTTCATAACATTTCCTTTATGATCGGGCATTTAGCGCTGGGTCACTCTATGCAAAAAAAAACGCACAGGCAAAGCCTTTATCGAGCCGAACGCGTCAAACGCTGGGGTTTTCATCAAGATCTGCGGAAATAGTCACATTCCACACGCGAAAAACCGTGAGCAGGCCTGAAACCTGCTAGCACGCAGACACAATCCGCTGACTATTTCTTCGCCACTTAACATTATCCCCCCATGGCTATTGACGCTTGCCCAGATTTTCCCTAGTTATAGGTTGTGTCACTGCTCAAACGGCTCGGAATACCGAACAATCGGCCAGCCTTTGCCCCACGGAGGGATAGGGATTATGTTGACGAAACTGGAACAGACCAAGCAGGCGCTGGCAGGCAAGCATAAAGCTATCGACGACTGGCTGGATGCAAGGCAAGCGTTGCTGGTTGGATACATGCAGCTGGCAGGCCTTACTCCGGCGCGGACCAAGCAACGCAGCCTGCCCAAAACAGAAGAGCTGCATCAGTTTTGCGACCGCCTAGTCGACTATGTCAGCGCGGGCCATTTCGAGATCTACCACCACGTCGTCACCGCCTTCGAGCAAGCCAGCGGCGAAACACTGGAGCTGGCCAAGCGCATTTATCCCCATATTCGTGCCACTACCGAGTTTGCCCTCGAATTCAACGACAAATACAGTGATGCCGACGAGGCCCAACTGCTACTGCTCGATGATGACCTCAACGAATTGGGTCCGGTACTGGAGGATCGCTTCAAACAGGAAGATCGTCTGGTCAAGGCACTCCATGTGGTGGAGTTCCTCAGTGCCCAGCAAGCCTGATTGCTATTTTCGGAGCAAGTTCAAGATACTGGCAGCCAAGGTGCATTACACTCAGAGCAATGATTCCCTGTGTCCAGCTGATTCCAAACTAGGAGATGAGCATGTCTGAGCGCCGCCGTTTTGCACGGATCCTCTATTTGACCACGGCCGAACTCACCCAGGGGGAGCACAAGTGGCAGACTCAGCTTGTCGACATATCCCTGCAGGGCGCCCTGTTAATCCGACCGGATGATTGGGAGAGCCGTGACAACAAGGAGTACCAGCTCAGTTTTGTCCTGAGTGGCAGCGACATCGAGATCAAGATGCAGGTCGAGCTAACCCATGAAGCCAGCAAGAAGCTGGGGTTCTACTGCCACCACATCGACATCGACAGTGCCACCCACCTCAAGCGGATGATAGAGCTCAACGTAGGTGACGAAGAGCTGCTGCATCGGGAGCTGGAACAGCTGTTGAACGAGCATCAGGAGCACAACCAGTCGTAACGACGCCCGGCCAGACATGGTGCTCTTTTCTGTTCATTCAGCCTCTATTGCTACGGTTATAACGCCTCGAGCGCCTCTGATAACTTCTTGACCGGCACCACTTCCATCCCCTCGATAGGATGCTTGGGGGCATTGGCGTGCGGCACGATGGCACGACGAAAACCGTGTTTGGCCGCTTCCTGCAGCCGCTCCTGACCAGAGGGGACAGGACGGATCTCCCCTGAGAGCCCCACTTCGCCAAACACCACCAGATCCTTGGGCAGCGCCTGATCCCGGAAACTGGAGACCATCGCCAGTAGCAGCGCCAGATCCGCACTGGTCTCCTCGACCTTGACCCCGCCAACCACGTTGATGAAGACATCCTGATCCGCCATCTGCAGCCCACCGTGACGGTGCAGCACCGCCAGCAACATGGCGAGCCGGTTGTGATCCATCCCCACCGCTACCCGACGCGGGTTGGAGAGCTGGGAGTAATCCACCAGCGCCTGCAACTCCACCAGCAGCGGCCGGGTGCCCTCCCAGATCACCATGACGATGGAACCGGGCGCCTGCTCCTGCCCCCGACTGAGGAAGATGGCGGAGGGATTGCTCACCTCGCGCATCCCCTGTTCAGTCATGGCAAAGACCCCCAGCTCGTTGACCGCACCGAAGCGGTTCTTGTGAGAGCGCAGAGTCCGAAAACGGGAGTCATGGCCACCGTCAAGCAGCACAGAGCAGTCGATGCAGTGTTCCAGTACCTTGGGGCCAGCCAGACTGCCATCCTTGGTCACATGACCCACCATGAAGATGGCCACATGGTTCTGCTTGGCGTAACGGGTCAGTAACGCTGCTGCCTCACGCACCTGTGAGACCGAACCGGGAGAAGATTGGACATCCGCCACATGCATCACCTGAATGGAGTCGATCACCATGATCTGCGGCTGCTCCTGCTGGGCAATCAGGCAGATCTGCTCAACGCTGGTCTCGGAGAGCATCCGTAGCTTGTCGGTAGGCAAACCAAGGCGGTTGGCCCGCATTGCCACCTGCTGGAGCGACTCCTCACCGGTGACATAGAGAGTTTTCATCCGCTCTGCCAGACCACACATGGTCTGCAGCAGCAGGGTCGATTTACCCGCCCCCGGGTTACCACCGATCAGAATCGCCGAGCCGGGCACCACACCGCCACCAAGCACCCGATCCAACTCCTTGAAACCGGAAGTAAAACGGGGGATTTCGGTGGTGGCGATCTCTGCCAGTGTCTGTACCTGACTGCCGACCGCGCCGGCATAACCGGTGTAACGGGCACTCTTGCCTGCGGGAGTGACGGAGCCAAGGCGTACCTCGGTGATGGTATTCCACTCCTTGCACTCGCTGCATTGACCTTGCCAGCGTGTGAAGTCGGCACCACATTCGGAACAAACATAAGCAGTTTTATTTTTAGCCATTGATAACTCGGGGACAGGATGAATTCCTGCTTGATATACTTGTTTGCGACCGACAGATCAAACCCAGAATCGGAAAAGTGACTTTCCGTGGCAGGAACACATGGATTCAGTACACCAACAACATCTGATTGAACAACTTGTACCCCTGCTGCGGGAGAAAGATTTCGAAGAGATCTTCAACCGTCTGACCCAGGACGAAAACAGTAACGGCCGTTTTCTGATCAAGATGGAGCTCAATCGCAAATGCTCCCCTTGCCGCAGGGTTATCGACATGCGCGATGAACTGGAGGACGAGTGCCTGGTGCACGAGTTCGACGGTATCACCCACTTTATGCCGGCCGAGGCCATCGGACTGTTTCAGTCCCAGTGCTATCTCTACCGTGACGCCTATACCCTTGGCGTTTACGAAGCGCTGCAACAATGGCAAAAGAACCATCACCACGCCCGGGTGGATGGCCTGCTGCAACCCCCTGTCAGCCCCTTCCGGCAATACGACGTCAACACCATCGTCTTTGCCAGTTACTACGGGCGACGACAAGAGCGGATGCACTTCAGCTCGCCCTTGCTCATCAAACTTCATGACGGGGAGAAGTTGTTCGCCAAAAGTTCCGATCTTTCCCTCGGCGGCATGAGAGTCTCGGTCCCCTATTTGCCCAATTACCAGACCGGCGCTCAGGTCGAGGTCTTCTTTACCGGTCTGGAGCGGGATCACCCCAATCCGGTGCTGCATCAGCCGGTCGGTTACCAGATCCTCGGTGAAGAGAGCAAGGAAGGGAAGTATTGGCTGAGGCTGGTACGCTCCGGTGAGCAGCCCGCCTTCGATGCCTTCCTCAGCGACTTTATCGAAGCCAACAAGATCCGCTATCGGGTCAGCGTCGACTATCTGCTCTCCGCCGCCATCATCAAGGGATATGAGCAGTTCTACCTGCCACGGATGACCGGCATGCCGCTCTTCTTCAGCACAGGAGACTGTCCCTCACTCGAGATAGCACTGCGCACCGAGAACAACCAGCACCTGCTGGAGTATTGGCGCGACGAGAAAAACCGCGATGCCCTGGCGGGACTCTTCTCAGCAAAACGGATGAAACGCCTCTGCCCTGCTCCCGGCACCACGACCGAAACCCTCATCTACTGCTTCACCCACACGGTACGCAGCCATATCTATTTCTTCTCTGCCACTGCTGAAGAGCTGCGCCAGAGTGGTCTCACCGCCCTCTTCTTCCAGGTGGGCTCCCGACGTCCCAGCTGGCGTGTCTACAAGTTTTCACTGGAGGCGTGTGAATCGCTGGAGGCAGATGTAGGGCAGTTGCAGGGGGTCGAAAATTCGCAACTGCAGGATATTCTGTTACTCGAACGTCTCAAACTGATTGGGTATTGCGGCCTGCTGCAGGAGATCAGTCTGGAGTCCCAACGGGAGGAGTTCCGCCCGGAGGGCGAGCTGGGCAATAATGCCAATGAATTGCAACGTTTTGGTCACGAGCTGGGCGTTGCCCCCTTCGAGATTGAATCCCTGCACTATGTCCAGTTGCGCAAGGAGCTGCGCTATATCCACAAAACAGCCGTTGCCATCCATCACAATGGCAAGTCATGGCTTGGCTGGACCCGAGATATTTCTGCCCATGGCCTGCAGGTCGAGCTGGAAGATGCCTTTATCGGCGAGAAAAACGATGTGGTGACCATCGCCCTGCCCCGTCTGCAGGAGTTATCCAAGAGCATGGATCTGCAGCATCTCTCCTACCGGCTGGTTAGTCTCAACATGACTCGCACCGTGCTGCACCTCTGTATCGACGGGGATTCCGATCGTCATACCGGTCGTCAGTTCTTCAGCCTGCTGATCGAGAGCAACCAGAACAAGCTCAAGGCGGCGCAGGAGCAGCGCCGTTATCGCGGACTGGCGCGAGCCCTGCGCAATATTTACACCCACCACCTGTTCAACTCACCGGTCTATATCAACAAACTGAAGGGTGCCCCCAAGCCAGCCGCCATCGGCAAGTCACTCACTCCGCGCAGCCTGCAACAACTGTTAACCGCCTGTGCCGAGCAACCTGAGCAGGAGAACCTCTATCCGCTGTTTCAGGGGGAGTTGTTCAAGGAGCTGCTGATGAATCCGTTGCGAGCCATCGAGCGGGAGGACAAACCGCGTGAAGATGAGGTCTATATTGCCAGCATCCAGACCAAGGCAGGCCTCCCCATCTTCACCAGCCGCCTCGCCAGCAGCTTTAGCAACCTAAAAGAGAAGCGCCAGTTCATCGAGCTGGCACTGCAGCAGGGAGAATTCTACTCGGTGCTGGTCGGCATCTCCCGCACCGGACGCCCCGACACCAACTTCATTGCCAATGAGCTGGACTACATCGCCAAGTTCGCCATTCACAAGGCAAAGCGGCTGGAAGAGGAGTTGTGGAGTGTCGTGGGGGTTGGCGAGCTGACCGACACCACCCAGGCAACTCTGTTCCGGTTCGGCATCACGCAGCCGCCCCGCTGATCCCATCGACACGGGCGCACTATGTGCCCTGTTTTTTGTCATGCTGCCTGCGGATTGAGCAGCCATTCCAGGATCCGGGGAAAGTGATCCTCCTGCGCCTGCGGGGCGGTCAGCATATTGATGTGGTCATAGTCAAGCCGGTTGCCATTATCACGCCCCAGGCGGGTGTGACGAGCAGCCGAGCCTATCTCGTCGCTGAAACGGCGCACATCGGTCGGATGGCCCAATACCTTGTCGGCTCTGGCAGAGATCATCCAGAGTGGCGGCCAGTTGACCCGTGCCGCCCCTTCGTCATAGGCAAAACCGTCGTGAGGATCCCGCCAGGGGCCACACTTGACCCAGGGGATGGTCTCCTGCAGATAGCGCAGCGGCTCGTCGTCAGCACCTATCTTCAGAGTGCGAGCAGCCAGAAAACCACGGCGGCGAGCCAGCCAGGGGGCCAGCCGATTCCAGATCAGATCCACCTTCAGCCAGCGCTCGGGATTGTGCACCGACACGCCGCGTTTGGTACCAAAAAACAGCAGACTGGCCACCTGCTCCGCCAGCTCGGGAAAGCGCACCAGGGTCGAGGCCATGATGACGCCACCCCAGGAGTGGGCCACCCAGTGCACCTTGAAGCCATGATGGCGCTCGGCAATCCAGCGATGCAGGGCGGGCAAGTCCTCGGTGATTAGCTCGTGCTGGCCGTGCTCCGCCTGCTCGGCGATGGCCGGAGTGCTGAGCCCCCGTCCCCGCAAATCAGCCACATAGACCTGATAGCCGTGGCGGGCCAAAAAACAAGCCAGCCCCTTGCCCGATTCGGTGTAAAAGATGCGGCCGTTCTCGATGGCGCCGTGCACCATCAGGATCGGCTCGCCATGCACGGCGACCCGGGGTTTGATGTGGCGAACATGCAGTTGATGGGCGCCACAGGGGATAAACAGAGACTGCTGCAACAATTCCATTTTTATTGGTTTCCTCCTTGAAACACAGTCAGCGCTTGTCCCAGCGTTGTTCGCTGCAGGCCCGCGCCGCCAGCAGGCAGATCACCCCCTCCAGATCGTGATGATTGAGGGTGGCCGCAGCCTGCGCCCGCACCAGCGGCTTGGCATGAATAGCAATCCCAAGACCTGCCACGCCCATCATCTTGAGATCGTTAGCACCATCGCCGATGGCCACGGTCTGGGCGGCAGCAATGCCGTACTCCTGAGCAAGCTGCTGTAACACCTCGGCCTTGACGCTGGCATCAACGATGCGCCCGCTCACCTTGCCAGTCAGCTGACCCCCTTCCACCGCCAGCTCGTTGGCGAAGATAGCATCGAGCCCCAGCGCCTGCTGCAACTCGCCGGCAAAACGGGTAAAACCGCCGGAGGCGATGGCCACCTTCCAGCCAGCCTCTTTGAGGGTATCGACCATCAGTTGCAAGCCGGGCATCCACGGCATGTTGGCGGCCACCTCGTCGAGAATGGTGACCGGCGCTCCAGCCAGCAGGGCCACCCGGTTGCGCAGACTGTCGGAGAACTCCAGTTTGCCCTGCATGGCAGCAGCTGTTACCGCCGCCACCTGATCGCCGACCCCCGCCAGCCGCGCGATCTCGTCGATGCACTCGATACGGATCGCGGTGGAATCCATGTCCATCACCAACAGGCCGGGTTCGCTCAGGGTGGGTAGTGCCGGCAGGTGGCAGAGATCGATCTCCCACTCACCGCTCTTGAGCTCGGCCACCAACTCGGAAGAGAAGCGATCGCAGCCAAGCAGCAGCAGCGGCACCTCCGTCACCTCGGTGGGAGGATAGAGGGTGGCCACCAGCCCCTGCGCAGCCAACAGTGGTGACAGATGCGTCAGATGGGAGGCGCCCAGCCCCTTGCCAAACAGTACCAACCAGCCGCCCGCCTGCGGGGTCTCTGTCGGTTGCAACGCATCGGCGTTGAGCTGCCAACAGGGTGAGCCGGACAACAACGCAGGCCAATCGGATAACAGAGGGGGGAGCCGGGACAACAACATAAGAGATACGCCTTCCTTGGTGATCAGGGGGTTAACAATGCTGACCCAGAGTAGCGTATTGCTTTTTGCGCAGGCAAGCGCCAAGATCCGGCACTCATTGTCAGCATGAGGTCTCGCGCTTGCAGCGTCATCTTCCCATCAAACGTGTACTCAGTCTGGTAGCCGGCCTGCTGCTCGGCTGCTGGGTACTGGTTGTTCTCCTTCATATGCAGGGAGAGAGCCAGGCTGCGCTGCACACCGAAGCACGCAACCGCGCCCAGGCACTGGTCGCCTATGCTGCCCGCGACATGAAGCGCTGGATCAAGGAGGAGAACAGCAGTGAGCTGGAACGGCTGGCCCGGGATCTGGCGACCGAGCCGGAGATCCTCGATGTCACACTCTATGATGGACGCGGCATTCCCCTCGCCCAGTCGGAACAGGCCGTACCGCTGGAGAGCCTGCTACCCATCGGTGACAATAACAAATCGATGCCGGAACAAGGCAAGGGGCGGATCCAGTTCGTACAGGAGGTCCTGGATGGCGATCAGACACTGGGCTACCTGCGCATCACCCTGGAAGAGCAGCAGATGCTGGCGGACAAGGACACCAGACTCAAAACGATTCAGGAGAAACAGCGGCTGATATTGCTGATTGCGCTGCTGGCAGGTCTGCTTATCTCCTATGGCATTCGTCGCAACTATATGCGAGTGCGCAAGCACAAAAAACGAAGTCCTCCACCCTCCCCGCCGCCAACCAACAATGATGTGGCGCAGTAAACGGATAAAGAAACGGCGACCAGAGGTCGCCGTTTTTGCATGGTTCCAGAGGCTGCGGGATTAGTTGTCGCCCAACAGGACGGAATCCAGCGCGATTTCGATCATATCGTTGAAGGTCAGCTGACGCTCTTCAGAGGTGGTCTGCTCACCGGTACGGATATGGTCGGAGACGGTGCAGATGGTCAGCGCCTTGGCACCGTACTCTGCGGCCACGCCGTAGATACCGGCGGCTTCCATCTCGACACCCAGGATGCCGTATTTTTCCATGACGTCGAACATGGAGGGGTCCGGGGTGTAGAACAGGTCGGCGGAGAAGATGTTACCGACGCGCACGGCAACGCCCTTGTTCTTGGCGGCCTGCACGGCATTGGCAACCAGGTCGAAGTCAGCGATGGCAGCGAAGTCGTGATCCTTGAAGCGCAGACGGTTTACTTTGGAGTCGGTGCAGGCACCCATACCGATCACCACGTCACGCAGTTTCACGTCTTCACGCACGGCACCACAGGAGCCCACACGGATCAGGGTCTTCACACCGTAATCGGTGATCAGCTCTTTTGCGTAGATGGAGCAGGAGGGGATACCCATGCCGTGGCCCATTACGGAGATACGACGGCCCTTGTAGGTACCGGTAAAGCCGAACATGTTGCGCACGTCGCAGATCTGCTCGACGTTCTCCAGGAAAGTTTCAGCGATGTACTTGGCGCGCAGGGGGTCGCCCGGCATCAGCACGGTATCAGCAAAGGCGCCATCTTTCGCATTGATATGAGGAGTTGCCATTCTCTTGATTCCTTCACACTAGGTTGAGTTTTATTGTTTTATAAATTGCCCGCCGCCGAAGTGGCGGGCGGGTAAATTACAGGAAGCTGGTACCGTACGCCAGTTTCGGCAGGCCGTGGTAAGCCGCGATGCTCTGGCCGATATCGGCAAAGGTCTCGCGACGACCGACAGAGCCAGCCTTGACCGGCTTGCCGAAGAACAGCACCGGAATGTATTCGCGGGTGTGGTCGGTACCACCCCAGGTCGGGTCACAGCCGTGGTCGGCAGTCAGCACCACCACGTCGCCATCTTGCAGCAGCTCAAACAGCTCCGGCAGGCGGGAATCGAAATACTCCAGCGCACCGGCATAACCGGCAACATCACGGCGGTGGCCGTAGGAGGAGTCGAAGTCGACGAAGTTGGTGAAGACGATGGTGTTGTCACCGGCCGCTTTCACCTCTTCCAGCGTGCGATCCCACAGCTCGGTCAGACCGGTCCCTTTCACCTGCTTGGTGATGCCCTGCTGGGCATAGATGTCGGCAATCTTGCCGATGGAGACAACCTGGCCACCCGCATCTTTCATGTAATCCAGCACGGTCGGCGCCGGCGGCAGCACTGAGTAGTCGTGGCGGTTGCCGGTACGCTTGAAGTTGCCCTTGCCTGTGCCCACGAACGGGCGCGCAATCACGCGGCCGATGTTGTAGGGCTCCAGCAGCTCGCGCACTATGTGGCACAGCTCATAGAGCTTCTCGAGGCCGTAGGTCTCTTCGTGGCAGGCAATCTGGAACACGGAGTCGGCAGAGGTGTAGAGGATCGGCTTGCCGGTCTTCATGTGCTCTTCGCCCAGATCGTCCAGCACCTGGGTACCGGAGGCGTGGCAGTTACCGAGATAGCCCGGCAGACCAGCCTTCTCGACGATGGCGTCCAGCAGCTCCTGCGGGAAGCTGTTGTGGTGATCCTTGAAGTAGCCCCACTCGAACAGCACGGGCACGCCGGCGATCTCCCAGTGACCGGACGGGGTATCCTTGCCGGAGGAGAGCTCCTGAGCAAAGCCGTAGGCACCGACCACCTCGATATCTTTCTTCAGCCCTTCCGGGAAGTAGCCGGAGGCCTGCTCGCAGGCGTGGCCCAGACCCAGCTGGTTGAGGTTCGGCAGATTGAGGGCGCCACGGCCTTCAATTTCACCTGCCGCACACGCCTTGGCGATATGGCCAAGGGTGTTGGCGCCCACATCTCCGAACTTGTCGGCGTCGGCAGCAGCGCCAATACCGAAAGAGTCCATCATCAGAATAAAGGTACGTTTCATGGGTCTTCCCCTTGTTACAAATCGGCCAAGGTGATACGGCGGTACACTTCAGGCTGTGCTTCCGGCCGCTCGCCACCAATCCGAACAGCCGCCTGCACCATGCTGGCAGCCTGAGCATATTGCTCTTCAGTCTGAGCGTGGATCATCGCGATCGGCTTGTCAGCATCAACACTTTGACCCAGGCGGATAAAGTCGGTCAGACCGACCGCATAATCAAGTTTGTCACCGGCAGCGCGGCGACCACCGCCCATCGCCACCACGGCCAGACCCAGCTCGCGTGTATCCATGGCGGTCACGAAACCGCTGTTGGCCGCGAAGACCGGGCGCACGATGGCAGCCTTGGGCAAGTAAGCGTCATAACGCTCCATAAAATCGGCCGGGCCACCGAGACCAGTCACCATGCGACCGAAGATCTCGGCTGCCTTGCCGTTATCCAGCACCGCCTGCAGCTTGGTGCGGGCATCGCGCTCGTCGCTGGCAAGACCGGCAGAGATCAGCATCTCGGCGCACAGCGCCATGGTCACTTCGTGGATCCGCGGGTTGCGGTATTCACCTGTCAGGTAACGCACCGCTTCACGTACTTCCACCGCGTTACCGGCGCTGGAGGCCAGCACCTGGTTCATATCGGTCAAAAGCGCAGAGGTGCGGCAACCGGCACCGTTGGCCACGGCCACAATGCTCTTGGCCAGCTCTTCGGAGGCTTCGAAGGTTGGCATAAAGGCGCCGGAGCCCACTTTCACATCCATCACCAGCGCTTCGAGCCCGGAGGCGAGCTTCTTGGAGAGGATGGAGCCGGTGATCATGGCGATGGATTCGACGGTTGCAGTAATGTCACGTACTGCATAGATACGCTTGTCAGCAGGGGCAAGATCGCCGGTCTGGCCGATGATGGCCACGCCCGCCTCTTTCACCACTTTCAGGAAACGGTCGTTGTCGACCGAGGTCTGGTAGCCGGGAATGGCATCCAGCTTGTCGAGGGTACCGCCGGTATGGCCCAGACCACGACCGGAGATCATCGGCACGAAACCGCCGCAGGCAGCGACCATCGGGCCAAGCATCAGGGAGACAACGTCACCCACCCCGCCGGTGGAGTGCTTGTCGACAATCGGGCCACCCAGATTGAGGTGATCCCAGGTCAATACCATGCCGGAGTCGCGCATGGCGCAGGTCAGGGCAACCCGCTCATCCATGGTCATGTCTTTGAAGTAGACCGCCATCGCCAGCGCGGCAATCTGCCCTTCGCCGATGGTGTTGTTGGTAATGCCCTGAACGAAGAATTGAATTTCTTGGGTACTGAGCGCTTCACCGTTGCGCTTCTTGCGAATAATTTCTTGAGGCAAAAACATCTTTCATTCCCTCCGCCATTGCTGGCGTTACACAAGCCTGAATCCTTGCCCGCACACCGCATGGTGGGGGCTAACAGGGCGGACAGCCGTCCGCCCTCTCATCAACCTATTAGTAACCGCTGGTGTTGGCTGGCTTGTCGCCATGCCCCAGAGTGGCCAGCAGACTGGCCAGCAGGCTGGATGCACCAAAGCGGAAGGTTCGGGCGGATACCCAGTCGTTGCCGAGGATCTCTTCGGCCATGGCCAGGTACTGACCGGCAACGGCGGCATCTTTCACGCCACCAGCAGGCTTGAAGCCGACTTTCGGATTCTTGGCCTTGATCACTTCCATCATGATGCGTGCCGCTTCTGGGGTCGCATTGACCGGCACCTTGCCGGTGGAGGTCTTGATGAAATCGGCACCGGCATCGATACAGATTTCGGAAGCGCGACGGATCAGCGCCTCTTCTTTCAGCTCGCCGGTTTCGATGATCACTTTCAGCAGCACGTTGGCACCGCAGGCCTCTTTACAGGCTTTGACCAGATCAAAACCGATCTGTTCATTACCGGCCATGAAGGCGCGATACGGGAACACTACGTCCACTTCATCAGCACCGTAGGCGACAGCGGCACGGGTCTCGGCCACGGCGATCTCGATATCGTCGTTGCCGTGCGGGAAGTTGGTCACGGTCGCAATGCGTACGTCGGCAGCGCCGATCTCACGCAGGGTCTTGCGAGCGATAGGGATAAAACGGGGGTAGATGCAGACGGCGGCGGTCAGGCCAGCCGGTGACTTGGCCTTATGGCACAGGTCGATCACCTTCTGATCGGTGTCGTCATCGTTCAGGGTGGTCAGGTCCATCAGGTTCAGGGCGCGCTGAGCGGCCACTTTCAGATCAGTCATTCTGTTCTCCAAAGTCTCGATTTAATCCAGATAACCGGGCACCACCATACCATCCAGCGATGGATGCACAGGCAGTAATCCCCAGCTATACGGGAATGGAATTACAGTGCGAAGGTACCGGCACTATCGGGATGCTATTCAAAACACCCTGCAGGCACTGCGACTGTAAATAAGGCAAGAGCCCTGTCACTTTCTTACAAAAGTGCGGACTTGGTTCCATGAAGACTTGAGAATGGCCGACAACATCTGACCCGACTTCCCAATCAATTCCATTTGACCGCCAACACCCGATTTCATCGAGTATTAGTCATTGCCAGCACCCTGCTGGCAACGCCTATTTCAGCCGAGATACCCCCTGTTTGCAAGCCAGATTTGCCAATTTCAGAGGTACCTCACATCTGGCAAATCCAGGTCTATAAAAGCCTTACGAAAAGAAACGAGTCAGGATCCAGGAGTAGGCCAATCCCCCCAGATAGACCCCGACGATCCCCATTACCCCGGATAAAACGGGAGGCGCCGGGATCGGCAATTTGAGGAAAGAAAACAACAAACCAACTATAAAGCCGGCCACCATCGCCAGTAGCACTTCATTCATATAACCTCCGATTTGACTCATTTTATTATTAGTTTAGATAGGAAAACGGTTGTCACCGCTCCATACACGAACGCCACGGCAGATGCCGTGGCGTTCGTGTTTATACCCTGTCAGTCAGGCGGCGATTACATGCCGGACAGTGCCAGGAAGAAGCCTGCGATAGTGGCAGACATCAGGTTGGACAGAGAGCCAGCCAGTACGGCTTTCAGACCAAAGCGTGCAATGGTGCCGCGGCGGTTCGGCGCCATGGACCCCAGACCACCCAGCAGGATGGCAACAGAGGAGAGGTTGGCAAAACCACACAGCGCGAAGGAGATGATCGCCTTGGTGTGATCGGACATGGCCACACCGTTGATCAGCACTTCGTCTTTCAGGTACGGAGCAAAGTTCAGGTAAGCCACGAACTCGTTCACTACCAGCTTCTGACCGATGAAGGAACCGGCAACCACTGCTTCATTCCAGGGCACACCGATCAGGAAGGCCAGCGGGGAGAAGATCCAGCCCAGCAGCAGTTCCAGAGAGAGTTGCGGATAACCGAACCAGCCACCCACACCGGAGAAGATGCCGTTGATCATGGCGATCAGACCGATGAAGGCCAGCAGCATGGCGCCGACGTTCAGGGCCAGTTGCATACCGGCAGAAGCGCCAGCAGCAGCAGCGTCAATGACGTTGGCAGGCTTGTCATCCAGCTCGGCATCGGCAGAGCTTTCATCGTAGTTCGGGGTCTCGGTCTCGGGAACCAGCAGCTTGGCGAACAGCAGACCACCCGGTGCAGCCATGAAGGAGGCGGCAATCAGGTACTCCATCTTCACGCCCATGGAGGCGTAACCGGCCAGTACGGAACCGGCAACGGAAGCCAGACCACCACACATGACGGCGAACAGCTCGGAGTCAGTCATCTTGGAGATGTAGGGACGAACCACCAGCGGCGCTTCGGTCTGACCGACGAAGATGTTGGCAGTTGCAGAGAGGGATTCGGTGCGGGAAGTACCCAGTACTTTCTGCAGACCACCGCCCAGCAACTTGATGACCATCTGCATGATGCCCAGGTAGTAGAGCACTGCAATCAGGGAAGAGAAGAAGATGATGACCGGCAGAACACGGAAGGCAAAGACAAAGCCGCCGCCACCGAACACTTCAAACATCTTGTTGCTGACCAGACCGCCAAACAGGAAGTCGATCCCGTTCTGGCCGTAGCTGATCACGCTGGATACCGCGTCGGACACGCCGACCAGGATATCGCGACCAACCGGAACATAGAGAACAAACGCCCCCAGACCGGCTTGAATTGCGAACGCACCGACAACGGTACGGACGTTGATTGCCTTGCGATTGCTGGAGAACAGCACCGCGATAAGGACGAGCGTCGCCATCCCTACCAGACCCATGAACAAATTCATTATTATCTTCCTCTAGTAGCACCTGGCTTGTTAGCGAGTTGTTATTAAACCCAACTAATCAAGGGGAGCGCATTATACTAATTAAAGTCCGATAAAATAGAATGCTGGTCACATTTTATCGTTATCAAAATGTCCAAGTGTCACAAAATTAGACAGCAAACGATTTTTACGCTCATTTTTTTTTCTGACAACTAAATCAGGTGTTGCGAATTTGTTTCGTGGCTATTGGTCGTGATGGAAAATATGCCGGGCAGTTTCAAATAACACCTTGGTAACATCCGCCGATGATTCCTCCCGCAAGGTCATCAATATTTCCGCTATTTTCGGCAGCGCTTCCGGGGTATTCCGGGTGCCTTGTGCGCCTTGTAAGGGTATATCGGGCGAATCGGTTTCCAGCACCAGGGCCTCGAGCGGCATGGCCCGAAATACCTCTCGCGTCTTGTTCGCCCGTTCAAAACTGATTACCCCGCCCACCCCGAGTCGAAAGCCCAGTTGCCAGAAGGCCTCCGCCTGCTGCAACGAACCGCTGAAAGCATGGATCACCCCGCCACGTGGCGGCTTGAAGCGGCGCAACAGCTTGGCCACAGTGTCATTAGCGCGCACCGAGTGGATCATCAGGGGGAGCCCGGCATCTGCAGCCAGCCGGATCTGAGCCTCAAACAGCGCAAGCTGCCCCTCCTGCGGCACGTGAGAACGGAGGTCCAGCCCGCACTCACCAATGGCCACCAGCCTGGCAGGTTGACTCATCACCAACGCTCGCAGCCGTTCCATCACCCCCTCCCGCTGCTCACCGGTATACCAGGGATGAATGCCCAAACCATAAAAAAGTCCGTCATGCTGATCTGCCAGTGCCATCACACGAGTCCAGTTATCCTCTGCGATGGCAGGAATGATATACTGCGTCACCCCTAATGCCCGGCAACGGGCCAGCAGCGCCTCCCTGTCCTGGTCGAACACCGGAAAGTCGAGATGGCAATGGGTATCTATCAGCTGCATATCACTCACACCTGTTTGCGGTATTTAATGGGTCATTGAACATGATGAACAACAGAAACAACGGCTTTACCCTGATTGAACTGGTGTTGGTGATCATAGTGCTGGGGATCCTGGCCGTCACCGCCCTGCCACGCTTTATCAATATCAAGGATGATGCCCTGAAAAGCACGGTCTCGGCGACTGCTGGCAGCTTTGCCAGTGCAGTTCAACTGGCAAATGCCGGCTGGTCGGTGAAAGTGAAGGGGGAGTCTATCGGGCTCTACAACTTGAGTAGCTTTGGCAAAGGCGATCTTGATATTAATCGCTATGGTTGGCCTGTAGGCACGAAAGAGGACTATAACCAAGCGCCAGATACAACATTTCCACCTGGCTCTAACGAAAACCAGATCTCTGTTAACAACGAAGATGACTGCAAGCTACTCTTCACTGGATTACTTGATACAGAGCAGACTGTTCCTGACTTAGACAATAACAACACTGAAACTGACTATAGTTCCGAACTTATTATTGCAGATGACCAAACTGAGATCGGAGGGTTAGAGCATCACAACTGCCGCTATATCCTGCGTGATTCTATCGGCCGCTTCCCGGAGCACCCCGACGGCCTCAGCTTCGAGTACAACAGTGTTACCGGTGCCGTGACCCGCAATTTTGATTGAGCTCAGCCTCTTCTGCGCAAGCTCGCTCTTTGCTTGAGTCCTCATCATAACGAACCGGTGTGCAGCAGCGCCGGTTCTCCTGAGTGAGCCCCCACTCCTCGCACCACGCATCGTAACGGGCCAGCCAACGCAGCAATACCCCTTTCATCATCACACCTCCGCCAACAGGTTCAGGTCAAAAACCATCCTAATCAGAGTCGACAAGGGGAGCAAGCCATCACCATTTTTGCGGTCGGTCGAGATAGAAAGAGCCGGTCAGCATGGCTGACCGGCTCTTTTAAGATTCCCTGAAGAGGTTATCAGATGAGCGATAGCTCATCCGCCTCAAAGGCTCTTCAGTTTCTCTTCCGGCAGAGCCAGCTCGTCGTTGTGGTTGACGCCGATACCGCGCTCCAGCACATGACGGGCGATGGCGTGGGCCTCTTCCAGCGAGTGCATGCTGTAGGTACCACACTGGTATTCGTTCAGCTCGGGGATCTTGCCCTGCTCCTGCACGGTCAGCACGTCGCTCATGGCGGCCTGCCAGGCGGCGCCAACCCGGGCTTCGTCTGGTGCGCCGATCAGGCTCATGTAGAAGCCGGTACGGCAACCCATGGGGGAGATATCGATGATCTCCACGCCGTTGCCGTTCAGGTGATCACGCATGAAGCCGGCAAACAGGTGCTCGAGGGTGTGGATGCCGCGCTCGGAGAGGATCTCCTGGTTCGGCACGCAGAAACGCAGGTCGAACACGGTAATGGTGTCCTTGTTCGGGGTCTGCATGGTCTTGGCCACACGCACCGCTGGCGCTTCCATACGGGTGTGGTCAACGGTAAAACTGTCCAATAACGGCATTTCTGACTCCTGATTTGGTTACCAGAACCAGCCCCCACGGGAGAGCTGATCCTTGCATTGACGGTACTGGGCGCCGTAGCGCTGGGCGCGAGCTTCCACCTTGCGAGAGGTCTTCATCAACCACCCCTTGCTGCGATAGCTGCCACGCCGGTAGCCACCCCACCCTTCGTGATAGTTGAGGTACTGGCCATAGGCATCCCACTTGGAGGTGCCATTGAGCCGCTGGGCTTTGTTAGTGTACCAACCCATAAAATCGATGGCGTCGGCAAAATCATCGCGGTCACTCCAGCTGTTGCCGGTTTCCCGCTGGTAATCCGCCCAAGTTTCATCTTTGACCTGAGCATAACCATAAGCCGAACTGGCCCGCCCGGTCGGGATGAAGAGGAAATATTGCATCGGCGGCTGAGCATCATGTACGTACGAGGACTCCTGATACATCATGGCCATCACCACATGGATCGGCGTCCCCCACTTCTCGTTCATCTTGAGCGCGGCCTTGTGCCACTCCGGCTTCTCGCGAAAGATCTGGCACAGGTTTTCCGGCTGAGCCGGCGGGCGGGTACTGCACGCAGTGAGTACTGCCAGCAGGCCTGCCACCGCCACGATGCGCTTTCGGGACATCAGAGCAGAACTTGATTTGCTCTCCTGAACATAACGAGGCAAAAACGACATCAGATAGCGTCTTCGTTCTCTTCGCCGGTACGGATACGAATGACACGCTCCACCTCGCAGACGAAGATCTTGCCATCACCAATCTTGCCGGTACGGGCGGTGTTCTGGATCGCTTCCAGACAGGCATCGAGATCCTCGTCCTGCACCACCAGCTCCACCTTCACTTTCGGCAGGAAGTCGACCATATATTCGGCGCCGCGATAGAGCTCGGTATGGCCCTTCTGGCGGCCGAAGCCTTTGACTTCGGATACGGTCATACCGTTGATGCCGATCTCGGCCAGGGCCTCGCGCACATCGTCCAGCTTGAACGGTTTGATGATGGCTTCAATCTTCTTCATGGTGACTCCTTACCAGTTCTGTTTGCCGAACCCGGATGTAATGGGGTAACGGCGATCCTTACCAAAGTTGCGAGCCGTAATGCGGGGCCCGACCGCCGCCTGACGGCGCTTGTATTCGTTGAGATCCACCAGGCGGATCACCTTGCGCACCACCGCTTCCTCGAAGCCCTCGGCCACCATGTCGGCCACGGACGCATCCTCTTCCACATAACGCTTGAGGATGGCATCGAGGATGTCGTATGGCGGCAGACTGTCCTGATCCACCTGATCCGGCGCCAACTCTGCTGAAGGGGGGCGGTCGATAACCCGCTGCGGGATCACATAGTCGACCGAGTTGCGATATTCGCACAACTTGAAGACCAGCGTCTTGGGCACATCTTTCAGCACGTCAAAACCGCCAGCCATGTCACCGTACAGCGTGGCATAGCCAACAGCCATTTCACTCTTGTTGCCAGTGGTCAGCACGATACGACGACGTTTGTTGGAGAGCGCCATCAGCAGCACGCCGCGGCAGCGGGCCTGCAGATTCTCTTCGGTCGTATCGCGAGCGGTACCTTCAAACAACGGCGCCAGCTGGGTCATAAATCCTTCGAACATCGGCTCGATGGAGATGATGTTGAACTCAACCCCCATCCGCTCGGCCTGCTCCTTGGCATCCTCCACGCTCATCTGGGCGGTATAGCGGAACGGCATCATCACCGCCTGCACCTTGTCGGCCCCGATGGCATCGGCCGCGATGGCCAGCGTCAGCGCCGAGTCGATACCGCCGGAGAGACCCAGTACGGCACCATGGAAACCGTTCTTGGTGACATAGTCGCGCACCGCCAGCACCAGCGCCTGATAGGTCTCGGCCAAGGGTTCCAGCGGCGCAGCGGGCTCCCGTTCTTTCACCGGCTGGCCATCGGCAAAACGTACCAGCGCCAGCTCTTCGGCAAACGGGGCCAGTTTGTGGGTCAACTCGCCCTGGCTGTTGAACACCTTGGAGCAGCCGTCGAAAATCAGCTCATCCTGACCGCATACCTGATTGAGGTAAACCAGCGGCAGACCGGTCTGATCGCAGCGCTCGGCCATCAGCTCGCGGCGGATCCAGGGTTTTTCCTGATCGTATGGCGACGCATTGATGGTGAGCAGCAGCTCGGCACCCGCCGCCTTGGCAGCCAGCGCCGGACCCGGCTGCCACAGATCTTCACAGATGAGCAGCCCCAGCTGGTGACCACGGAACGGCACCACGCAGGTCTCGGTTGCCGCGGTGAAGTAGCGCTTCTCATCAAACACGCCGTAGTTGGGCAAGTCCTGCTTGAAGTAACGGGCAATCAGCTTGCCCTGCTCATAGAGTGACGCCGCGTTGTAGAGCGCCTCCCCTTCACGCCAGGGATGCCCCACCAAAATGGCACAGTTGCCCTGCCATTCGGCAACACGAGCCAACGCGGCTTCGACCCGGATCATCAGATCGGCGCGCAGCAGCAGATCTTCCGGTGGATAGCCGGTCAGGGCCAGCTCGGAGCAGACCAGCAGATCGGCACCTTGCTGCTCGGCCTGAGCCGCCGCAGCGAGCACTTTGTCAGTGTTATCTTCGATGGCGCCTACCGTCAGATTCAACTGGGCAAGCATCAGAGAGAGGGCTTTTGCCATGGCGATGCATCTTGTATTCGAAAATGATGGGGAATGATAAAGAAAAGGCGCTGGCTGTGCCAGCGCCCCGGATTCAAGGGGTACAACTTAGATTAGCTGCATTGGTTACACCATTATCCACCAGCAGGGCACAAGGACCACTAATCACCTGACCGTTGGCGGGTGGCGTCATGGCGATGCTGAGGGAAGCAGGTTTCAACAAGTAAGTTTTATTGCCCTGTGCACTGTAGGAGAAGTTCACCACCAAGCTACTATTTTGCGCTGCCGTACAGACATAGGTAGCCGGCTGGTTGTTAGCCTGGGGTTTATCAATACGGCAAGTAGCCCCCGAAGTTGTGGTACTGACATTCAAGCCACTGAAGGTATTTTTGCCGCAAGATACTGGCGCAGTATTGTTGCCATTCCCTTGCTCAAGACACTCTATGCGTCCCGATACAGTGAGAGTTGGCACAGTCTGGGAGCTGGTATCGATCGAGATAGGCATGGTGGCGACCTTGGCCTCACTTCGATCTACCGGTGAGATAAGTGAAGCTGTGATCCCCGAGTTACCTTGGTAGGCCGTCACCTTGATCGATGCACTTTGCAACACGTTGGATGCATCCTTGGTGCTCTTCTTGGCGGACAGATAACCACGGCTGTAGCTACCAAAATAATAGCTGCCAAGATCAACGACTGTCTTGACCGGCTCGTTGGTCACACCGACATAGTCAGAGGCACTGCCAGTCAACTGGCCACTCAATGGCACCAAGCTCCACTCCGCCAGCATGGTCAGATTGATGTCCTGAAACGGGACCTTGGCCAACAGATCCTGAGAAGTCAGATCGAGCTTCGAGAGACTGTCCGGCGCGAGCAGATCCACGTAGATACCTCTAGCAATCAACTGGGCGGTCCCCGTATTCATGGTGATCTTGGTGCTGGTATCTCCCCCTGTCGCAGCATTGGCAGGCAACCACTCTGCAAATTCGGTGATCGTCGGCGGCGTGGCCGTGGGGTTTGCGGTCCAGTTCAGGGTGTTTTTCTGCCAGGTGATGTAGGTAGTAACCACGTACTTGATGTAGTTCTGGTAGCTGGTCTGGTTTGCGGGCTTGGCAAGAAAATCAGCGCTGGTCACGACAACTTTTATCAGGTTCCAGTCAGGCAGCGGACGATAGTAACCATCAAGTCTGACAAAGCGGCAGGCATCCACATAATCACCACTATTGACCGATGAGAGGCCACTGTTGTAACGCAGTCGACTGGTATTGAGTGGAGCGTAAAACTGTTCGAAACTGCTGCCGCTGCCATCGAAATGATCCTTGCAGCAACTGGTGCAGAGACTCGGCTGATCTCTGACACTGCTGTTGAGTACCCCGGTCTGCTTGGTAACCTGGGAGCCCACATTCCAGTACAACAGGTTGCTGCTGGTCAAAATGGCCTTACCGGGCAGGTAGGCATTGACACTCGAGCCATAACTGCAGGAACAGGAGACCGATGCCAGATCCTGCAGCACCTGTTGGGTATTGCCACCATTGTCTGGCTTATAGGTAACAGTCTCGAATTGCACCAGTTTGCCAACAGAACCATCCTTGGAGGTCACGGTGGGCAATGGCTTGCTGGTCTCTTGCTTGCGTCCTTCCTGGTCAATCTGGATGGAAATGACATCGGGCGCGACCCCGGGGGTATAAACCACATGGGGCGGTTCACGACTGGTATCCAACCCCCCGTTAAACTGATTCTGGGTTAATGACTCAGCAGGCGATACCGCACCGGAAAGCAACAAGGAATGGGACTGCCCGACGCTGTCGCTCCAACTGACAGTGACATTGACCACCTTTCGGCCAGGATAGGCATGCAAATAACCCGCCGGGATAGCCGTCTGCCAGCCAGAGCCATTCCAGTACTGATTACTGACGCTCCAACTAAGGGCATAAGTCCCACCGCCATCAGGAGGTGTCGCCGAACTGGAACCTGCCGCGATACTGTTATAAGCAGTAAGCGGTGAAACCGCGCTTACCACTCCATTGAAGGTACGAAACGCATCTAGTTTTGACTCCGCCAGACGCATGGCTACCTCATAACGGCGGCTATCCTGGGAGGTATTGAGCAACGAACGAGACATAGCCACCAGTCCTGCGACCCCCACTCCCAGCAGAACCAGGGTGATCAAAATCTCTAACAGCCCAAATCCCTTGTGCGGTTTCATACATGCTCCTACCAGTCGCGCCAGCTACCAGGCACCAGATTGATGCTCTGAAACGCAGCCCCATTTTCGATATTGCTCAACACCGCCTGATCATACTTGGCATCAAAGGTGCCGTTAGCCGTTTTGCCCAGTTGATAGTTGGCCACCACGGCACCGTTGACGATAGCCCCCCCCTTCAAGCTGATATCAGTAGTCGCCGTAGCAGGCGTGGATGAATAGGCAAACACCAGCCCATAGAGGGTAGCGCTTCCATTGACCATCAGATTGCCATTGCGAACGATGAGTACCACGGGCGCAGCAACCGAGCCGATAGACCCACCCGGTTTGCAGTCTCCATCGACGATAATAAGGCCGCTTGAGGCGGTCGAGAGCGAGTCGCAATTATTCAACCGTTGTACTGCTCGTGACTCCAGATTGGCCCACCCCGTAGCGTCATCATTCTCGTTAAACAGATACCAGACCAGGTCTGTGGGGAATGCCGTATCATTATCTTTGATGTCCGACTGCTTATCACCCTTCTGGCTAATGTAGGTACTGCACCCGCCGCTGTAGTCTCCCTGGTGGCAAGTCTGACCAGAACCATTGGTCAAATCCACATTGCCATTCGTCCAGACAGATAGCGGAACCCCTGGCCCCCCACCGTTAGGGTTGGCCACCACAGTGAAGTTGCCGGATACTGCCATACCACCGGCAACTGTCAGGGGGGCTGCGGGAGTGCCGGCCAACACGCTTATCTTGATGGCCTTCACCTCAACCTCTGCATTGGCGGTACTGTCCACCAGGGTTGCCATAGTGCGCACTTTAACCGGAACTACGTTCGCCCCACCGACAATCACGGTCGGTTCATCCAGAGCCCACAGGGTATAATTGCCAGCCGAAACAGTGATAGATATACCGCTACTGGGGGTGCGCCAAGCTGCATCCTGCGCAAGCCGTCCGACCCCATCCGAGAGACCCAGCTCGGCCAGTGCCAACGCCTGCCGGTACTGTACTTCATTAAGACTGACACGACGGTCAGCAACCATCAGCTTGCCCACCAGCAAAGAGATGCCAAGCAGGATCACAATAAGCAGCAGCGTAATAGTGAATGTGGTAAAGCCAAGATAACGTTTCATGGCATCAATACCCGTCGTTACGCAGCTTGATATCACGCTGCAAGGTGAGTTTAAGTGCACTATTTGCCTTTAACTGACCCGATATGGCCAAGCGCACCGTTCTCGCGCCAGCCGACGCACTGCTTCCAAGCAGCGAAAAAGTGAGGTCAGTCACCTCAATGGTGTCATCGGTACTGAGTAAATTCCCCGTGCTGCAACTGGTACCGAGCTGCACCCCTTTGTCGGTACTGTCGTAGCTGTAAATAAAGATCTCATTGGCACCGAGGGTTCCATTGTTATCATCATCGTATTTCAGCCGGATACAGCGATAAATCTTGGAACCAGTGATCGTCTCATTCATCAGGTCGCTGCCAGTATCAAAATAGAAGGGGGATCTGGAGCCTGATGCAGCATTGAGAAACACAGTAGCTCCCTGATCGTAACCAGTTCGCTGTACATCACGGGCAATCATGTCCGTGATACTTTGCAACTCCTGATTTAGACGACTTACCTGCATCGATGTTTGATTGGCCTTGAGAATAGTGGCGAACAAGGATGTTACAGCTGCAACCAAAAACAGACCTGCGACCATGGCCACCATTAACTCGACGATGTTAAAGCCTCGTGCTAGACCTAATCGCATGGAGAGCTCCCCGTGACTGGCTCGGTTCTCACTCGCCCATTTGTGGCAATAATAACCCTGTGCTCAGAGGTCCCGTTCTTCAGACAAATAGAACCATTGCCCAAACCGCCACTGCCGTGAAGATCTTTGAATGAGCCTCTACGGTTATTGATTTCAAGAGCATTTTCAGAACCGGATAATTCATAGTTTGTCGTCAGAGTAATGCCGTTAAACTCGCTGGCATCAACGCCCTTGCGACCTTCAATAGCAGAACATGAATCCGAGCAGCTATTACATGCCGAATCAAGAGCGATGCGATAGCACCAATTGGCCTGCCCCGCATTGAATATCTTGAAGATTATCGGTTTATTACGTTTGATAGCCTCAGACTTGAGCAGCATGATATCCGTGTAAACGGCTTGGGTAGCCGCCTTGACTATCTGCTCCTGGCGCAATGACTGATAACTGGGGATGGCTACGGTTAGCAGCAGGGCGACCAGAGCCATGGCGATCATCAATTCAATCATGGTAAAACCGGCTGAGCGCCCCTCTGCGAATTCCATTGGCTAAAGACTCCTTTCTTTTCGCACATGCCAGTAGAGTATGATGTCAGTACTATCCTATAGTATCTATCTGTTTAACGAACCCTGCCGCGCCCATGAGAATCAAACAATCCGGAATCACCCTGCTGGAATTGATGGTGGTCGTTGCCATCGTTGCCATCATTGCCGCTGTCGCCTACCCGAGCTTTACTGACGGTCTGCGTAAATCTCGTCGAGCCGATGCCATCAAGGGCTTGCTGACCATGCAGCTCAAACAAGAAGAATTTCGCATCTCCAATGCCAGTTACAGCAGTGCGATAGCCAGTGTGGGCAACCCAACCAGCGATTACTACACCTTTAGCATTTCTGGCGCCAGCGCCACCGCCTACACACTGGTGGCCACCAGCAAGGGGGCCCAGGTCGGCGACAAGGCCGGCAATACGGCCTGTGATACCCTGACTATCAACAAGGCCGACATCAAGACGCCTGCCGAGTGCTGGAACTGAACGCTACCAGCATTCGGTGGCTGTCATGGTGGCTCGTGATACCCCCTGCAGTCCGCTCTGATCGAGAGTCAACAATCCACAGGGATCGCCATTCATCACACCGGTCGGAATGGCGGTCAGGGTATAACGGGCCCCACTGGCATTGAGCGCTACATTGTAATACGCAGCCCCCCCATCCCTCGGCAGGGTCGCCAAGCCGGCAGAGGCTAGGTTACCGGCGTCGTAATTGCCATTGGCAGTAAACTCCCGCTCCAGATATTGCGCCGCTTCCAGCAACACTGCCTTGGCTTCGGCCCGCTTGGCAGCCGCCATGTAGTTGTTGTAACTGGGATACGCGATCGCGGCCAGAATGGCGACCACTGCGACCACTATCATCAACTCAATCAGGGTAAAACCACGTTCCATGCCAACCTCTACTCCAGTTGCAACCAGGACTGGCGGCCACCCAGATCGCCAGCCCCCTCTTCCAGCGTGACCGAGATATTTCCGCTGGAGCCGCTGATATATTTGCGCTCCATCTCGGCATCTTCCACTACGCTTGGCGTCGTGGTGAGCTCATCAAATTGCTTGCCGCTGACCGGCACCTTGATGTCATTGCCGGCTTCATCCTCGATCGCGACGTAATCATCATCGTTGACGGCCCCGTCGCCGTTAACATCAAACACCGAGTAGGTGAGTCTGGCCCCCGAGATGGGATCCAGCTCCATCAGCCAGGAGCGGCCACCAAAGTCACAGGCATCCGCCGACGGGATCAAGGTATTGAAGATCAATCGCTTATGCCGATAGAGCATCTCGGAGACGGCCCGCTCACCGACCCCCTTGCTCAAGCTTGGCGATTTCAATAGCAGATACCAACCCTTTTGGCTGGTGTAATTGACATTCCGGTTGGAGACAACCCTCACGTTGAACTTGATAGTGGTGCCGTTGGCCACAAACTCATGGGTGATGCTCTGCTGCAACAGCTGGCTACTGAGCACGGTAGCCCCCGTATCCCAGATACCGTACACCGCTTCCAGCCTCGGCGTGGCGGGAACCAGTTTGTCATCATTGGTAAAATAACTGCCAGTCCCCATCATCACCATAACCCCCCCTTTAGGGTGCCGAATAGCCAAAGGACGCATGGTGATCGGCTGACGCGTACCGGCACTGCAGCTGCCATTACAAGCCTGGAACAGCGGCTTGGGCTTGTTGCCCGTTTTCAAAGCACTTCCCCACTGGGCACTGTTTTTGTCAGTCAGATCGAATTTCCACAGATTGCCGTGCAGGTCACCGGCATAGACATAGTCGACAACCCTGTCCCCGTCTTGATCTACCGGCAAGGGGGAAGATAGACCGTTGGGCTCGCTGGAAGACCCTACCTCGGTATCAATCTCTTTGATGATGGCGCCAGTCGCCAGATCCAGCACAAACAGCCTCGCAGTCTGACTGGTGCTGTTGTAACCATTCGCAACCAGAGCAACCCATTTGTTGTCGGCTTTGACCCGCACCAGAGTGGGTGCCGCCAGTGCAACCCCCATTTCGCTATCGGTGAACTCCCACAGCATCTTGTCGGCGGTGAAGTTATCCGGGGCCGTCACATCGATGGCAAATACCGCCTTGCCACCGGCACCGGTGGATCCCAGCAAGATGCTCTTCCAGCGACTGCCCAGATAGGCATCGCCTACCCTGGGCGTCCCATCCACATAGTAGCGATGGCTGTAATTCGGTCTGGTCAACTGATTCAGCTCGCCCAGCAGGCTGGACGGGATATAGGCCAGTCGCTCGACACCGTCGGCGACTCGAAATCCGTGCAGCATACCGTCATTGGCACCGACATAGAGCATGGGTGGGCGCCGGGTAATCGCCGTCGAGCTTAGAAAAGCTTGGTAACCCTCCCGCTCGGTCTGGGTCAGACCGGCTGCACTGCTGTAACCGTAATCACGCTTGCCCACGTAGACGGGATCAGAATTGATGATGTCGCCGAGCAGATCACTACGATTACGAAACGCACCACCATTGCGCTGCTCACCACTGCGATCACCGCGCAGATAGGCGACACGGCTTTCTCCCTGGTTGTCACCAGCGACATTGAATAGAGCCCGGTTGGTCACATTCAGCGTATCCCAACGAAAGGGGATGCCGACACCATCTTGCCGGGTGAAGATATTGCGTGCCGAAGGCTCGGGGATCAAGGTAGCGGCATCCCAAGCGATCTCCCCAAGGGTGCCATCGCTGTTAAGCGGGATCGAGACCAGTTGCCCCGACCAGTCGCCGCTGTTGTAGCGGGCTTGGTAGATGTGGGTATTGCTGTCCAGCCGGGTTGCGTTGGCGGTTACCGAGCTGGCGGAGCTGTTGCGCGCTGCGATCTGGGCAAGGGTACTGCTCAGAGCTGCGGCAAAGATGTCGGGGTCACCCGCGCTGAAAAAACTGCCCTTGCTGTTGAGTGCCGCGTGCCACAGGTCATCAATCTTGTACTCCGGAATGTAGGTCGCATTCTTGTACTCCTTGTCATCCGGATCATGGGGATTGGGCCAACGGCTCGGGATACCGTTGGCAGGATTGAGGGAACCGTTGACGCCGAGTCCGACGGTAAAGTTGACCAGATGCTGCCAATTGGCCGGATCCGCCGTGCTGGTCGGCACCTTGTTGGCGAGATCGGGGCGCAGATCGGTCTTCCAGTACTGGTAGGCCACATCGGCCAGCGTATTCTCGATGCTATCTTTGTCCTGATCGCCGACCCAGGGAGAATTTCCGTTCCAGTAGCCATCAGTCATCAGGATGTTGTAGCTCTGCCGGCAGGTGAGGTGGGGCAAGGTGCTGCCGGCACTGGCCGCCCAGGGGCCGTTTTTGTCGGTGCGGGAGAAGTACTCCCCCACGTCCTTCAGACTGGTGCGCAGCGGCGTGCCGGCGGCCGGAATATCGCGGCTGTAAAGGTCGCTGAAAAAGGCGCTGCGATCGGTTCCGGAGAAAGGCGCCACCCCGCGGATCACACTGCCGCTAGCGTTGATGGTGGCAAACCCCACCCGCAGGGCCTGCCCTTGGCTGGCAAAGGCACGGCCGACCCCGGCACGAGCCGCTAGGATCCGGGAGCGGTAGTAGGTATACCAGTTGGCAAAGTTCTGGATCTCCTCGTCATAGGTACAAACGGGGGCGCTCTTACAATCACTGCGATTGGACCGCCCGCCATAGGTGCTGCCGGACTTTATCTCGACCCGGGTATAACTGCTCACTTTCTTCACGTCACCACTGCCCTTGTAGGCAAAGTAGACGGCTGGCCAGAAGGTCTCGTCATCGTTGTAATCGGTGGAAGAGAATCCGGTGTAGTAACGCAGGGACTTGGAGCGGTTGTTCTTGGTCAGGTCACGACAGCCGGCGGCGGTATTGAAGGGGTTGTGCGGTGCACAGCTGATGCTGGCATTCGCCATCGGGGTACCATCCGCCTTGGCCCAGGGCCGATAGCTCTGCTGCGGGTTGTAGTAGAGTTTGTTGTTGTTGCTTGAGCGGGTATAGGCATTGCGGTCGTTATTGCTGGTGAAGGTCACGGTCCGGTTGTCATAATCCTCGCTGCCATAGACATTGTCGGCTCTGGGGTAGACGTAGCGAGCGCTGTTCTCGATCAACCCCTCCGGCATCAACTCGAAATGCATCGAGCCTGAATCATCCAGGGTAAACATGATATTGGGATCGGCCCGGGTGCCGAGATAGAGGGGAACCTGGGCAATATCGAGCGCCGCCTGTGCCGAAGCACAGCAGAGCATCACTGAAAGGCCAAAACCAAGTTTGCCCATACACCGCCTCCTAGCGACTATAGGTCGATTGCAACAGCACCCGGCTCTCGTCAGAGAGACCAAATCCCCTTGCAGTAATACGATATAGACGACGCTCACTGATGGGCTCATCGACTGCCAGATCCTCGCTCCCCCCCTGGGTATAGGGCAACCGTTCGATAAAGTATTCGGGAGCGCGCCCCGCCAGACCACTGTTGGTATAGGTACGCCAGGCGGTCGAAGGGGAGGCAGGATCCACCGCGGTGTCGATAAATTCATACAGGCCCGCGCTGTTGTCATAGGGACCCGAGTTGCCAGCCTCGATATAGCGCTCGGCAGCGCGCAGGCCCGCTTCTGCCGCCTGCAATGCCTGCAGTGCCTCTTTCTGGTTACCCGCCATCTTCTCTTGCAACTGCGCCCCACGCATGCTGGCCATACCCAGCAGGCTCACCATGACCAGAAAAATCAGGCTGATCACCAGCGCCATCCCCTGCTGTCGATCCATCATGACTGGGCTCCTCAAGGTAGCCGATTGCGCAGCGCAACTGTGGTTTCGGCGACCCAGTACCAGTTGCGATCGGTCGCCCGGAAGGTGGCTCCGGCAAAGCTAAGGGCCTGCGGAGACGACACCACATTGCCTTGGTTACTGCGCATAAGAAGCTGTACTCCAATCCCCAGTACATTGTTCCAGTTTGGATTGCTGGCGGCGCTCACATAGCGATCTGCCGCCCGATCCCGGTTCTGATCCTCGCCGAATGTAAGTTGCATATTGGCCACCCCTTCGATAAGGGGCATACCTGCAGCCACCCCGTTCTTGCGATAAAGCGCATAGGGGCTGCTGGCTGAGGGGCGGGCGATATAGTAGAGACGGGTTTCCACCCTGTTCACGACCGAGCCAAGACCAAACCACTCCTCGGGTGGGCTGCTGGCCCCCCCCCAGGAACTGCTGGCATTGCCTGGCGTATATTTGTTGTCATTGGAGTGGACGATATTGACCTCACGCCCCCCTGCCACGCCCTGTACTTTGGTGACCTGAAATATTCTGGCCTTCTGACAGTCGGAGACCATGACGATATCTCCCTCGCACAGATCGCTATAACCCTGTGCGCCGGAACCACAATAGTCGGCCTTGCTGGATAGCTGCTGCACAAACAGCTGGGCGGCACTGTTATGATTATCACGACTGAGCGGAACCCCAACCCCAACCGGCCCCTGAACCAACAGGATATCGCTACCCGGCATGGGTCTGGGCTCGGAACCGCTGAACAGAGCAGACAGCTCGGCTGGCAAAGTGGACGTCACATTGTCGTAACCACGCAAAAAGGTGGTGAAGTTGTAGGGCAGTGCCGTACTGTTATTGAGGGTATTGGTGATATTGACCCCCTGTTTGCTGAGACACCCCTGATAGCCCACCATACGCAGCTCTTTTTGCAGCAGATTGGTGGCAAATCCGCTATCTTCCCGCACCCGGGCAATGGCCTCGCCAGTGAGATAGGTTTTGTGATTGCCGAGAAACACCTGAATCATGACCCCCACCGTTATCAGCGAGAGCACCAAGGCGATCATCACCTCGACCAAGCCGATCCCGTGCTGGTGTAGCGGCAAACCGCTCCTGCTCATAGGTCCGTCCTCAGGATCATGCTGCGCGACGCAGGATCAGTCGACAGCCGACTGCTATCCCACTGAATAGTGATGGTGGCCCTTCCGGCACTGACCGATACGGCGCCATCGCCACCTGGTAGCTCGGCTACGACCCGCTTCCAGTGTTGCAGATCCTGAACCGCCATAGAGCTACCCGAGACAGTTTCGCCCAAGTCGATATTGTATTGCCCGTTCAGAGCCGCGCTGCGATTAGCCCGCATCATGTCGTTGATCATGTATGCATACTGGGTCGCCTCGGTACGCGTCAGCGCCGACTGGTTACTCTTGAGAGCCTGCAGTTGCAGAGTCGCCATGCCCAGAATACCGATGGAGAGCACCAGTACCGAGATCATGATTTCAAGCAGTGACAAACCCCGTTCTCGCATCATGGGCAACTAGCCTCGGTAATGGAGGGGCGACCAGCGACTGTGATGTTGATATCACGGGAGGCCTCATTTCTGCACTCATCGGGACGCAGAGAAAATACCCGGGCCAAGGGAGTACGACCATCAAGAAAACCCTCGCTATTGAAACGCAGCAGGGAGGTATTGCTGCTCAGGACTCCACTCCCCATATCGGGAAAGCCTCGCAACAACTCACCATTATCCAGTATGCCGTTACCGTTGCCATCGACCCAGATCTGCCAGCCAGCCTCCCAGTGATGCTGGGTCAGGTTATCGGCAGAGGCGGAGAGGGTCACTACCGTGTTGCGGCGAATGGCTTCTGAGCGGGCAAGGTTGATGGCCGCAACAAAGTTGTTAGCCTGAGTATTGAGAGAAATAGTGCGCAGCAAAGCGTTGAAGGAAGGAACCCCCAACGTGAGTAACAAAGAGACGAGCGCTATGGTGACCATAAGCTCGATAAGGCTAAAACCTGAACGCAAAAACATCCTGTTTCGCTCTGATTTGTTCCAGGAGGACAGACACACTCCATGTGTGCTAAGCCAGAATAAGGGCTTGCTGGCAGTCTATGCCGGGCACTTGGGGTTTCAATCCCGGCAATGCAAAAGTTCGAGCTACATCATCAATTTTTGCTGCGATCTGGTTGCGAACATGCACAAAGGACTCGTTGGGACCAAAAAAGCCACCTCAACGAGGTGGCTTTGGCAATAAACCGACATCTAGCGAGATGAGAGGGATCAGAGGATCCGCAGCTCGGGTGGTACCTCAAACACCACGTTCTCTTCACGGCCAGGATGCTCGGCGACGACCTTGCCACCCAACTCCCGCAGGCGTGCAATCACGGACTGCACCAGCACCTCGGGAGCGGACGCACCGGCAGTGACGCCGATCGCCTTCACACCCTCTAGCCAGCTCGCCTCGATCATCGACGCATCGTCGATAAGATAGGCTCTGGCGCCCACCTTCTCGGCCAGCTCGCGCAGACGGTTGGAGTTGGAGGAGTTGCGAGACCCCACCACCAGCATGGCGTCCACCAGCCCCGCCATCTCCCGCACCGCATCCTGACGGTTCTGGGTGGCATAGCAGATGTCATCCTTGCGCGGCCCCTGGATCTTGGGGAAGTGCTTGCGCAGCGCATCGATCACGTCAGAGGTCTCATCCACGCTCAGGGTAGTCTGGGTGACGAAGCAGAGGTCATCCGGATTCTTCACCTTGAGCTTGGCCACATCTTCAGGCGTCTCCACCAGATACATGCCGCCTTCGCGATTCTCGTACTGCCCCATGGTCCCGATCACCTCGGGGTGACCGGCGTGGCCGATGAGCACAGCCTCGGAGCCCTTGCGGCTGGCACGATGCACCTCCATGTGCACCTTGGTCACCAGCGGACAGGTGGCATCGAATACCTTGAGGGCGCGGGACTTGGCCATCTCGCGCACTGTCTTGGCCACGCCGTGAGCAGAAAAGATGACGATGCTGTCGTCAGGCACCTCATCCAGCTCCTCGACGAAGACAGCGCCCGCATCTTTCAACTTGTTCACCACATACCGGTTATGCACCACTTCGTGGCGGACATAGATGGGGGCACCGAACTTCTCCAGCGCGCTCTCGACAATGCTGATGGCGCGATCGACACCGGCGCAAAAACCGCGAGGGTTAGCAAGCAGAATATCCATTAATGCACCTTCTCCTCATCATCAACACCCAGGATCTCCACCTCGAAGGTGACGGTATGACCGGCCAGCGGGTGGTTGAAATCGACTGTGACCGACATCCCTGCTACCGCCCGGATGATGCCCGGCAGCTCGCTGCCGTTAGGCTGATCGAACAGGATGATGGTGCCGACTTTTGGCTCCACATCGGCGCCAAATTTGGCACGGTCGAGATGGTAGATGTTGTCGGGATTGGAGAGACCAAAGGCCTCTTCCGGCGCCAGAGTAAAACTCTTGCTCTCCCCTTCGCTCAGCCCCAGCAGACACTGCTCGAAGGTGGGGGTCAGGCTGCCATCGCCCATCCGCAGGCGGGCAGGTTTGCCGTGCAGCGCCGTGCTGTCGGCAACCGAGCCATCTTCCAGCTTGATGGAGAAGTGGAACAGCACGCTGCTGTTAGCGGTGATCTGCTGGCTCATGCCTGCTCCTTTTTCTCACCACGGACACCGTCCAGCACGATCATGGCGGCCCCGATAAAGATAAAGCTGTCGGCCAGATTGAATGCCGGCCAGTGCGCACGCTGCCAGTAGAAGTCGAGGAAATCGACCACATGGCCCAACACCAGTCGATCAAAGACGTTGCCGAGGGCGCCGCCGATGATGAGTGAATAGGCGATACCGCTCCAACGCTGGGTCACCGACTGCTTGCGCAGCCAGTGGATCAGCAATCCACAGATGGCAAAAGCCAGCACCGCGAAGAACCAGCGCTGCCAGCCCCCCTGATCAGCCAGAAAGCTGAATGCGGCCCCCTTGTTGTAGACGTGAACCAGATTGAAGAAGGGGGTGATCTCCACCCCCGGGTAACCAAATGGCAGCAACTTGACCACGGCGAGCTTGCTCGCCTGGTCCAGTACAAAGGCCAGCACTGCCAGCCACAGCCAACGCAGGCCGCTTTTATGTTGAGTCATGTTCATCAGGCAAATTGACGAGTTTCGCCGTCACCCTCAACGTTGGTCACACAGCGACCACAGATCTCTTCGTGACCCGCGATGGTGCCCACATCTTCTACATGGTGCCAGCAGCGGTCGCACTTGGCGGCAGCAGACTGGGCCACGCTCAACCACAGGTCATCACGCTCGGTCGCCACAGAGCCTTCCGGCGCAATGTCAGCCTCCACAACCTTGGCTTTGGAGGTGAGCAGCACGAAGCGCAGCTCATCAGCCAGGGCATTCAGGCGTGCAGCCAGCTCCGGCTTGGCGAACAGGGTCAGCTCGGCCTGCAGGGAGCCGCCGATGCGCTTCTCACCACGAGCCACTTCCAGCGCCTTGTTCACTTCACCGCGCACTGTGAGGATCTCGGCCCAGAACTCGTCGTTGAGGGTTTCACCCGCTTCCAGCCCGAACAGGCCGTCGTACCACTCTTCGGTGAAGACGAACTCGCCGCGCTCACCCGGCAGCAGGGCCCAGATTTCATCAGCGGTGAAGCTCATGATCGGCGCCATCCAGCGCACCATGGCCTCGGCGATGTGATAGAGGGCGGTCTGGCAAGAACGACGGGCCAGGCTGTCAGCCTTGGCGGTGTACTGACGATCCTTGATGACATCCAGATAGAAGGAGCCCATCTCGATGGAGCAGAACTGCATCAGCTTCTGGGTTACACCGTGGAAGTTGTACTCGTCGAATGCCGCCATGATCTCGGCCTGTACCGCTTTGGCACGACCCACAGCCCAGCGATCCACCACCACCATGTCGGCAGGTGCCACCATGTCGGTCGCCGGATTGAAGCCGTTCAGGTTGGCCAGCAGGAAGCGGGCAGTGTTGCGAATACGACGATAAGCATCGGCAGAGCGCTTGAGGATCTCGTCGGAGACAGTCATCTCGCCGGTGTAGTCAGTGCTCGCTACCCACAGACGCAGGATGTCGGCACCCAGCTTGTTCATTACGTCTTGCGGGCTGACCACGTTGCCGATGGACTTGGACATCTTGCGACCCTGACCATCCACGGTGAAGCCGTGAGTCAGCACCTGGTTGTAGGGAGCCTTGTCTTTCATGGCCACACCGATCATCAGGGAGGACATGAACCAGCCACGGTGCTGGTCAGAACCTTCCAGATACATGTCGGCCGGCTTGCCGTTGAACTCGGGACGGGCATCGACCACGGAGGCGTGGGTAGAACCGGAGTCAAACCAGACGTCGAGGGTGTCAGGCACCTTGTCGTACATGTCGGCATCGGCACCCAGCAGCTCAGCCTTGTCCAGATCCCACCATGCCTGAATGCCGGACTGCTCGACCCGCTTGGCTACTTCATGCATCAGGCGCACGGATTCCGGATGCAGTTCCTGGGTCTCTTTATGGACGAACAGGGAGATAGGTACACCCCAGGTACGCTGACGAGAGATACACCAGTCAGGACGGTTCTCAACCATCGCCTGAATGCGGTTTTTACCCCAGGCCGGTACCCAGCCGCTCTGGCCTTGCTGGGCAATACCGTCCTTCTCGATGCGCTCGATCTCCTCCAGTGCGCGCTTGCGCAGACCCTTCTGCTCCATGCTGATGAACCACTGCGGGGTAGCACGGAAGATGATCGGGGTCTTGTGACGCCAGCAGTGCGGATAGGAGTGGTTGAACACCTTGTGGTGCAGCAGGGCGCCGCGTTCGGTCAGCACTTCGATCACGGAGGCATTGGCCTTGAACACATGCTGGCCGGCAAACAGTTCGGTATCCGGCAGATAGACGCCGTTGCTGCCAACCGGGTTGGCCACTTCCAGACCGTACTTCTGACCGACCACGAAGTCTTCCTGACCGTGGCCAGGTGCGGTGTGAACGGCACCGGTACCGGCATCCAAGGTGACGTGATCACCCAGTACCACCGGCACGTCGAAGCTGTAGAAGGGGTGGTTGAAGCGCAGCAGCTCGAGCGCGGCGCCCTTGGCGTAACCCAGATTGTGGAACTTCTCGATACCGGCGCGATCCATCACATCCTTGACCAGCTCTGCGGCCAGGATCAGACGCTCGGGGTGCTCCCCTTCAACCTGCACCAGTGCGTAATCCAGATCGGCGTGCATGGCGATGGCACGGTTGGCTGGCAGGGTCCACGGAGTGGTGGTCCAGATCACCGCAGAGATCGGGCCCTTGCCGGTGTGGCCTTCGGCGCAGTCAAACTTGGCGGCAACGGTTGCCTCATCAGCGGCCTTGAAGCGCACATCGATGGAGGGGGAGTTCTTGTCGTAGTACTCAACCTCGGCTTCAGCCAGCGCGGAGCCACAATCGGTACACCAGTGCACCGGCTTGGAGCCTTTGTGCAGGTGGCCGTTTTCAACGATGTTGGCCATGGAGCGGATGATGTTGGCTTCGGTGCCAAAATCCATGGTCAGGTAGGGGTGTTCCCAGTCGCCCAGCACACCCAGACGGATGAAATCGGTCTTCTGCGCTTCGATCTGGGTTTTGGCGTATTTGCGGCACTCGGCGCGGAATTCGGCAGCGGAGACCTTCTCGCCCGGCTTGCCGACCATACCTTCTACTTTCAGTTCGATAGGCAGACCGTGGCAATCCCAACCCGGCACATAGGGGGAATCGAAACCGGAGAGGCCCTTGGACTTGATGATGATGTCTTTGAGGATCTTGTTGACCGAGTGACCGATGTGAATGTTGCCGTTCGCATAGGGGGGGCCATCATGCAGAATGAAAGAAGGCTTGCCCGCTTTGGCGCGGCGAATAGCGCCGTAGAGATCCTGATCGTACCAACGTTTCAGCATGTTGGGTTCGCGCTTGGCCAGATCGCCACGCATCGGAAACTCGGTTTCCGGAAGATTCAGGGTGTGTTTATAGTCGCTCATCAGTCCTGGGTTCCCTTCTTTTCTAAAAGAGTGCTGGGTAAATTGAATTGTGGCAGCCCGAACCAGGCTCGGGCCGCCAGGGCATCTCGTTCGATCTGCTCTTTCAAGGCAGTGAAAGAGGCAAACTTCTGCTCTGCGCGCAGCTTGTGGCGAAGCAGCACCTTGACCTGCTGACCATATAGATCACCAGAAAAATCAAATAGATGTACTTCCAATCTGGCTTGTGTACCGCTCAAGGTCGGCCGTACACCCACATTGGCTACACCGGGGAAGGTCTTGCCGGAACATATCACTTCCACCGCAAACACGCCACCGACCGGGATCACCTGGCGCTTGAGGGCCAGATTGGCAGTGGGAAAACCTATGGTGCGCCCCAGCTTGTCGCCGTGGGCCACCCGGCCGCTGATGGTATAGGGGCGGCCAAGCATCAGCTCCACTTCCGCCATCCGGCCCGCTTTGAGGGCTTCACGCACCAGGGTGCTGCTGACCCGCTGCCGTTCAAGCTGGAAGCTCTGGGTACTGATCACCTCGAAGCCGAAGCGATGACCCGCCTCCTCCAGCAGGTGGAAATCCCCTTCCCGCCCCTTGCCGAAGCGAAAATCGTCGCCGACCACCAGGTAGCGCACCCCGAGCTTTTCCACCAGCAACTGCTCGATGAAGGTCGAGGCCGCCTGCTCGGCAAAGCGGTGGCTGAAGCGCACGCAGAGCATGCGGTCGATATGCAGCCCCTGCAGCGCTTCGTACTTTTCCCGCAACCGGCTCAGCCGGGCGGGCGCTGCCGTGCCGGCAAACAGCTCCAGCGGCTGCGGTTCGAACAGCATGACGCAGGCGGGCAATCCCAGCTGGGCCGCTTTCTCCTTGAGACGTGCCAATACCGCATGGTGCCCCTGATGAACCCCATCAAAGTTGCCAATGGTTAATACACATCCCCGGTGACGGGGCTTGAGATTGTGAATGCCGCGAATAAGCTCCATCAGTGCCTTGTGCGTTGCTGCCATGGAAATCGGCGGATTATATATCAGGCAGCAGGCAGGGTCAGCCCTCATAGCCTGATTTCAACTATCCGGGCCCAAGCCCGCCCATCTGCGGCGCCATGAGGCACTATCCCCATGGCACCGCAGGATCACGACTACTGCTGCCCCGATTTAAGGTGACGCGGCCGAATGCCCAGCAGTAGCAACACTACGGCATAGACCGCAGCCCCCAGCGACAGCAGCATGGTCAGCTGCAAACTGGCCTTACCCATGTTCCATGCCCCCCACTGGGTCAGATCCGGCGACAGATAGGCGAGCACGCCCCCCATCAGCACGCTGGCGACCAGCAGCTTGAGGCAGAACACGCCGGTATGGCGGGAAGGACGATAGACGCTCTGCTGATACAACCCCTTGAACAGCAAAGCCGCATTCAGGGTACCCGAACAGGCGGTCGAGAGCGCCAACCCCACGTAACCGAGCGGGTAGATGAAGATGAGGTTGCAGACCATGTTGGCAATCATCGACATCACCCCGATCCGCACCGGCGTCTTGGTGTCCTGACGGGCGTAGTAACCGGGCGCCAGCACCTTGATCAGCATCAGGGAGAGCAGACCGGTAGTGGAGGCCAGCAGGCTGGCGCTCGACATGCTCACTTCATGCAGGCCAAATTCGCCGCGCATGAACAGCACTCGCAAAATGGGCTCGCGCATCACCGCAATGCCTATCATGGCGGGCAGGCCGAGCAGCATCACCATCCGCACGCCCCAATCCATGGTGCGGGAGAAGTCCGCCGGATCGGCATCCACATGCTTCTTGGCCAGCGCTGGCAGGATCACGGTACTGATGGCCACCGCAAACAGCCCGAGGGGGAACTCCAGCAGGCGATCCGAGTAGTAGAGATAGCTGATGGCACCAGTCGCCAGGAAGGAAGCCAGCATGGTGTTGACCAGCAGGTTGATCTGGCTGACCGAGACCCCGAACAGGGCCGGGATCATCAGGGTGCGGATCTTCACCACCCCCGGGTGATTCCATCCCCACTTGGGCCATACCAGCATGTTGATTTGGCGCAAAAAGGGGTACTGGAACAGAAACTGCACCAAACCGCCCAAAAAGACACCAATCGCCAGCGAGATCTCCGGTTTGTCCATCAGCGGTGCAATCCACCAGGCCGCCGCAATCATGGTGATGTTGAGAAACACCGGCGTAAACGACGAGACCGCAAAGCGGCCGAAGGTGTTGAGGATGGCCCCCGCCATGGCGGTAAAAGTGATAAACCAGAGGTAGGGGAAGGTGATTTTGAGCATCAGACTGGCGAGCTCGAACTTCTCGGCCGCAGGGCCGCCATGCAGCCAGTCCCAGAACCAGCCCCAGCCAAACAGCGCGGTCAGTACACCCGACCCCAGCACACCAAGCAGGGTGACCACAGTCACTATGCCCCCCAGCGTGCCCGCAACCGCCGCCAGCAATTCACGCACTTCCCCCTCGTCGCCATTTTTCTTGTACTCCGTCATCACGGGAACAAAGGCCTGGTTGAAGGCACCTTCGGCGAACAGACGACGCAGAAAGTTGGGAATGCGATTGGCAAAAAAGAAGACGTCGGCGGCCACCCCGGCACCGAGCAGATTTGCGATGACCACATCGCGAACCAAGCCCATTACGCGGGATGCCAGCGTCATTCCGGACACTATCATGCCGGATTTGATCAATTTCTTACTCAAGACGAGGCCTCTGGAACTGTCAGAATGAAAAGAATGCTGCTAGAATCGGCCGACAGTTTAACCGTCTCCCTACTGACACACCACCGGGAGGCGGTGTTTATTTGCACAAATCATTTGACAATATGTGGTTGGAAGGGCATATTTCCGGGCCTTTTCAATACACTCGCTAAGACAGTTTTAGGAGTTTTACCTTGGCTAACATCAAATCTGCTAAGAAGCGCGCTCTTCAGTCAGAAAAACGCCGTCAGCACAACGCCAGCCGTCGTTCCATGACCCGTACCTACCTGAAGAAAGTCATTGCTGCTATCGCCTCTGGCGACAAAGCTGCTGCGACTGCCGCTTTCGCTGTTGCTCAGCCGATCATGGATCGTATGGCGACCAAAGGCCTGATCCACAAGAACAAAGCTGCTCGTCACAAGAGCCGCCTGTCTGCCCAGATCAAAGCTATGGCTTAATCAGCTTCTGCTGATCAAAGCTGAAAAAACCGGCCTTAGTGCCGGTTTTTTATTTATCTGCGCTGCAATAAAGTCGATGCAGCAAACTGATCATTTCACGCACCTCATGGCTGCGCAGCGAATAGTAGACCGTCTGGGCCTCTTTGCGCGTCGTCACCAGCTCATCCCGCCGCAACAGCGCAAGATGCTGTGACAAAGCCGACTGACTCAATCCCAATCGCTCGTTGAGCTCCCCCACCGACAGCTCCCGCTCCAGCAACTGGCACAGAATAAACAGCCGCCGTTCGTTGGCCAGCGCCTTGAGCAAGGCCACCGCTTTACTCGCATTGGCTTCCATCTCTTCAAGTTGCATCACATCTCTCCTCTACCACTGATCGCCGATGATACGTGGTGACGGGTCGTTTTAAAACGACAGGGTGGCCGGCTGGATAGCGGAGAAGTTCTCCTGGCCGGAAAAGAGAAAGGTAAAATCGCTCTCACAGACCCGCTTCACCGCCGGATGCTGGATCATCCGCTCGGCGAAGATGACGTAATACTCCTCCATCAGATCCTGAGTTTCCCCGATCAGCATCACCCCCTCCCCCTCAAGGATCTCCTCCCGATAGATGGTGGGAGCCATGAAAATCCCCTGATTGAAGAAGCCAAACGCCTTCATCAAGGCGGCATCATCAAACTCGCCAAGAATGCTGGGAGAAACCCCCTGCTGCTCGAACCACTGGGTCAGCTGACGCCCCATGGCAGTACGGCGACCGGGGATCAGCAGCTTGCGCTCCTCCAGACAGGCGGGAAAGGGCTTTTCAGGCAGCGGCGCCTTGCAGAAGAAGCTGACGCCACAGCCGCCCAGCCGTTTGGAGAGCAGCCCCGCATGTTGGCTGGAGTCCACCGGACAGTCGGAGAGGATCATATCGAGCTTGTGCTCGCTCAGCTGCTCCAGCAGCAGTTCGTGGGTCGATTCGAAACAGCGCAGATGGATGGAACCATCATTGGGGATGACAGAGAGCAGCACGCGGCTGGCAAGGCGCTTAGAGAGGGCATCGGCGATGCCGACGTCGAACAGGATCTGGCTCTCCTTGCGGTAGTTGACGATATCGAGCATCTCGTAGGAGAGGCTGAACATCTTGTCGGCATAGCGAAACACCAGCTGGCCCAGCTCGGTCGCCTCAAGAGAGCGCCCCTTGCGTTTGAGCAGCTTGCCCCCGAGGCGCTGCTCCAGCAGCTTGATCTGACCGGTGACGGTTTGCGGGGTCAAAAAAAGGGCTTCCGCTGCCTGGGTAACGGAGCCCTTCTTCTGAGTCATCCAGAAATAGTAGAGATGGTTGTAGTTAAGGTGTGACATCCGATGGGGTTCCCGCTTGAGGCGGACTCCGGTAGCAGCTGAGTTCAACCGCCAGAATGTCATACATGTCGCTAACCGAGTCAACCTTGTTCGCGCCAAACTGCTCCATCAGAGTGGCCTTGAGGCGTGCCTTGTCCGGCATCCGGTCAGCGCAATAACGCTTGTTGGAGCGCTTGACCATCTCGCCAGCCCGGCTGCTTAGCGCCCGCTCGGAGAAGGTTTCGCCAAAGCGCGCCTTGGCCTGCTTGTCCCCCAGCAGCAGGGCACTGTCTACCACTCCGTTCAGATAGGCAGAGCAGTTCGCCGAGGCGGCGTCCTGCTTGCAATCCTCCAGCCCGCCGGCCCATGCCGCGGGGCTCAACAACAGCATCAACAACCCTGTATGCAGCTTCATAGTCCCTCCGTACTCTGTTCCCCTTCACCCTTGGGAAGGGCCATGCGCAAGGCCAGATAGCCGACTACCGCCGCCATGGTGGAGCCCACCAGGATCCCGAGGCGAGAGTAGCTGCCGTAATCCAGCCCACCGTGCTCGAAGGCGAGCGACGCGATAAACATCGACATGGTGAACCCGATGCCACAGAGGATGCTGACCGCAAAAATCTGCTTGAAGTTGACCCCGGGCGGCAACTGGGCGATGCCCAGCTTGACCGACAGCCAGCTGATGGTGAACACCCCGAGCGGCTTGCCGATAAACAGCCCCAGCATGATCCCCATAGGTACCGGACTCAGCAGGGAGGAGAGACCAATCCCTTCCAGCGATACCCCTGCGTTGGCAAAGGCAAACAGAGGCAGGATCAGATAGGCACTCCAGGGGTGCAGTTGATGCTCCAGATACTTGAGCGGCGAGGCGTAACGCTTGCCGTTAAGCGGAACCATAAAGCCCACCACTACACCCGCCAGGGTCGCATGGACGCCAGACTTGAGCACCGCAACCCAGAGCACAAGACCGACCAGCATGTAAAGGCTGATCCTGTCCTCACCACGGCGATTCATCCAAAGCAGAGTGAGGGTTGCCAGAATACCGATGGCCAGCGCCTCCAGCGACAACTGCTGGGTATAAAAAAGCGCGATGATGATGATGACGCCGAGGTCATCCATGATGGCCAGCGCCAACAGGAATACCTTGAGGCTCACCGGTACCCGCTTGCCGAGCAGCGCCATCACCCCGAGGGCAAAGGCGATATCGGTCGCAGCCGGAATTGCCCAGCCAGCACGCGCCACTTCATCCGAATAGTTGAAAAAGGCGTAGATCAAGGCTGGGGCCAGCATGCCGCCCACCGCAGCGATAGCCGGGAAGGTCGCCTGAACCCGGGTCGAGAGCGCCCCTTCCAGCATCTCTCGCTTCACTTCCAGGCCAACCAGCAGGAAGAAGATCGCCATAAAGCCATCGTTGATCCAGAGCAGCAGCGGCTTGTTGATGTCGAGAGCCGCGATGCGCACCTGCACCGGCGTGTCGAGAAACGCCTGATACCCGCCAGCCAGCGCGGTATTGGCTAAAATCATTGCCAGCATGGCAGCCATGATCAGAATAATTCCGGAGGCGGCCTCCAGCTTCAGGAACTTTTTGATTACGTCACTCATGGTTAAATTTTCCACCGTATTACTTTGGTTTGAGTCTATCTCCTGCAACAACCAATGGAAAATCGTTTCTTGCTGCTCAATACAACGAAAAAACCGAAGGCAAAATAGAACATACCTGCTATAAGCAGGTTTTTCCTCGTCTCTGGCTACCGTCTTATTAATCAATAAAATGAATTTTCAATTATTTAACTGCATAAAAAAGGCGCCCTAAGGCGCCTTGCCATCAGATGGCGACGGGCGCCTTGATGCCAGGGTGGGGGTCATAACCCTCGATCTCGAAATCCTCGAACTTGTAGTCGAAGATGGAGTCAGGTTTGCGCTTGATCACCAGGGTCGGCAGCGGGCGCGGCTCGCGGGAGAGCTGCAGCGCAGTCTGCTCCATGTGGTTGGAGTAGAGATGCACATCACCGCCAGTCCAGACGAAGTCACCCACTTCCAGATCGCACTGCTGGGCCATCATGTGGGTCAGCAGGGCGTAGCTGGCAATGTTGAACGGCAAGCCGAGGAACACATCACAGCTGCGCTGGTAGAGCTGGCAGGAGAGCTTGCCGTCCGCCACATAGAACTGGAAGAAGGCGTGGCAGGGAGCCAGCGCCATCTTGTCCAATTCGCCCACGTTCCAGGCGGATACTATGATGCGGCGCGAATCCGGGTTGTGCTTGATGTCATCCACCGCCTTCTGGATCTGGTCGATGACAGACCCGTCAGCCGCAGGCCAGGAGCGCCACTGCGCGCCGTAAACCGGCCCCAGATCGCCATTCTCGTCGGCCCACTCATCCCAGATGCTGACGCCATTTTCCTTCAGATAGGCGGTATTGGTATCCCCATTGAGGAACCAGAGCAGCTCGTGAATGATGGAGCGCAGGTGGCACTTCTTGGTGGTCACCAGCGGGAAACCTTCCGCCAGATTGAAGCGCATCTGATGGCCGAACAGGGAGACAGTACCGGTGCCGGTACGGTCTGACTTGACGGTGCCCTCATCGAGGATTTTCTGCATCAGGTCGAGATAAGCTCGCATTATTTCGCCTCCTTAATGGCATTACCGAACAACTGCGGACGCTTGTAAGCGGCCCAGATCATCAGGGCACCGGCGATAATCATCGGGGTGGAGAGGATCTGGCCCATGCTGATCTCCTGGAAGTAGAGACCGAGCTGGCTATCCGGCTGGCGCACAAACTCCACCAGGAAGCGGAACAGGCCGTAGAACAGCAGGAACATGCCGGAGATGGCGCCGCGCGGCGGATTCTTGCGCCAGAACAGGTTGAGGATGATGAACAGCACCACCCCTTCAAGCGCGAACTGGTAAAGCTGGGAGGGATGACGCGGCTCGGGGCCAGCCTCCGGGAAGATGATGGCCCAAGGCACATCGGTGACCCGGCCCCACAGCTCGCCGTTGAGGAAGTTGCCAATCCGGCCAACGCCGAGACCGAACGGAATGAGCGGTGCCACAAAGTCGGCCACGGTGAAGAAGTGGCGCTTGGTCTTGTGGGCAAACCAGATCATCGCGGTGATCACCCCGATCAGCCCACCGTGGAACGACATACCGCCGGTCCAGATCTTGAACAGGTAGGTGGGATCCGCGAGGAAGAGATCGAAGTTGTAGAACAGCACGTAACCGACACGGCCACCGAGGATCACCCCGAGGAAACCGTAGAACAGCAGATCCGATACCTCGTTGCGGGTCCAGCCGCTGTTCGGTGCATCGGCGCGACGGCCGGCAAGCCACATGGCAAACGCGAAACCGAACAGGTACATGAGACCATACCAGCGTACCGATAGTGGTCCCAAACTGAATGCTACGGGATCAATCTGCGAGAAAACCCAATATCCATCGTGCTGCATATGCGGCCCCAGTCAAAATAAAAGCCGCATTTTCCGATCATTCGTCAGCAGGGACAAGGCATGATTATCAATCACTCTGTTTCGATTTATGACCGGCTCGCAGCAAACCGCCCAAACCATGCTCCTCCAGATAGCGGGCAAACAGGCCGCGCAGCACGTGGGGATTGTCATGTTTGAGGCCATCGGCCATCAGTTCGGTCAACTCGCTCAGGGTGGATTGACGCAGCACGTACTTGATCCGGGCGATGTTGTGGGTATTCATACTGAAGCGGCGATAGCCCATGGCCAGCAGCAGCAGCACACCGACCGGATCACCGGCCAGTTCGCCACAGACCGACACCGGCTTCTGGTAACGGTGGGAAGCATCAACCAGCTGTTGCAGGGCGCGGATCACCGCAGGATGGAAGGCATCATAGATGTTGGCAACCCGGGAATTGTTGCGATCTACCGCCAGCAGGTACTGGGTCAGGTCGTTACTGCCCACCGACCAGAAATCGATGAGCGGCGCCATCTCCGGCAAGATAAAGAGGGCTGAGGGCACCTCGATCATCACCCCGAGGCTGGGGTAGCGGATCACCGCATCGCGGCTCGCCGCCTCTTCCGACACTTCCCGCCACGCCTGATCCAGCAGACGACGGGAGGCCTTGATTTCGCTGACGCTGCTGATCATCGGCAGCATGATGGCCAGATTGTCCAGCCCTTCACTGGCCCTCAGCATCGCCTTGAGCTGCACCAGAAACAGTTCGGGGTGATCCAGGGTGATCCGAATCCCCCGCCAGCCAAGGAAGGGATTTTCCTCGACGATGGGGAAATAGGGTAACGGCTTGTCGCCGCCCACATCCAGCGTCCGCATGCAGACCGGCCGGTTGCGGTAGGTCTCCAGAATGCCGCGATAGCGGGCAGTCTGCTCCCACTCGGAGGGGAAGCTCTCCTGCAGCATAAAGGGGATCTCGGTGCGATAGAGCCCGACCCCGTCCGCCAGCTGGTTGAGGGAGATCTCGGTATCGGCGCTGAGACCGGCGTTGAGCAACAGGGAGACCTTGGTGCCGTCGGCCGTCTCGGATGGCAGGTTGTCGACGCTGCGCACCAGGGTATCGAGCGCCCGCTCTTCGCTCAGCAGCTGACGATACTCGGTCAGGATCACCTGATTGGGCTCGATGAAGAGATCGCCGCTGTAGCCATCGACGACCAGCATGCGACCGCCGATGTCGCCAAGAGGCAGATCCACCCCCATGATGGCGGCAACCCCCATGGCACGGGCCAGAATAGCCGCGTGGGAGTTAGTCCCCCCCTTGAGCGATACCACCCCGGTCAGATACTCGCGAGGTACTTCTGCCAGAATGGTGGCGGTCACCTCATCGGCAACCAGCACCACCGGCTCACCGATGGAGATATGTTCCGGTTCATTCTGCACCAGTCGGCTGATCAGCCGCTGGGCAATATCCTTCACGTCGGTGGAGCGCTCCTGCAGGTAGGGATCCTTCATCCCCTTGAACTGCTCGATCAAGCGATCGCTGATCAGCTTGACCGCAGATACCGCAGTCCAGTGCTCCTTGCTCACCTTGTTGCGAATGGGCTTGATATAGCCTGGATCGTTCAGCAGATGGAGGTAGATATCGAAAATCGCCACCGAATCCTGGCTGTAGCTCTCGCGAAAACGCAGCGCCAGACTCTCCAAGTCGTGACGCACTTCCTCAACCGCCAGCTCCAGCCGCGCCAGCTGGCTGGCATGGTCTTCATCCTTGCGCGGGGTAATGGACGAGAGCGCCTTGCGGGGCCGCCACACCCAGGCCTTAGCCATGGCAATGCCGCTGGCACCGGCAATACCGCGCAGCGGCTTGCTCCAGTCGGTCTTCTGCAACCACCCCTTGGCTTGCGCCTGAGCGATCCGCGCCGCCAGCTGGGCCGCCAGGGTGACCATGAAGGACTCTTCCCCCTCATCGAAGCGGCGGCTCTCCTTCTGCTGCACCACCAGAATGCCGACCACCTGACGCTGGTGCATGATGGGTGCGCCTAGGAAGGAGCGAAATGCCTCTTCGGCCACATCGGGCAGGAATTTGAAACTGGGATGCGCGGGGGCATCAGCCAGGTTGATCAGCTCTTCCCGCTGACCCACCAGACCGACGATGCCCTGCTCGTAGGGCAGGGTCACCTTGCCGACTGCGGACGGGGCCAAGCCGTCGGTAGCCGCCAGGCGATAGCGGCGCACCTCGGGTTCCGAGACATAGACGGAGCAGCAGTCCACTGCCATGGCGTGCCGGGTCTGGCTCACCAATGCTTGCAAGGCCTGCTCGAGGGTATTGGCCTCGGCCATGCTCTCGACGATACGTCTCAGTTCCGTTAACAACTAATCTGTGCTCCTTAACGGACGCGATTGCGTCGCCCATCCTTCTTGTTGACCTGCACTGCCGGCACTGGCATCGCCAGCGGGGCAAACTCTTTCATGACCCGGCGGTAAACCTCCCGCTTGAATGAGACGACCTGACGCACCGGGTACCAGAAGCTGACCCAACGCCAGTCGTCAAATTCGGGATGGCCATGACAGCCGAACTGGATCCGCGACTCCTTGCCCGAATTCAGCTGTAACAGGAACCATTTTTGTTTTTGGCCAATACAGACCGGTGAACTGTCCCAGCGGACAAGACGTTTGGGTAAACGGTACTTTAGCCAGTTACGACTGGTGGCCATAATGGTCACATCTTCGGGCTTGAGGCCAATCTCCTCATACAGCTCTCGATACATGGCCTGCTCTGGCGTTTCACCATCATCAACCCCCCCCTGCGGAAACTGCCAGGAGTGCTGCCCATAGCGTTTAGCCCACAACACTTGTCCTTCACGGTTACAGATCACGATACCGACATTGGGACGAAATCCGTCGCCATCAATCACGTGATCACCTTATAAAGGCTGAATCTATAAGGAGATTGTTCCACATTCACTCCGTGGCAGCAAACAAGGAGTGAATCCCCTGTTTCATGAATAACTTTCGATTTCAAACATACTTATAAACAAATCCAAGGATCCGCGCCCCCAAGTTGCCCACCCAGGCTGTGCATAAAGCTGTTAGCAAACGGGTATATACAGTACTTTTTAACTGTACGCGAAAAGTGCCCCTCCGTATCACCACGCGACATAAAATATAAAAAATCATTATTTTTTATAAACTTGAGATAAGGCAACTGGATCTAGATCCATGTTCCCCCAAGAGTCAGATCCATGATCCGGATTGTGAACAAGTTCAACTGCTCAAAGATCCACCGCGGCGAAATTATCCACAGGAGTGGCACAATATCTACCCCGTTTACCCTGTAAAAATGGGGTGGCATTCACAATTTTTTGTAACATATCAGCGACTCCAATCACTTTCATCCACTTATCCAAGATTTCTGTGGATAACTGTGTGTAACATCATGCACAAACCCTTGGACAACTATTTCGAGGTCAAAGCAGACCTGGCTTACTGCTCGATAAAACAGACAAAACCCTTTAAAATCATAATGATGAACTGATAGCCCCCAAATTCTCTGCATTTGATCTTATCCACTCAGGATCGGTTATAAAAACAGCGATCCTTCTCGGGATCCTCCCCTGTTAGAATATGGCGAGCAAGATGGAGCCAACTATGCCAAGCAATCCCCAATCCGAGCAGGAGTTATTGAGCCGCGCCTATGCCATGGCCGGCTTCACGCTGGCACAGCTGGCCGCCGAGGCTGGTGTTGCGGTGCCCAAAGACCTGCGCCGTGACAAGGGGTGGGTCGGTCAGTTGATCGAGCTGCAACTGGGAGCCAGCGCAGGGAGCAAGCCGGAGCAGGACTTCCCGGAGCTGGGGATCGAACTCAAGACGATCCCCGTGGATCCTCAAGGCAAACCGCTGGAGACCACCTTCGTCTGCGTCGCCCCGCTGATCGGCGTCAGCGGCCAGCGCTGGGAGGAGTCCAACGTACGCAACAAGCTCTCCCGGGTGCTCTGGATCCCGGTGGAAGGCAGTCGGGAGATCCCGGTTGGCGAGCGGCGAGTCGGCATGCCGCTGATGTGGAGCCCGAATGAAGAGGAAGATCGGCTACTGCGTCAGGACTGGGAGGAGCTAATGGACATGATAGTGCTGGGAGAAGTGGAGCAGATCAGCGCACGCCACGGCCAGGTGATGCAACTGCGGCCCAAGGCGGCCAACAACAAGGCGCTGACTCGCGCCATCGGCCGCGATGGTCAACCCATCATGACCCTGCCCCGCGGCTTCTATCTCAAGATCGACTTTACCCACAGTTTGCTGCAACGCTATTTTGCCTTGCCGACTTGATCTGCCTTATCAACATCTTTGTCATATGGTGGTATAAAAATAGACAGGAGCCATTTTTAACTCACAGACAAGGAGGCGTCATGCCACTGATCAAACAGTTTTTAAAGTCCAAGCCCGAGGTCAAGGTGACCTTTGCAGTAGAGAAAGAGGCGGCTGCAGGGGCGGAACAGGTGATGCTGATCGGCGAGTTTACCCAGTGGCAACCGGTCGAGCTTAAACGCATGAAGAGCGGCGAGTTCAAAGCCACCCTCAATCTACCGACCGACGGCCCGGGGTACTTCGAATACTGCTACCAGCTCATCACTCCGGCAGGGGAAACCCTCTACGAGAATGACTGGGCTGCGGACGACTATGTGCCTGGCCCTTTCGGGCGTGACAACTCGGTGGTACGGGTCATCCAGTAACGGCAACCAGAGAGCCAATAGACGGATACAAAAAAGGCTCGCCATTGGCGAGCCTTTTCACTACCTGTCGAGCTATTTGCCGACATACCGACACCAATTCGAATCGAATTAGTTGAGCTTCTCTTTGATACGAGCAGCTTTGCCGGACAGGTTGCGCAGGTAGTACAGTTTGGCGCGGCGAACATCACCACGACGCTTCAGTTCTACACTGTGGATCAGCGGAGAGTGAGTCTGGAATACACGCTCAACACCTTCGCCGTTGGAGATCTTGCGAACGGTGAAAGCAGAGTGCAGACCGCGGTTACGCTTGGCAATAACGATGCCTTCGAAAGCCTGCAGACGCTCTTTACCACCTTCTTTAACACGAACTTGAACACGTACGGTGTCGCCCTGGGCAAAAGCCGGGATGTCGGTACGCATTTGCTCTTGTTCAAGCTGCTGAATAATCTTGCTCATTGTCTTTCCTTACCTAGGATAAACTGAAAACTCTACTTAACGCTGTCACGCACTTCGCGGACATACTCGGCAAGAAGTGATTCTTGCTCGTCAGTCAGAGCTAGGTTGTTAATAAGTTCCGGCCTTCTTTGCCAGGTTCGTCCGAGCGATTGCTTGAGACGCCAGCGCCGAATCACTTCGTGATTGCCGCTTGTCAGCGCCTCGGGCACCGCCAATCCATCCAACACCTCCGGCCGAGTGTAGTGGGGATGATCCAGCAAGCCATCCGTAAAGGAGTCCTGCTCAGCACTGGCCTGATCACCCAAGACTCCTGGAACCAGACGCGAAACCGCATCGATCAGGGTCATGGCAGGCAACTCGCCACCACTTAACACGTAATCCCCGATAGACCACTCTTCGTCGACTTCGGTTTGTATCACGCGTTCATCGATACCTTCGTATCGACCGGCTACCAGAATCAGTTTCTGATTCGTCGCCAACTCGGTTACGCCCGCTTGAGTCAGCTTGCGTCCCTGAGGGGAGAGATAGATGACTTTCGCCCCGTCTCCCGCCGCTTGCTTGGCTGCATGAATCGCGTCACGCAGCGGCTGAACCATCATTAACATGCCGGGCCCACCACCATAAGGACGATCATCGACCGTACGGTGTTTGTCGTGGGTAAAGTCCCGGGGGTTCCAGCACTCAATCTGCAGCAGGCCACTCTTGACGGCCCGACCCGTTACCCCGTGCTCGGTAATGGCTCGGAACATTTCAGGGAAGAGGCTAATCACCCCAATCCACATAAGAAACCTCCGGCACCCGTGTTAGCGCGGGAAACTAGAAACCAGGATCCCAATCAACTTCGATTGTTCGAGCAGTCAGATCAATGTTCTTGATCACCTGCTCTTCCAGGAACGGAATCAACCGCTCCTTTGCACCAAAGGCATCTTTTACATTGGCCTCAACCACCAACACATCGTTGGAGCCGGTTTCCATCAATTCGGTCACCTTGCCCAGGTCATATCCCTTGGTGGTCACTACCGAGCAACCAATCAGGTCACGCCAGTAGAACTCGCCCTCAGGCAACGCAGGCAATAGATCAGCGGGTACGCCGATCTCGACATTGGTCAATGCCAGGGCATCTTCGCGCACATCGATACCATCGAGTTTGCAGATCAGACCCTTGTTGTGACGTTTCCAGGATGAAACCCGAATTTCACGCCACGCCCCGTTCTGATTAATCAGCCAGGGGTTGTAATCGAAAATCGCTTCGGCAACATCGGTGAAGGAGTTCACTTTAAGCCAGCCCTTGATGCCGTAAACGGTCCCCAGGGTGCCCAGAACTACAGGTTTTTCCACCTTAACTCCTTACCGTTTGGCTGATTAAGCAGCTTTGGCAGCGTCTTTGATCAGCTTGGCAACGCGCTCAGAAACAGCGGCACCAGTAGCAACCCAATGCTCGATACGAGCCAGGTCCAGGTTCAGCTTTTCAGCCTGACCAGAAGCAACCGGGTTGAAGAAACCAACGCGCTCGATGAAACGACCGTCGCGGGCGTTACGGCTGTCAGCAACTACTACCTGGTAGAACGGACGCTTTTTCGCGCCACCACGTTGTAAACGAATGGTTACCATATCGTCCTCATTAACATCTAATGAACAAGGCCCGCAAACACGCGGACCCTAGCTTAAAATAAGCCGCATAATTCTACTTGGATTCGTAATAATTGCAACCAAGCCAGCCATTTTTTGCGCAGGGCTGCAATGAAAAGGGCCTGCAACTCGCAGACCCTCGCTCAATACCTAACTCCGGATAATCAGAACGGACCGCGACCGCCACCAAATCCCGGTGGCAGCATGTTCTTCATCTGGCTCATCATTTTGCGCATGCCGCCCTTGCCGGACATCTTCTTCATCATACGCTGCATCTCGGTGAACTGCTTGAGCAGCTTGTTCACGTCCTGCACCTGCATGCCGGAACCTGCAGCGATGCGACGCTTGCGAGAGCCCTTGATGAGGTCGGGATGGGCACGCTCTTTCGGCGTCATGGAGCTGATGATGGCCTCCATCCGCACGGTGAGTTTGTCATCCATCTGATCCTTGATGTTGTCCGGCAGGCCGGACATGCCCGGCAGCTTGTCGAGCATGCCCATCATGCCGCCCATGTTGCGCATCTGGGCCAACTGCTCGCGGAAGTCCTCGAGATCGAAGCCTTTACCGCTCTTGACCTTGCTGGCCAGCTTGGCCGCTTTCTCTTTATCGACGTTACGCTCCACCTCTTCGATCAGAGAGAGCACATCGCCCATGCCGAGGATGCGAGAGGCGAGGCGATCAGGGTGGAACGGCTCCAGCGCATCGGTCTTCTCGCCCATACCGATGAACTTGACCGGTTTACCGGTGATGTGGCGCACCGACAGGGCGGCACCACCGCGGGCATCGCCGTCCGCCTTGGTAAGGATGACACCGGTGAGCGGCAGCGCTTCGTTGAACGCCTTGGCGGTGTTGGCGGCATCCTGACCTGTCATGGCATCCACCACGAACAGGGTCTCGACCGGCTTGATGGTGGCATGCAGATCCTGGATCTCGGCCATCATTTCGCTATCAACATGCAGACGGCCGGCGGTATCGACGATCACCACGTCATAGAATTTCTTGCGCGCCTGATCGATAGCGGCAGTCGCGATGGCAACCGGCTTCTGGCTTGCATCGCTCGGGAAGAAGTCGACGCCGATGTCACCCGCCAGGGTCTCCAGCTGTTTGATCGCCGCAGGGCGATAGACGTCGGCACTGACCACCAACACCTTCTTCTTGTTGCGCTCTTTGAGCAGTTTGGCCAGTTTGCCGACCGTGGTGGTCTTACCGGCCCCCTGCAAACCGGCCATCAGGATAATGGCGGGCGGCTGGGCAGCCAGATTGAGCTGTTCATTGGCCTCCCCCATCACGGTGACCAGCTCGCCGTGCACTATCTTGATGAATGCCTGACCCGGGCTCAGGGATTTGGCCACTTCCTGCCCGACGGCACGCTCCTTGACGCGCGCCACGAAATCACGCACGACCGGCAGGGCGACGTCCGCCTCAAGCAGCGCCATGCGGACTTCGCGCAGGGTCTCTTTGATGTTCTCTTCGGTCAGCCGACCACGGCCACTGACATTGCGCAAGGTGCGCGAGAGTCGTTCAGTCAAATTCTCAAACATGACGCATTCCGGTTCTTGGCGTAATAAATAGGGGGCATTATAACCCAGAGCAGCCGCGAGGACGATTATTCACCGCACCGTCGCTCATCTATGCTTCGTCCCTATATATGGGCGGATCGGCCATTGCACAACTGGCGAGCACATCTTGTGCAAGGTATACTGCTCCTCTTATATCCCTAAATGCTTGTGTAACAACGACCTGGTTATGATCGTGATCTCTGTTCTGGCCCTGGCGTTTTATCTGCTGGCCATCATCGCCTCACTGCACCTGCTGCTCAATGCCAAACAAGTCGGGTACACCCCCCTGTTCGCTTGCGTGGGACTGGCACTGGTAGCCCATGGTGCATCTGTTGCCAGCGAAGTAATGGTGACCCATTCCGGTCAAAACCTGAGCATGCTCAACGTCGCCTCGCTGGTGAGCCTGATCATCAGTTGCTTCATGACCTGCGTCACCCGTCGCTTCAACGGCTGGATCCTGCTGCCGGTAGTCTATAGCTTCTCGGCCCTGTTGCTGGCTGCCAGCGCCTTGATCCCGGGTCGCTACATCACCCATCTGGAGGCCCATCCCCAGCTGTTGCTGCACATCGGCCTAGCCCTGATGGCCTATGCGGTATTGATGATCGCCTGCCTGTTTGCGTTGCAGCTTGCCTGTCTGGACAAGCAGCTTAAATCTCGAAAAATCAGCAACCTGCCAGCCATGCCGCCACTGATGACGGTGGAGAAGCGGCTGTTCCAGCTCATCTCGGCGGGTCTGTTCCTGCTGACACTCTCCATTGCCTCCGGCCTGTTCTTCCTCGAAGACATGTTCGCCCAGGGCAAATCACACAAGGCGGTACTCTCCATTCTGGCCTGGTGTGTCTATGTGCTGCTGTTGTGGGGCCATCACACCTATGGTTGGCGCGGCCGTAAAGTCATCACTCTCAGTCTGATCGGCAGCTTCATCCTGACTCTTGCCTATTTTGGCAGTCGCTTCGTCAAAGAAGTGCTGTTGAGCTGACACCTATACTCTTTTAGCCATACCATCCAACAGGAGCCCTTTTTGGACAGCATCTCAACGAGTACATTACTGATTGTTCTCGTTATCTTGATCCTTCTTTCCGCCTTTTTCTCCAGTGCCGAAACCGGCCTGATGTCCATCAACCGCTACAAACTTCGGCATCTGGCACAGACCAAACACAAAGCCGCACGTCGCGTCGAGCAACTGCTCGCCCGCCCCGATCGCCTGCTGGGGCTGATCCTGATCGGCAACAATCTGGTCAATATCCTCGCCTCCGCCATCGCCACCATCGTCTGTATCCGGCTGTTTGGTGATCTCGGGGTCGCCATCGCTACCTTCGGCCTGACTCTGGTAGTACTGGTATTCGGTGAAGTGACGCCAAAGACACTGGCAGCCATGTTTCCGGAGAAGATCGCCTATCCCGCCTCCTGGATCCTCAAGGGGCTGATGGTGCCGCTCTCGCCGCTGGTCTGGCTGATCAACGGCATCACCAGCGGCCTGCTCAAGATGCTGAAGATCAATCCCAACAAGGATGACTCCCTCAACACCGAGGAGCTGCGCACCATCGTCAATGAGGCGGGTAACCTGATCCCCCAGCGTCATCAGGAGATGCTGCTGAGTATTCTGGATCTCGACAAGATGCTGGTCGAGGACATCATGGTGCCGCGCAGCGATATCTACGCCATCGACATCAACGATGACTGGAAGAGCATCCAGCGCCAGCTGGCCCACTGCGCTCACACCAAGATCCTGCTCTATCGCGATAATATCGACGACGTTGTCGGCTTTTTGCACGCGCGCGATGCCCTGCGGCTGGTTGCCAGGGATCAGTTCAACAAATCGAGCCTGTTGCGGGAAGTGGACGAGATCTACTTCATTCCGGAAGGAACGCCGCTCAACGTGCAGCTGGCCAAATTCCAGCGCAACAAGGAGCGAATTGGCCTGATCGTCGACGAATACGGCGACATTCAGGGGCTAATCACTCTGGACGATATTCTGGAAGAGATCGTGGGCGACTTTACCACCTCCATGACGCCTGCGCCAAGCGACGAGATCCACCCCCAGTCAGATGGTTCTTATCTGGTCGAAGGCTCAGCCAATATTCGTGAGCTGAACAAGGAGATGAACTGGCACCTGCCCATCGACGGCCCGCGTACCCTCAACGGTCTGATCCTCGAATATCTGGAGGAGATCCCCCAGCCCAACATCGGGATCCGGTTGGCCGGTTATCCTATCGAGATCCTCGATGTGGAGAACAACATGGTCAAGATGGCGCGGATTATGCCGGCATCGTACCGAGCGGAGTCGGATTCGCAAGATTGAAAAAGGGCTGCCAGTGGCAGCCCTTTTCTATTGCAGCTCTTCACTGTTCATCTTCATCATCCGGCTCCAGCACCAGCGTCGGGATCAACTCGCCAAACACCCTCTGTAGCTCGTCACGGTTGGCCAGCAGGTCTTGCAGCGTATAGCTGTCCATCACCGCCAGAAACGCATCCATCGCCTCTTTCAGCGCACTCTTGAGCAGACAGACAGAGACGATGTGGCAAGCGGGCGAGCCGCAGTCAATGCCGTCCAGATTGCCTTCCAGCGCCCTGATCACCTGCCCGATATTGATGGTGGCGGGATCGCAAGCCATGCGAATACCGCCATTCTTGCCACGCTGGGATTGCAGATAGCCCAGCTTCACCAGCTGATTGACCACCTTCACCATGTGGTTGCGGGAAACGCCATACAGGGCCGATACCTTGGCAACGCTCGACAACTCCCCTTCCGGCAGGGTGGCAAGATAGAGCAGGGCTCTCAATCCAAAATCTGTATAACTGGTTAGTCTCATAAAACCTGATTAGCGCGATGCGAAAAGTGGAGTATTGATTCAAATCAAATAAACATCTAGGATGCCACTTATTAAATGACATTTTATATGTTCAATTAGAACGAGGCCCCTATGCTAGATCAAACCACCGTTGCCGTCATCAAAAGCACCATTCCGCTGCTCGAATCGGCAGGCCCTGCCCTCACCCAGCACTTCTACCAGCGGATGTTCAGCCATAACCCGGAGCTGAAAGATATCTTCAACCTGGCCCACCAACGCAGTGGCGGCCAGCCGCTGGCCCTGTTCAATGCAGTCGCCGCGTATGCAAAGAATATCGACAATCTGGGAGCGCTCGCCGGTGCGGTCGAGCGGATTGCGCACAAACATACCGGATTCCTGATCCAGCCGGAACAATATCACATTGTAGGTAGTCATCTCTTGGCCACGCTCAAAGAATTGGGCGGAAGTGCGGTCACCGACGAGGTGCTGGAGGCATGGGGCAAGGCGTATGGCGTGCTGGCAGACATCTTCATCGGCCGCGAGCGGGAGATCTATCAGGAGAAGGCAAGTCAGGATGGCGGCTGGCAAGGTACCCGCACCTTCATCATCAAGGAGAAGCGAGCCGAGAGCGACCTCATCACCTCCTTCCTGCTGGCACCGGAAGATGGCAAGCCGGTACTGACCTTCAAACCGGGCCAATACCTCAGCATCAAGCTGGTTCACCCCGAGCTGGAATATCAGGAGATCCGCCAGTACTCCCTCTCCGATGCCCCCAACGGGCAGGATTACCGCATCAGCGTCAAGCGTGAGCCGCAGGGTCAGGTCTCCAACCTGCTGCACGATCACCTGCAGGCGGGTGACAAGATCGAGGTGATGCCTCCTACCGGCGATTTCTACCTGAAAGCCGACAGCCAGACCCCGGTGGTACTGCTCTCAGCCGGTGTCGGCGTGACGCCGATGATGAGCATGCTCAACCAGCTGCTGGAAAGTGCTCATCAGGCCGAGATCACCTGGCTGCACGCCTGCGAACAGGGCGCTGTACACGCCTTCCGGGAGGATATTCAGCAAAAATCCCGCCAGCATCCCAACTTGCTGAGCCGGGTCTGGTATCGGGAGCCGGAGGCCAGCGATGTACAGGGTGAAGATTATGACCTGGCCGGCACCATGGATCTGACTGCCGTGAAAGAGCGCATCACGCCGCAGGCCCACTACTACTTCTGTGGCCCTGTCGGCTTCATGCAAGAGATCAAGCGGCAGCTGCTGGCGGCTGGGGTGTCAGCCGGGCAGCTCCATTACGAAGTTTTTGGCCCCCACCAAGATCTCTAAGGCGCAGGCAGCCATATAACAGAGGGAGGTTCCGGCTTGTCATGGCACGGCGGCTGGAACCGGACCCACAGGTGCAGATCTGTGGGTCATTTTTTTGGATCAGTGCATCGCCTTGGCGCGGGCCACCACGTTGGCCGGCATCCGGTTGCCAAGACGGCTGAGCAGACTCGCCGCCTTCTGGTGCAGCGCCTTGTCACCTATGACGGAGCCATGGAGCCAGCGATAGGCGTCCTCATAATCAAGCGGACTGCCCATCCCCTGCAACAGCATCTCGACCCACTCGATGCGAGCCCGCAGAAAACCGAGGCTGGCCGCCTCGCGCATCAGAGTTTCGGCTCGCACCAAATCCTTCTGCACCAAAGTTCCTTTCCAGTAGTAGCGCCCCAGCTGCTCCAGCGCTGGCGCCAACCCCTGATTGGCCGCCTCCCACATATATTGCACCCCGAGTTCGGCATTGGATTTGGTACAGACACCCCACGCCAGCATATCCCCCCAGAGGAATTGATAGGCCGGGATCTTCATCACCGAGGCGCGCGCTTCGATATCCTGAGTCAGCTGACAGCGATCCTGCTTCACCTGAGTGAGGTGACGCCCCTGCTCAATCCAGTTGAGCAACTCGTCCTGACGATAGAGTGGCACCGCCTGCAACTCGCCAGCGGCCAGAGGTGCGGGAGGCGCCACCACAGCAGCAGGTTCCACCGGTTTTGGCAGCGGCGCGGCCCCCTCGCCACTGCTGGCAACGGGGGTGACCGGCTCGGCCGGGAGCAAGACGGGGACTGCCTCAGAGGGCGCTGGCGTAGCAGCAGAGACAGGGGCCGTTGACACCGCAGCACTGCTTGCGGTCGGTGCCGATGCACTTGCTGCAGGCACATCGCTCGATACGGCAGCCGATACCGCCTCGGCACCATAGAGGGGCGCGGTGAATGTACCGACAAGAATGAGAAGGGTAAGGGGTTTCATCATAAGGATCTCCTGCTGCACTCTGTTATCGGCACCAAGCCCCATCCCCTTAGCCTGCCGGGCGGATCTCATCAATACAAAAGGGAGCCGAAGCTCCCTTGTTGGCACGGTTGACCCGCTTACTTGACGAAATCGACACCCAGCTGGATATCGGCTTTCAGGGTAGCCAGCATGCCTTCCATCGCTTCCTGCTCGAACGCGCTCAGCTTGCCGTAATCCAGTACGGTTTCGACGCCATTCTTGCCCAGCAGTACCGGCTGTGCGAAGAAGGTGGCGTGCTCGCCGTTGCCTTCAACGTAGGCGCACTCAACAACGTTGGCTTCGCCCTGCAGACCCTTGATGAGGGAGAGACCGAAACGGCAAGCCGCCTGACCCATGGAGAGGGTCGCAGAACCGCCACCGGCTTTGGCTTCCACCACTTCGGTACCGGCATTCTGGATGCGCTTGGTCATGGCTGCCACTTCTTCAGCGGTGAAGGAAGCGCCTTCAATCTGGGAGAGCAGCGGCAGGATGGTGACGCCACTGTGACCACCGATCACGTTGACGCGTACCTTGTCGATGTTCAACCCTTTGGCAGCGGCCACGAAGGTCTCGGCGCGGATCACGTCCAGGGTGGTGACACCGAACAGGCGACGCTTGTCATAGACACCGGCTTTCTTCAGCACTTCGGCGGCGATAGCCACAGTGGTGTTGACCGGGTTGGTGATGATGCCGATCAGTGCTTTCGGGCAAGTGGCCGCGCACTTCTCGACCAGATTCTTGACGATACCGGCGTTGATATTGAACAGGTCGGAGCGATCCATCCCCGGCTTGCGTGCCACACCGGCGGAGATCAGCACCACATCGGCCCCAACCAGCGCAGGAGTCGGATCTTCACCGCAGAAGCCCTTGATGGCGACGTCGGTAGGAATATGACTGAGGTCAACGGCCACACCCGGGGTAACCGGGGCGATGTCATACAGGCTCAGCTCGGAGCCAGCCGGCAGACGGTTTTTCAACAGCAGAGCGAGGGCTTGACCGATGCCACCAGCGGCACCCAGAACGGCAACTTTCATGATCAACTCCATGTTTAAGCGTAGGTTTAAGGTTGTTTGTTGTTGTGCGCCCAACCTTAATGGATCCCCCCATAAAAAACAATCTGATAACAGTTGCAGTCACGGGTTCTGTGAGCAACGAAACATGCGGGAGCAAAAATTGGAGGGAAATACAAAAAGTTGGAGGAGAAGCACAGTTTTTCTGCACTTCTCCTTACCATAAAGAGGTAGATCTGAGGGTCTCAGGATTGGAATGCCAGCGCCCGTTTTTCACACCAGCGAAAACCAATTGTTAACAATCCGTTCATCGCCAGATAAAGCCCACCAGCCACCCCGAACACAGCCAGGGTATCGTAGGTCTGGGCGTTCAACCCCTGCGCCAGCCCCATGATGTCCATGATGGTGATAGTACTGGCGAGGGAGCTCCCCTTGAGCACCAGGATCACCTCGTTGGAGTAGGCAGGCACCAGATGACGGGCGGCGTGGCGCACCTTCATCCACAAGGTCTGGCGGCCATTAAAACCAAGCGCCCGGCACGCCTCCACCTCACCAGCCGGGATGGCATCGAGCGCCCCCTTGAACAACCGGGTGGAGTAGGCCGCCGTGTTGAGACCCAGCGCCAGCACGGCGCAGAACCAGGGCTGCTTGAGCAGCGGCCAGAGCGGGCCGGCTTTCAGCCACTCGAACTGGCCCGGCCCGTAGTAAATCAGGAAGATCTGAATGAGCAGCGGCGTGCCGGTAAAGAGCAGCACCCACAGCTGCACCAGCTGGGTCGCCACCGGCAGGCGCAGCTCCAACACCCAGGTCATCAGGGCTGCCAACACAATCCCCAGCAGCAGGCTGAACAGGGTCAGCTCCAGCGTGGTGACCAGACCGCCCAGCAACGTAACGAGATACTCTTGCATCAGTTAGCCTCCGTAGCGGCGGGTGTAGCGGGCAGCCAGCCCGAGGCCATATTCGCTGACCAGACTGATAGCCAGATAGATGAGGGCCGCGGCGGCATACCAGGTAAAAGGTTCATAAGTACTGGCCGAGGCCATCTGCGCCTGACGCATCATCTCGTTCACCCCGATAAGCGACACCAGCGCGGTATCTTTCAGCAATACCAGCCACTGGTTGCCGAGGCCCGGCAGGGCATGGCGCCACGCCTGCGGCAACACGATGCGAAAAAAGATGTGGTTCTTGCTCAAACCCAGCGCCAGCGCCGCCAGCCGTTGACCTGAAGGCACCGCATTGAGCGCCGCCCGCAGGGTCTGGGTCGCATAGCTGGCGAACAGCAGGGAGAGCGCCAGCACGCCACAGGCGAACGGACTGAACTCTACATACTCGCCAGTGAGGAGGAACAGCACCTGGGTCGAGCCGAAGTAGATGAACAGCACCACCAGCAACTCGGGCAGGCCACGGATCAGCGTGGTCAGGGTGGCCACCGGCCACACCAGCGCACGCTGCTTGCTGAGCTCGGCGGCACTGAACGCCAGTGCCAATACCATGCCCCCGACCAGTGATGCCAAGGCCAGCCCGAGGGTCATCCAGGCTGCATCCAACAACAGGCTCAACATGGCTTACTGCGCGAAGTATTTGTCGAAGATTTTCTGATAGGTGCCGTTGGCCTTGATCTCCGCCAGCCCCTTGTTCAGCTGGGTCAGCAGCTCCTGATTGCCCTTGGCGACCGCGATGCCAAAGCCGGTACCGAAGTACTTGGCATCCGTCACTGGCGTACCCACCACGGCATACTCCTTATGCTGCTTCAGCCAGTCGGCAGCAACGGCGGTATCAGCAAACACACCGTCGGTACGGCCATTCATCATGTCGAGGAAGGCGCTCTGGTAGCTGGCATAAGGCACGGTCAGCAGACCCTTGCTCACCCAGTTATCCACCAGATAGGACTGGTGAGAGGTACCGTTCTGCACGCCGACTGTCTTGTCGACCATCTCTTCCGGCCCCTTGAAGGCCCCTTTCTTGGCGACGAATACGGCCGAGTTCTCGTAGTAGATGTCGGAGAAATCGACCTGAGCGGAGCGCTCAGGGGTTACGTCCATGGCGGCAATGGCGGCATCATAGCGACGGAATTTCAGGCTGGGGATCAGGCTGTCAAAGGCCTGGTTGTGGAAGCTGCACTCCAGCTTGGCCTGCTCGCAGATGGCACGGGCCAGATCGATGTCAAAACCCTGAAACTCGTTCTTGTCATCCAGGTATTCGAACGGCGCGTAGGTGGCCTCGGTGGCGAACTTGATCTCTTTGGCCATGACGGAGGTACTCAACAGGCCCATGGCAGCAACCAACAACAGACTCTTTTTCATGACAGCTTCCTTATCGATTCAATATCAATGCATCAAGAATTCGGCAAACCGGCTGGTTTGCGGGGATTGGAAAATGGCAGCGGTGCCGGATTCGATGATCCGCCCCTTCTCCAGATAAATCACCTGGCTGGCCACCTTGCGGGCAAAGTCAACCTCGTGGGTCACCACAACCTGGGTAATGCCAGTCTGGCTCAGGTTGCGGATGATCTCGGCCACCTCCTTGGTGATCTCGGGATCGAGGGCAGCAGTCGGCTCGTCAAACAGCAGCACTTCCGGGTCCATCATCAGGGTACGGGCAATGGCCACCCGCTGCTGCTGACCGCCGGAGAGACGTGCCGGCCAGGCATCGCGCTTGTCGGCCAGTTGCAGCTGAGCCAGCAGGTAGGCCCCCTTCTCTATAGCGGCCTCCTTGCTCATGCCGAGCACCTTGACCGGCGCTTCAGTCAGATTCTCCATCACAGTGAGATGTGGCCAGAGATTGTACTGCTGGAACACCATGCCCACCTTGCGGCGCAGCAGTTGGGACTGGCGGTTGAATTCGGCAGCAGAGAGGGAGTTCGGGAAAGAAAATTCACTTTCGCCAATCCGCAGAACACCCGCATCCGGGGTATCCAGCAGATTCATCATCCGTAGTAGGGAACTCTTGCCAGCACCGCTCGGGCCCAGCAACACCAAGGTTTCACCGGGGGATGTCCGAAAGCTGACCTGTTGCAGAACCGGCACCTTGTGCCAAGACTTCTCGATACCTATTAATTCAATACCCATACAGCCCAATTGAATAAGTTTTCAAAATTTCATCCCGATTCTATCCCTAATAAAGGTTGATGCAAGCCATTTTTGAATCAATATGCAGAACAAGCGCCGCTTCCTTGCAAAAAACGGCATATGAATGCAAAATGGCCCCGCTGTTCGTATCTGCCGCCTGTATCGCGCAGGCCGCCACACCTCCTCATTCGTGAGACCAAGATGAAACACAACGACAAGCAAGAAAAACTGGCCAAGGCCTTTAAAGCCTTGCTGAAAGAAGAGCGCTTTGGCTCCCAGGCAGAAATCGTCACCGCCCTGCAAGAGCTGGGCTTCGAGAACATCAACCAGTCCAAGGTATCGCGCATGCTGAGCCGCTTCGGCGCCGTTCGCACTCGCAACGCCAAGATGGAGATGGTCTACTGCCTGCCGGTGGAACTGGGCGTGCCCACCACCTCCAGCCCGCTCAAGAATCTGGTACTGGACGTCGATCACAACGGCGCACTGGTGGTGATCCACACCAGCCCGGGCGCTGCCCAGCTGATCGCCCGCCTGCTCGACTCCCTCGGCAAAGCAGAGGGGATCCTCGGCACCATCGCCGGTGATGACACCATCTTCATCACCCCGACCAGCGACACCGATATCGAAGAGCTCTATCTCTCCGCCCTCGAGCTGTTCGAACAGACGCCGTAATGGCCGCCACCGCATCATAGCGGTCACGCCAGAACGAAAAATCCCGGCCAAGGCCGGGATTTTTGTTTTCTGCAGCTTCGTCAGGCGGGCTTATTTGCCCTGCGCCATCAGAAAACCCTCCGATGGGGCGAAGAAAGCCGCGCCGGTCACTGCCTTGGTGAAACGCAGCAGGTGATCGAAGTGGCTGCCCTCTCCCTTGTACATGCTGGCCAGCATGGCGTTGAAGTGCTGCGGTGTGCGGCAGCAGGAGATGAAGTAGAGCCCCTGCTCGGTCATGGTGCCCCAGGGCATGCTCTGGCGCAGGATCTCCATGGACTCTCCCTTCGGGGTTTTGAGGTTGACCCGCTTGATGTGGGCGGTCAGCGGCTTGGCGGCAGACTCATACTCGATATTGTCGGGCTTGGTGCGACCGATAATGTCTTCCTGCTCTTTTTGCGCCAGCTTCTCCCAGTCGCTCATGGCGTGGACCCAGCGCTGGACGTGAATATAGGAGCCACCGGCAAACTCGCCATCGGCCAGCAACGCCACTTCGGCACGGTGTTCATCCTGCGGGTTCTCGGTGCCATCGACGAAACCGGTCAGGTCACGGCAATCCAGATTGCGGAAACCGCGCACCTCTTCGGCCAGTTCGACCAGTCCGGCCAGCAGTGCCATCACTCGGTGACCGGCGTGGTGCAGCACATCCACCCGATCGGCGCGCAGCTGAATAAAGAGATCAAACGGGGTGTTGGGGGCCTCCTGACCGTTGGCGGATTGCGCCATAAAGCTGCGGAACTGGGGCGGACGGGCGGCAGGGTAGAGACCATCCCAGGCATCGGCGCCAACGGCAACCAGACCGCTGAAACCGGCATCGGGGAAATCGGCGGCGACCGCCTGCCACAGGGCGGGCAGTTTGGCCAGACGGCCGACCAGTTCGGCGGCATCGCCGGTACGATTGAACATCAGATAGAGGGCGTGCAGATTCGGCTCTGCGCAGATCCCGGCTTGGGCTTTCATATATCTCTCCCCTGAGTAGGCGTTAGCGTTACGGGCTATTTGCGTTGCGCGATTATAAACCAGAGTGGATCCAGTTCTTTGATTTCACGACGATATCACGCGTTCAGGGCAAAGGGTCAAACAACACCAATCCATGGGGAGCGACCTTGATCCGTGCCCGCATCCCATCAAGGGGCTCGCCAATGCTCGCCTCCAGCTGCAGATCGCCACACTCGAACAGCACCCGGCAGTGGTGGCCGAGGAACTGCTGCTCCACCACCTTGAGCTCCCCATCTGCGGCGCTCTCCAGCAGCAGTTGCTGGGGTCTGAGCATCAGCTGCAACTGCTCGCCCACCGCCCGGCCATGAGGCTCGCTGCCACAGATGACCCCGAGCGCCGTCTGTACGCAGTGGCTGTCCACCACCTCGGCAGCCAGATAGTTGACCCCGCCGAGAAACTCCGCCACGAAGCGGTTTTGCGGGCGGCGATAGAGCTGCTCCGGCTGGCCCACCTGCTCGATATGACCGGCGCGAAACAGCGCCAGCCGATCGGCGAAGGCGAACGCCTCCTCCTTGCTGTGGCTGACGAAGATGGCGCCGATCCCCTGCTGCTTGAGCAGGGCGCGGATCTCGAGGATCAACTTCATCCGCACCTGGGTATCGATGTTGGAGAAGGGCTCATCCAGCAGCATCAGTCGTGGCTTGCACACCAGCGCCCGGGCGATGGCTACCCGCTGCTGCTGGCCGCCGGAGAGCTGGTGCGGATAGCGATCCCCCAGCCCCTGCAGATTGACCAGCGCCAGCGCCTCGTCCACCTGCTGCTGGCGGGCGCGGCGATCGAGTTTGGTCAGGCCAAAGCCGACATTGTCGGCCACCGTCAGGTGGGGAAAGAGGGCGTAATCCTGAAAGATCATGCCGATGTTGCGCGCCTCGGGCGGCACGCTGGCACCCGGCCCGTCGAGCAGGGTATCGCCGAGGCGAATCGAGCCCTCAGCCAACGGCAGCAGCCCTGCGATGGCCTTGAGCAGCGTGGTCTTGCCGCAGCCACTGGCCCCAAGCAGGCAGACGATCTCGTTGTCTGCCACCGTCAGGGAGAGCTGCTCCAGCACATTGCGGCCGTTGTAACGACAGCTGACATTTTCAACCTGCAAACAGGACAAGGCTGACTTCCTCTCGTTTCTGGCGGCGCGCTGCCTTTCGGTTCAGCACACCGCATGCAATTTCATTGACCGACGCGGCGACTCAGTGGCCCGGACTGTCCAGACTGCGGTTGACCCAGATCAGCGGCAACAGTCCCACCAGCACGATAACGATAGCCCCCAGCGCGCCACGCTCCAGCATCTCGTCCGAGACAAACTGGTAGACGTGGGTCGCCAGAGTATCGAAGTTGAAGGGCCGCAGCAGCAAAGCGGCGGGCAGCTCCTTCATGGATTCGATGAATACCAGCATGGCACCGGCAAACAGACCACGGCGCACCAGCGGCAGATGGACCCGCCGCAGCATAGCGCCATCCCCTTGCCCCAGAGAGCGGGCAGCCATGTCGAGGCTGGGGGAGATCTTGCCCATACTGCTCTCCACCGAGCCGATGGCGATGGCCACGAAGCGCACCAGATAACCGAACACGATGGCGGTGATGGTACCGGTCAGCAACAGCCCCGGCCCCTGACGCCCGAGCCATTCGGCCAGATCGTTGATGGCAAAGTCGAGGGCGGTGAGCGGCACCAGCACCCCGATCGCGAGCACGGTCCCCGGCATGGCGTAGCCCATGGCGGCGATGCGCAGAGGCAGCAGGCTCTTTATCCCGCCATCGAGGCGGCGGAAGAAGCCGAGCAGCAGGGCGATACCCATCGCCAGCAGTGCGGTCAGCGCCGAGATAGCCAAGCTGTTTCCGGCAAAGCGGACAAACTCCGGCGTCCACGACAACTCGAAGTAACGCACGCCGTAATCGAGCAGGATGATGAACGGCAGAGCAAAACCGGCTAGCACCAGCCCCCAGCACCAGAGGCCAGCTAGCCAGCGACTCATCCCCTTAAGCGGATAGCGCAGCGGCTGCTCATGACCCATGGACTTCTGGAACACCTGCTGCCTGCTGCGCGAGCGGCGCTCCAGCGCGATCAACAGCACCACCGCCAGCAGCATCAAGCAGGAGAGTTTGGCCGCAGTGGCCAGACTGCCGTAACCGAGCCAGGTGTCGTAGACCGCAGTGGTCAGGGTGTTGATGGCAAAGAAGTGGACGGTGGCGAAATCGGCCAGCGTCTCCATGGCCACCAGCGATACCGCCACCATGATGGCGGGGCGCGCCAGCGGCAGACTGAGGCGGCGAAAGCTCTGCCAGGGGGTACAGCCGAGCAGGCGGCTGGAATGAATGAGGCTGACTGACTGCTCGAGAAAAGAGGCGCGGGTCAGCAGATAGACATAGGGGAACAGCACCAGCGCCAGCACCCAGGCGGCGCCACCAAGGGAGCGAATGGCAGGAAACCAGTAATCGGCAGGGCTGTTCCAGCTAAAGAGCGCTCGCAACCCGGCCTGTAGCGGGCCCGAGTAGTCGAGCAAGTCGGTATAGACGTAGGCGACGATATAGGAGGGCATGGCCATTGGCAGCATCAAGGCCCACTGCAGGGCACGGCGCCCCGGCACCTGACACATGGCCACCAGCCAGGCGGTGGGTACGCCAAACAGCAGGCTTAGCAATACGACGCCGACCACCAACCCCAGGGTATTGGCCAGATAATCGAGCAACACGGTATCGGCGAGGTGGCGAAACAGCGCCCCCTCAGCCGAGAAGGCAGAGAATACGAGGGCGAGCACCGGCAAAGCCAGCAGCAGGGCGATGGCCCAGCTGCCGGTCATCCATCCAAAATTTTTCATGAGACCACAGATGTTGATGGGGCCGTTGGCCCCATCTGATTACAAATCGAACTTCACTTCATCCAGCAACTGCAAGGCGTCCTTGCGGTGCTTGGCGTAATCGCTGACCGGTAGTGCGTCAGACTTGAAACTGCCCCAGGACTTGACCATGGCGGAAGGCTCGACTCCGGCCTTGACCGGATATTCGGCATTCACGTCCGCATACATGTGCTGGGCGGTGTCGCCAGCCAGAAACTCCATCAGCTTCTGGGCCTCGGCCTTGTTCTTGGCATACTTGGTCATGGCCACGCCGCTCACGTTGACGTGGGCACCGCGGTCAGCCTGGTTCGGGAAGTTGATATAGACCGCATCCGCCCAGGACTTCTGCGCCGGATCTTTCAACATGGCGCCCAGATAGTAGCTGTTGCCGAGCGACACGTCACAGATACCATCCTTGATCGCCTTGACCTGATCCCGGTCGTTGCCCTGCGGCTTGCGCGCCAGGTTGGCCTTGACCCCTTCCAGCCAGGTTTTGGTCTCGGCCATACCGTGATGGGCAATCATGGAGGAGACCAGCGCCACATTGTACTCATGCTTGCCGCTGCGGGTGCAGATTTTTCCTTTGAATTCAGGCTTGGCCAAGTCTTCGTAGCTGATGGTCTCGAGCTTGCCGAGGCGATCCTTGCTGGAGTAGATGGCGCGAACCCGGGTGGTCAGGGCGAACCAGCGATTCTCCGGATCACGATAGATGGCGGGGATGTTCTCCTGCAGGATCTTGCTGTCTACCGGCTGCACCAGCCCCTTGTCCACCAGATCGGTCAGACGGCTGATATCGACGGTCAGCATCAGGTCGGCCGGAGAGAGCTTGCCTTCCCGCTCCAGACGCTCGTTCAATCCCTCTTTGGCGAACACCACGTTCACCTTGATGCCAGATTCCTTCTCGAACTGCTGGATGATGGGCTTGATCAGCTCATCCTGCCGGTTGGAGTAGACATTCACTTCCCCGGCCGCCAATGCCGACTGAGCTGCCAACGCAGAGAAAGCCAGTGCCAACATCTTCATTTTCATCATCCATTCCTTGATTAGCTATACATAGTGATAACGATTTCCGTTTGCATTCTGCATACATCTTATAAGCGGATCAAGAAAGCTCGCCGTCGCCACATCACATATTTAATCGCCCATAATTGAAAAGGGCCGGATGGAATCCCATTCGGCCTCTTCTGAGCAAAACGTTATGTTGATCAGGCTTCAATAAGCGCTCACTCCATCGGGATTCCCCGAGATCGGGAGGTCAACAGATCTGTACGTCACGGATGCGGTTCATCACAGCGCCTCGTCGTCACTTTCGCCGGTGCGGATGCGCACCGCCTGCAGCAAGTCATAGACAAAGATCTTGCCGTCGCCGATCTTGCCGGTATAGGCCGCCTTGCAGATCGCCTCGATCACCCCTTCCACGTTATCATCGGCGGTAGCAATCTCCAGCTTCACCTTGGGCAGGAAGTCGACCTGATACTCGGCTCCCCGGTATAATTCGGTGTGTCCCTTCTGGCGGCCAAATCCCTTGACCTCGGACACGGTCAGCCCTTCCACCCCCAGGTTGGCAATAGCCTCGCGGACATCGTCCAACTTGAACGGTTTGATAATCGCACTAATCAGCTTCATCTGGTTGCTCCCAATCCATGGTGTGTCATGAATCGGGTTTCAATTCTTATGCCAAGTATTTTTATTGTTTTATTTCATATAGATAGAGTTTAATGCCTGCGCCATTCGTCAGGCACATCCCCATAACCGGCCAGCACGCCCCATAATGAGGCACCATGCTGCAGCGGTCAGCGGGTATGCACCAAACAAGAGCAAAACAGCATGTTAGTTATCTCCAACAGCGTCACGATTCCCTGGCATGAGCTGCAATTTCAGACCATGCGGGCACAGGGCAACGGTGGACAGCACGTCAACAAGACCGACTCCGCCGTCTGGCTGCGCTTCGATTACCGCAACTCTCCCAGCCTGACGCCCCTCTACAAGGAGGGTCTCGACAAGCTGAGCGACAGCCGGGTACACGATGGCTTTATCCTGATCCGGGTCGAGAGCCATCGCAGCCAGGACATGAACCGCAAGGAGGCGATGAACCGTCTGGTGGAGTTGCTGAAGAAAGCAGCCTGGCGCCCCAAGGCTCGCCATGCCACCAAGCCGACCCGCAGCTCCCAGCGCAAACGGGTCGATGCCAAAAAGCGCAAGGGGGATATCAAATCCGCCCGCGGCAAACCGGTTCTGGACTGAGCCAGCCCCCAAAGGATGTCAGCCGATGAGATACAGTTTTTGCGACAGCGCCCGCGGCCCCCTGCTGGTCGCCATCGATCAGGATGGTCTGCGCTATGTGGAGTTCGTGCGGGGGGAGCAGCCGGTAACTCCGACCAATGAGTGGCAGCGTGATGACCTGGCTCTTGCTCCTTTCGTCGAGCAGTTCACCGCCTATTTTGCCGGAAAATTGCAGCAGTTCGATCTGCCCATGGCACCGAAGGGCACCCCGTTCCAGCAAACGGTGTGGAACGCTTTGTGTGATATCCCGTATGGCGAGACCGTGAGCTATCTCGAGATTGCCCAGGCTATCGGCAATCCCAAGGCAGTGCGAGCAGTAGGCGCTGCCAATGGCCGCAATCCGCTGAGCATCATAGTACCCTGCCATCGGGTGATCGGACGCAGCGGCGATCTGACCGGCTATGCTGGCGGCATTCCCATCAAGCGCTGGTTGCTGGCACTGGAACAGGCAGGCACAACATTCGAGCTGGCCCCATGAGACAATGAGCGTCCCCGGAGAGGAACGGGACAATATCGCGACCAGAATGAAAAGGCTTTCAATCAGTGGCCACGCCTTGCTGACAAGATGAACAGAAGATGAAGAATCGCCTCAGAACTACTTCAGATTGAGCTTGGCATTATGGCTCCATACTTGAATGGCACGGCTCATTCGCTGATTCAAGTAGCACCCATGTGACGCTTCCAATCTGTCTTTTTCCCCGCGCCTCCTCTGAGGCGCTTTTTTTGTGGCAACTGTCCCGTCCTGAATATGGTTTACACCTTTCCCCCCAATAAATGGAGAACCCGATGGGACAAGGTGTGAAACGGACATAGCGCGATTACTCGCTGACTTTTAAACTGGCACTGGTCGAGCAGATTGAAAAAGGCGAGCTCACCTACAAACAGGCTCAGGTGCGTTATGGCATTCAGGGCCGCTCCACCGTTCTGGTATGGTTGCGTAAACATGGTCGGCAAGATTGGAGCCAGGGGGCTTCTGTGCGTGCCGGCAGGAGCATCACCATGCCTGACCCCGACAACCAGACGCCCGAACAGCGCATCAAGGAACTCGAGCAGCAGTTGGCGCTGATGAGTCAGAAGGCCCAGTTCTTTGAGGCCGTCGTCGATGTACTGAAGAATGACTACGGCGTCTCCATCGTAAAAAAGCGACTCGGCAAGTCCTCTCGCAGCGGCAAGTCGAAAGGCTGACCATCGTCAGGGCTTGCCTGTTTCTGGGGATAAGCCGGCAGGCTTACTACAAGCGCAATCGGGTCGCCGACGAGCGCCATGCACAAGGGCTGCAGGTGGTGCGCTTCGTGCGTCAGGTTCGACTACGACAACCTCGGGTGGGCACTCGCAAGCTGCATTATCTGCTGCAGGGTCAGGATGATGGCGGGCTCAAGGTCGGGCGTGACAGGCTGTTTCGGATATTAGCCGAGCACCGCCTGCTGGTGCCACCCAGACGGGCGTATCACAAGACCACCCACAGTTTTCACCGTTTCTACCATCATCCCAACTTGCTCAAGTCGGGACCAGAGCAGGTCACACCGGTGGCCCCAGTGCAGGTCTGATCACCTATCTGCCAGCCAGGAGCGGGCCACTGTACCTGAGCCTGGTGACGGATGCGTACTCACGCAAGATAGTGGGCCATCACGTGCACGAAGGAATGCATGCCGAATCGGTGGCGATGGCGTTCAAGAAAGCACTGAAGCAACGGTGTGGCAGCGGTGAACTCATCCATCACTCAGACCGCGGCGTGCAGTATTGCTCGGGGCTGTATCAGTCACTACATGAACGGTACGGGGTGAAATGCTCGATGACGGATGGGTATGACTGTTACCAGAATGCGTTGGCGGAGCGGGTGAACGGGATTTTGAAAGGAGAGTTATTGTTGCAAAGCCCGCAGGATTTGACGCAAGCGCGGGAAATGGTGCGTGAAGCAGTGGATATTTACAACGCGGAGCGGCCGCATCATGCGTTGAAATACAGAACCCCCGATGCGGTACATAGAGGGTTCTGAGTAGAAAAATGCTAGTTGAAAATGTGTAAACCTATTTCAGGACTAGACAAACACAACAGGCCACCACCCAGGCTGAATGGCCTGAATGCCACAAAATCTGCCCCGTCCAAAAACCAAGAGGCGAAGGATCACCCTTCGCCTCTGACGTAACAGCTGGCTACTCGCTCTGGGGCAGGAACTGCAGCTCCGGCGCCGAGGAGGTCAGCACATCGGCGCAATAATCCCAGGTCGAGATGCGATAGTGCTGCAGATCTTCATCCAGATGCAGGCCGTCCGACTCCTGATGGAACCAGCTGGCAAAACGGGATGGAGTGATGAGCTGGATCTGCTCTTCGATGGCGTGGCTATCCTTCCCCTCGGCCAGATCGCAATCCTCGATGACCCGCAGGGCATAAATATGGCGAAAATAGACCCGGCAGAGGATTTGCGGGGGTAAATCGATGCTGCGCGCCCGCCCCAGCATGATGGTCAGGGAGTCGCTCCAGAGATCCTGATGCAACTCGGCCACAACCAGACCGGGCGGTAGCTGGCGGGACGGAGCCCAAGGGACGGCAACCTGCCGAATGGCATTTTTCTGTTCCATATTCACCTCACGACAACTCGCTCCCTGTCTTGAGTCTATCTGAACCACATAGTCCCGGCGAAGGCAATCGATGGACAATAAAAACGGCAATAAAAAAGCCGACGTATCAAACGTCGGCGAATAAAAAGTGCTTACAACAGAGGATTCACATGTTCAGACCCTCGGGTCGAAAGATTGGTTCCCTCTTTTTGTAATTAATTTTCGGCGCGTTTAAACATCAGGGTATTGGCGTCCGACTCTTCCGGCACGAAGTAGTAGCCCTCGGCGTTGAAGCCGGTCAGCTGCTCCACCTCGGTCAGACGGTGCTTGATGATGTGGCGGGCCATCATGCCGCGAGCCTTCTTGGCGTAGAAGCTGATGATCTTGAACTGACCGTTCTTCTCATCCTTGAACACCGGCGTGACGATCCGCCCTTTCAGGCTCTTGGGTCGTACCGACTTGAAATACTCGTCGGAGGCCAGATTGATCAGCACCTCATCCCTCTGGGCTGCCAGCGCGTCGTTGAGGTGATGAGTGATCACCTCCCCCCAGAACTGGTAGAGATCCTTGCCGCGACTATTGTCGAGCCTGGTCCCCATCTCCAGTCGATAGGGCATCATCAGGTCGAGGGGACGCAACACGCCATAGAGGCCGGAGAGCATCCGCAGGTGTGCCTGAGCGAAGTCAAAATCGGCCTCGCTGAAATCCTCTACCGCCAAACCGGTGTAGACATCCCCCTTGAAGGCCAGCAGCGCCTGACGGGCATTGGCGGGGGTGAAATCTGGCTGCCACTCGGCAAACCGGGCGGCATTGAGACCGGCCAGCTTGTCGCTGATCTTCATCAGAGTGGCGATCTGGTCAGGGCTCAGTTGGCGGGCTCGGCTAATCAGTTCGGCGGAGTGCTCCAGCAGCTCGGGTTGGGTGAAACGGGGGGTCACCAGCGGTGACTCGTAATCCAGCGTCTTGGCCGGGGAAACCACAATCAGCATAACGTTCCTTTCTGGCGAGGGGCCGAACAGCGGATCGGCCCCATGTTTCATTCATCCAGCGTCACATTTTCCAGTGTGCCGGACCCCAGCTGCTCGCGACCGGAGAGCTTGATCAGCAGCCGCAGGTCGTTGGCCGAGTCGGCATGGGCGAGGGCCTCACTGTAGCCAATCTGGCCGGCGCAGAACAGGCTGAAAAGCGCCTGATCGAAGGTCTGCATGCCCAGTTCGGCAGATTTGGTCATCACCTCCTTGAGACGGTGCATCTCTCCCTTGCGGATTATGTCGGTGATGAGCGGGGTATTGAGCAGGATCTCGAATGCCGCACTGCGCCGCAAACCATCGACACTCGGCACCAGTTGCTGGGCGACAATAGCTCTGAGGTTGAAGGAGAGATCGAACAGAAACTGGCGATGTTTCTCCTGCGGCACCAGATGGAGGATGCGATCCAGCGCCTGGTTGGCGTTGTTGGCATGCAAAGTGGCGAGACAGAGATGGCCGGTCTCGGCGAACTGCAGGGCAAACTCCATGGTCTCCTGACTGCGGATCTCGCCGATCAGGATCACGTCCGGTGCCTGACGCAGCGAGCTTTTCAGTGCTACATCGAACGACTCGGTGTCGATCCCCACCTCCCGCTGGGTCACCAGGCTACGGCCATGCTGATGGACGAACTCCACCGGGTCTTCCACCGTCAGGATATGACCATCGGCATGCTGGTTGCGATAGCCGATCATCGCCGCCTGAGTGGTCGATTTACCCGCCCCGGTGGCACCGACAAACAGCACCAGCCCGCGCTTGGCCATCGCCACCTCCTGCAGGATCCTGGGGAGCTGCAGATCTTCAAAGGTGGGAATGCGGGTCTCGATACGACGAATCACCATACCGGGCAGCTCCTGCTGCCAGAAGGCGCTGACCCGAAAACGACCCAGCGCCTCGCGGTAAATCGCGTAGTTGGCCTCCTTGGTGCGGACATAGCGCTCGAAGTGATCGCTGCTGAGGGTATCCCTGACCAGCGTCAGCGCCCCTTTCTTGTCGAGCGCGTCTCCCCCCAGCGACACCAGATGGCCATTTACCTTGAGAATGGGCGGCGATCCCACCGTCACAAACAGATCCGATCCCTTTCGCTCGACCAGCTGGCTCAGCAGATCATCCAGATTCATCATTTATCCCTCCCTGGGTACAAGTCGCTTAAATGCTGTTGGGATCAACGGCCTTGGCCTTGGCATCGAGGGATGCCACCACGCCGCGACTCACCAGCTGCTTGAGGCTCTGATCCATGGTCTGCATGCCGTGGGTCATCCCGGTCTGGATCACCGAGTAGAGCTGGGCAATCTTGTCCTCCCGAATGAGGTTACGCACCGCCGGAATGCCCATCATGATCTCGTGAGCTGCCACCCGACCGCCACCAATGCGCTTGAGCAGGGTCTGGGAGATAACCGCCCGCAGGGATTCGGAGAGCATAGAGCGTACCATGTCCTTCTCCGCGCCGGGGAAGACGTCGATGATACGGTCGATGGTTTTGGCCGCCGACGAGGTGTGCAGGGTGCCAAACACCAGGTGGCCGGTTTCGGCGGCAGTCATGGCCAGACGAATGGTCTCAAGGTCGCGCATCTCGCCAACCAGAATGATGTCCGGGTCTTCCCGCAGGGCCGAGCGCAGGGCGTTGCTGAAGCTCTTGGTATCACGGTGTACTTCCCGCTGGTTCACCAGGCAGCGCTTGTTCTCGTGGACGAATTCGATGGGGTCCTCGATGGTGAGGATGTGGTGATGGAAGTTCTCGTTGATGTAGTTGACCATGGCCGCCAGGGTGGTCGATTTACCCGAACCGGTCGGGCCGGTCACCAGTACCAGACCCCGCGGGAACTCGGCAATCTTGCGGAAGATCTCCGGCGCATCGAGATCCTCGAGGCTCAGCACAGTGCTGGGGATAGTACGAAATACCGCACCCGAGCCGCGCGCCTGCTGGAAGGCGTTAACCCGGAAACGGGCCAAATTGGGTACCTCGAACGAGAAGTCGACCTCGAAGTTCTCCTCCAGCTCCTTGCGCTGATGGTCGTTCATGATGTCGTAAATGAGGGCATGCACTTCCCGGTGTTCCAGGGCGGGCAAATTGATCTTGCGAACCTCACCATCAACCCTGATCATCGGGGGAACCCCGGCCGAGAGGTGTAGATCCGAGGCTTTATGCTTTACACTGAAAGCCAATAACTCTGTGATATCCATAGACTTGTCATTCTCCCATCACAAGATCACTAACGAAATATGAACCAGATTGCCCAGCACCTGTTTCAGGTAAAGGAACGTATTGCCCAGGCCGCCGAACGGGCGAGCCGCAACCTGCAGCAGATCCGCCTGCTGGCCGTGAGCAAGACCAAACCTGTCGAGGCCATCATGGCCGCCCATGCCGCAGGTCAGCGCTGCTTTGGCGAATCCTACGCTCAGGAAGCAGCGGCCAAGATCGATACCTTGCGCCAGCAGCCGGAATATAGCGACATAGAGTGGCACTTTATCGGCCCTTTGCAATCGAACAAATCCAAACTGGTCGCCGAACGGTTTGACTGGGTGCAGAGCGTGGATCGGGACAAGCTGATCGACCGCCTCAACAACCAGCGCCCAACTACAATGGCACCGCTAAATGTTTGTCTGCAAATCAATATTAGCGGAGAGAGCAGCAAATCCGGAACGTCGGAACAAGAGATTTTCCGCCTTGCCGAGCTGGTCTCTCAAAGTGAGCGACTGGTGCTGCGGGGACTGATGGCCATTCCAGAGCACACCAGCGACGAGAGCATACTGGCCGCCCAAATGACCCGTATGCAGACTCTGTTCACCGAGCTTGCGCGACAATACCCCACGGTGGATACCCTCTCGATGGGCATGACCGAGGATCTTGAACTGGCGATCGCCCACGGCAGCACCATGGTGCGGGTCGGCACCGCCATCTTCGGCGCCCGTGACTACTCATAGGCAAGGCCAGCGGATAACCCATACGTCCGCCTCTTGCCGCGACTTCATCAACAGGAGCGTTTGATGGAACACCGAATTCTGGCGTCAGGTGGTGCAGGCAGTGCCAACCCCGCCGCGACCCCATGTGCAACAGGAGCATCTGATGCAGCATAGAACGCTGGCCTTTATCGGCGCGGGCAACATGAGCCGCAGCATCATCGCCGGACTGGTCAAGGCGGGTTATCCCGCCGGGCAGATCACGGCCGCCAACCCCAGTCTGCCCAAGCTGGAGACGCTGGCGAGCGAACATGGCATTCGCATCACCCAGAGTAATGCCGAGGCGGCCCGAGGCGCCGAAGTGATCGTGCTGGCAGTCAAGCCGCAGCTGATGGCAGGCATGCTGGCCGCTCTGGTTGCCGAGCTGGGCTCCCTTGAGGGCAAGCTGCTCATCTCCATCGCGGCTGGCATCAAGGTGGCGCGCCTTGGCGAGATGGCCGGTGGCCATGACCGCATCATCCGCACCATGCCCAATACCCCTGCCCTGCTGGGTCTGGGCATGACCGGTCTCTATGCACCCGAACATATTGCCGCCGTGGATCGTGACTTTGCCGAGCAGATGATGCAGGCGGTCGGCAAGACCCTCTGGGTGGAGCAGGAGTCTGGCATCAACGGCGTCATCGCCGCGGCGGGCAGTGCTCCGGCCTACTTCTTCCTCTTTATGCAGGCGATCGCCGAAGAGGCGGAGGCGATGGGTTTCTCGCCCGATCAGGCACGCCTGCTGGTGCAGCAGACCGCGCTGGGCGCAGCCGCCATGGTGGAGCAGAACCCTGAGCTGGCGCTGCAAACCCTGCGTGAGCAGGTCACCAGCAAGGGCGGCACCACAGCTGAAGCCATCAAGACATTCCAGCAGCAGGGGCTGATGCCGCTGACTGCGCAAGCCATGCAGGCGGCCGTTGCTCGTGCCACCGAAATGGAAACCCTCTTCTAACAGGAGCCCAGATGAACACTGCTTACTTTCTGATTAACACCGTTTTCGATCTCTACCTGATGGTGATCCTGCTGCGCGTCTGGCTGCAGTGGGCCCGTGCCGACTTCTACAACCCGATGAGCCAGATGGTGGTCAAGCTGACCAATCCGCTGGTGATCCCGCTGCGCCGCGTTATCCCGGGCTTTGGCGGCATCGACCTCGCCTCTGTGGTGCTGGCGCTGGTCATCGCCTTCGCCAAGCTGGCCCTACTCAAGAGCATGAATGTGCTGCTGGCGGACTGGCTCAGCATCAGCCTGTTCGCCGCGCTGACCGTGCTGAAGAAAGCGGGCTCGATGATCTTCTGGGTACTGCTGATCCGCGCCATCCTGAGCTGGGTCAGCCAGGGCCGCAACCCCATCGAATACGTGATGCATCAGCTGACCGAGCCGTTCCTCGCCCCTATCCGCCGCGTACTGCCGGCACTGGGCGGACTGGATCTCTCGGTGCTGGTCGCCTTTATCGGCCTGCAAGCCATCAACTACCTGCTGGGTGACCTGTTCGGCCAGCTGTGGTGGATGATTTGATGCCTGCCGTCCTGCAACAAGGGGATGAACTGGTACTGCATCTGGTGATCCAGCCCAAGGCGAGTCGGGATCAGATCATCGGATTGCATGGCGAAGAGCTGAAAGTGGCAATCACGGCGCCGCCCGTCGATGGCCAAGCCAACAGCCATCTGATCAAGTTTCTGGCCAAGCAGTTCAAGGTGGCCAAGGGACAGATCACCATAGTGCGGGGCGAGCTGGGGCGACACAAAACCGTCACCATCGACAGCCCCAAACAGTTGCCGCAAGAAGTGAGTGCACTGCTGAATGACACGCAAGGCTGAATGAATCGGCCTGCGCCAACCGTAGATATGAGAGGGATGACAGATGAAAACAGCCTGGATGAGTGGCCTGCTGGCACTGCTGATGACACTGCCGCTCAAGGCAGAACAGATGAAGGAGCTGGGGCCCTGGCTGGTGCACTACAGCGCCTTCAACTCCAGCTTCCTCACCCCCGAGGTCGCCAAGGCGTATGGACTGGAGCGCAGTCGCTACAACGCCATCATCAATATCGCGGTACAGGACAAGCAGAAAGTGGCGCAAGCCGTGGGGATCACCGGTGAGGCCAAGAACCTGACCGGCACCATCCGCACCCTGAGCTTTCAGGAGGTAAAAGAGGGGGATGCCATCTACTATCTGGCGACCCTCCCCTACCGCAACGAAGATACCTATCAGTTCACCCTGAAGATCATGGGCGGTGGGCAGCAACAGAACCTCAGCTTCCAGCAGACCTTCTACGTCGACTGAGCAGCAACAAGAAGCCCCGACCAAGGTAGGGGCTTCATTTTATCCATATGACAAGGGCGCCATCAGGGCGCCCTTGTTACATCTATTCCGTACCGCAGCGGTTACAGGGCGAGGAACAGACCGGCCAGACAGGCGCTCATCAGGTTCGCCAGCACGCCGGAGAGAATGGCGCGCATGCCGTAACGGGCGATGAAGGATTTGCGCTCCGGCACCATGGAACCCAGACCGCCGATCAGGATCGCCATGGAGGAGATGTTGGCAAAGCCACACAGGGCAAAGGTCACGATGGCCTTGCTCGACTCGCTCAAGGTCTGATCCTGCACCAGACCGATGAAGGCGACGAACTCGTTGACCACGATCTTGGTGCCGATCAGGGCGCCAGCGGCTTGCGCCTGATCCCAGGGCACACCGATCAGCCAGGAGACGGGGGCAAACAGCCAGCCCAGAATGATTTGGAAGCTCAGATCCAGCCCCACCAGACCGCCAGCCCAGCCGAGCAGGCCATTCAGCATGGCGATCACGCCAACGAAGGCCAGCAGAGTCGCACCAACTGCCACCGCGATATTGAGACCGGACATGGCGCCATCGGCCGCCGCTTCAATCACGTTGGTGGCGCGGGGGATCTCTACATCCTGATGGTGATCGACCTCTTCAGCTCCCGGCGGCACCAGGATTTTGGCCATCGCCAGACCGGCAGGGGCCGACATGAAGGCTGCCGCGATCAGGTATTTCAGCTCAACCCCGAGGCTGGCATAGCCCACCAGGGTGCCACCGGCGACGGAGGCGAGACCACAGCTCATCACGGCGAAGAACTGGGAATCGGACATCTTGGAGAGGTAGGGTTTGACCACCAGCGGCGCTTCCACCATGCCGACGAAGATGTTGGCGGTCGCGGAGAGGCTCTCGGCACGGCCGGTGCCCAGCAATTTCTGCAAGCCACCACCCAGCAGGGCGATCACCCGCGGCATGATGCCGATGTGGTAGAGGATGGCGATCACCGCAGAGAAGAAGATGATGACCGGCAACACGTTGAAGGCAAAGATGAAGCCCAGCTTGAACTTGGCCAGATCGCCGAACAGGAAGGCGATCCCCTCCTGACCATAACCGATCACGCTGCTTACGCTCTCGCTGACCCCGTTCAGCACGTGCTGACCGGCAGGCAGCCAGAGCACTAGACCGGCAAACATGACTTGCAGACAGAGGGCAAGACCAACTGTTCGCAATGGGATACGACGACGATTATCAGAGCAGATGACGGCAAGCGCCAGGATACTCAGGATGCCGAGCAGGGCAATCATAGGGACTCCATCAGGTGGGGCAAAAGATGGGCGCGGATTCTGCGCCTCTCACCCCGTCACTGCAAGTCCGCTTGGTTACAAGCCTGTTAGAAAAAACGTTTGCACGATATCGGTTGCGCCAACTGGCTGATTTGGTTCGGTTTTAGTATCAGGAGAAATCGAGAGTTTTTATATGGAAACAATCATTCCTCACTGCCGGACAATTTACCCCCGAGCCAGGGGACCAGTCGCTGCTCCCAATAGGGTTCGGGGCCAAATCTGGCCTTGAGGAAATCGATGAAGAGACGGATCTTGGGATCCAGATGTTCGCGCCTGGCATAAACGGCGTGTACCGCCATCTGCTGGTTCGGTCGCCATCCTGGCAACACCGGGATTAGCTTGCCGCTCTGTAACTCCTTGTCCAGCAAGTAGTTGGCGATATAGGCGATGCCGAGCCCGGCCAGTGCCGCATCCCGCACCGCCTCCGCCATATCCACCCGATAGTTGCCCGCCACCTGCACCGTCTGGCGCTCCTTGCCCTGGCGAAACGACCACTGGTGATAGCGCCGCTCCCGACTCTGGTAAGTGATGCAGTTGTGCTGGGCCAGATCCTTGGGATGGAGCGGCGTACCGTGGCTCAGCAGGTAATCCGGCGAAGCCGCCACCACGAAGCCAATGTCGGCCAGCCGCTGTCCCACCAGCCCTTCCGGCTTGTCCTCATAGGTGGTGAGCCAGAGATCCAGCCCCTCATCCACCAGATTGGTTCTGTGGTCGAACAGCGAGACCTCCAGCTCCAGCTCGGGATAGCGATCCTGAAACGCCTTGAGATGGGGAATGACGTGCAGACGACCAAAAGATTGGCCCACCCCGAGATGGAGCACGCCGCTCACCTTGCCACGCCGCTCGGCGATCATGGAGTCAGCCTCCTGCGCCACCGCCACCAGCGCATGGCAGTGACGGGCATACTCCTGACCCAGCTCGGTCAGGACGAAGCGGCGGGTGGTGCGCTGCACCAGCTGGGCGCCAAGGGTGGTCTCCAGCAGCGCCAGCTGCTTGCTGATATGGGATTTGGAGACCCCGAGACGACGGGCGGCGGCAGAGATCCCCTTCTCGCGCACCAGCGCATCGAAGATCACCATTTGAGGAAGACGTTGCAGCACAGGATAACCGGATTGAGTGGCGGTAGCCCATTATTCCAGAGCCGCCCGCCAAGGGGTAGGGTCAGAGCCCCAGCGCCCGGGTGATCTGCAGTTTGAGGGGGTCGTCAGCCGGATTCTGGTTGGCGCCGTAGCTGGCGATCAGCTTGCCATCGCGCCCCACCAGATACTTGTGGAAGTTCCAGTTCGGCTCATCCCCGTCAGCGGCCGCCGCCAACCCCTTGAACAGTGGCACAGCATCGGAGCCCCGCACCGCCACTCGATTGAACATCGGGAAGGTGACGCCATAGTCGCGCCGACACACCTCGGCGGTCTTGGTCTCGTTGCCCGCCTCCTGCCAGAAGTCGTTGGAGGGGAAACCGAGAATAATCAGCCCTTTATCCTTGTAGCTCTGGTAGAGCTTCTCCAGATCTCGGAACTGGCCGCTGTAGCCGCAATAGGAGGCGGTATTGACCACCAGCACCACCTTGCCCTCGGTCAGCTGACAAAGGTTGTGGCGCTGAGAGTTGTTTAGCTCCCGCATCTCCACATTGAAATAATCGGGGCACGCCGCAGAGGCCGCACCGGCCCCCAATAACAGCAACAGAGTGAACCATTTCATCGCCAAGACTCCTTTTGTTTTGTCCATCATACGCGGTTACCAGAGCCGCAGTTCACTCTCAATGCAGGGGAATGTCGGTCAGCCAGCCGTGGCCCCAGAACACCAGCAGCGCGGTGGCAGCCAGGCCCGCCCCGACGCTGATGCCGGTGCCCGTCCAGTTGGCCGCCGGACGGGGATATCGCTGCCAGTCCCGCACCGAAATCCAGACCATGCTCACCAGCGCCCACAGCCCGATGCCGCCAAACAACACCAGAGAGCGCGCCTCGCTGTTGACCAGCAGATGAGCCACCGCCCAGAGCAGGGTACCGAGCAGTTGGGGATGCACCAGCCAACGGCGCAGATGGTTGGGCCCCTGGCCGGAGAAGAAAAGGATCAGCGCAAAGGGCATCATCACCGTCATGGTCATCGGCCCCCACTTGGGCAGGAAGTAGAGCGGCAGTGAGCTGGCCGAGCGCCAACCGGCGATGATGCAGGCGATGGCGATAAACACCAGCAGGGAGAAGAGCCCCTTGTAGCGATTCTCACCCAGCCTCTCGCGCAGCCGCGCCCGATGGGCCACCGCAAAACAGGGGTAGAGATGGATCAGGGTAAACAGCGCAACCCCCAGGGTCAGCAGGAACATGAGTCTCTCCTTGTACTTGGTACGACCACTATGCCGTAAAGGGAGATTTGCGCCTATCAAAACCGTGCTGACCCATGGAGTCAAAAGTGTGGCAAGACAAAGGAGCAGAAAGAAAAGAGCCGATCACGATGGATCGGCAAATAAGTGCCAGGGCAGTCAGGCATCTCGCGGGATGGGAGATGCCCCAAACGGGGATATTGAGTGGCCGATGGCGCCCATCGGCCGAACAGGATCAACCCTTGAGCTGATAGAGCGCCGCTACGTTGCGCGCAGTGAGTTGAATGTTGGTGCTGGCGCTCTCCAGCGCCTCCGGCAGAGACATGGCGCGGTTGACTACGGCGAATACCGCGTCCAGCCCGTGATCGTGTACCACACCGCAATCGTCGGTCAGGCAACCGGAGATACCGATCACCGGCTTGCCGAACTGCTTGGCGCAGCGTGCGACACCGATTGGCGTCTTGCCATGGATGGTCTGGCTGTCGATGCGCCCTTCGCCGGTGATGACCAGATCCGCATCGGCCACTTCATCGGCCAGTTTCAGGGCTTCGATGACGATCTGGATACCGGGCTTGAGCTCGGCACCGAGCAGACCGACCAGCGCGGCCCCCATGCCACCGGCAGCACCCGCCCCCGGAATATCCTTCACCTGCTTGCCAAGGGCCTGCTCGATGCAGTCGGCATAACGGGAGAGGTTGGCATCAAGTTCGACAACCATCTCGGGCGTTGCCCCCTTCTGCGGGCCAAACACCGCAGAGGCGCCTTTCGGGCCACAGAGCGGGTTGTTCACATCACACGCCACCTCGATAACCAGCTCACCCAGACGCGGATCCAGACTGCTCAGATCGATGGTCGCGAGCTCACTGAGACCTGCGCCACCCAGAGCAATAGGCGCACCATCCGCTTTGAGCAGCTTGCCGCCTAGCGCCTGGATCATGCCGGCACCGCCGTCATTGGTGGCGCTGCCGCCGATACCGAGAATGAGGTGCTTCACCCCCATCTCCAGCGCGGCCAGGATCAGCTCGCCGGTGCCGAAGCTGGAGGTGAGCAGCGGATTGCGCTGCTCGGGAGCGACCAGATGGATACCGGAGGCGGCGGCCATTTCGATGACGGCGCGCTCGCCATCACCCAGCAGGCCGACAAAACCCTGTACCTTGTTGCCAAGGGGGGCGGTCACTTCGACTGGGAGGATGCGGCCGCCGGTGGCATCGACCAGCGATTGCACCGTGCCCTCACCGCCATCGGCCATCGGCAATTTGACGTAGGTGGCATTCGGCAGCACCTGCTTGAAACCGGCCTCGATGGCATCAGCCACCGCCATGGCGCTCAGACTCTCCTTGAATGAATCGGGGGCAATAACAATTTTCATATCAATTCCTTAGGCGAGGCCAAACACGCCAAACATCAGGGTGGAGACAGTGGCAATGGTCAGACCGACTGCAGTTTCGTAAGGGATAAGTTTCAGGCGCTCACCCACCCCCATGTGGACGCTGCCACCGGTGGCGTGGAAGAAGGAACCGTGGGGCATGTGGTCAAACACGGTGGCACCGGCATGGATCATCGCCGCTCCGGCCAAACTGCTGATCCCCAGTTCAATCAGGGTGGAGCTGAATACGTTGGAGGCCACCACGGTACCGGCAGTGGTCGAGGCGGTTGCCAGTGACATCAGGGCACCGGAGATGGGCGCCAACAGGTAGGAGGGCAGACCGGAGGCAGTCAGGCCGCTGATCAGCACATCTTTCAGGCCGGAGTTGGCGATGATGCCTGCCAGGGTACCGGTACCCAGCAGCATGATGGCGACTGGCGCCATGCGGGCGAGACCGGAGACGGCAAACTGGTTCACCTTGCTGAATTTACCCATCATCAGGGCGCCGACCAGACCACCGAGGGGCAGCGCAATCAGCGGATCCACCACGATACCGGCAACAGGACGCAGAGCCAGCAGCAGGATGGCGACCAGCGGTGCACTGATGGCGGCGGCAAAGCCTGGCAACTTGGCACCGGCAAAGCTCACCACCTCATCAGCAGCAACCTTGCTGCCCTTGTTGTTCAGACGCTTGGCCAGCCAGTAGGCCATCACCAGACCGAACAGACCCGGAATGATGCCCGCCGCCATCACAGAGGTGAGGGGCAGATGGAAGGCATCAGCCGCGGCAATAGCGTTAGGGTTGGGGGACATGACGTTACCCGCCTTGCCGCCGCCGATCATCGCCAGCAGGATGGCCGCCTTGGAGAGGTCGGCACGGCGGGCGATGGCCAGCGCGATGGGGGCGACCGTGATAACGGCCACATCCACGAATACGCCGACCGCAGTCAGGATCAGGGTTGCCAGCGCCAGCGCCAGCAGGGCGCGGGTTTCACCAAGTTTCTTGACGATGGTCTCGGCGATAGTGGTGGCAGCGCCCGATTCGATCAGTACACCCGCCAGCACACCGGCCGCCAGGATCCGCATCACCGCAGTGGTGATCCCCTGGGCGCCGCCGATCATCAGGGCGACGGTCTGGGTCAGATCGGCACCGCCAATCAGGCCACCGGCCAGGGCACCCACGATCATGCCGTAAGCGGGCGGCACCTTCTTCAAAATGAGGATGATGGCGATGGAGAGCGCCGCGATGGCGCCAAGGGCTGTAACCGGGATCATGACGGACACCTTCAATGGGAGTGAATGGCCGCCATTATGGAGATCTGCAATCAGAATACTTTGGCTTAAAAACCAAAAATTGCGTCATGTAAAAGTGGTTTTTTGTCCAACTTCACAATCACAAGTCGAGATTAAGGCCGAGATAGAGCAAAAATTTGTCGTCTAACTTGTTGAAATTCAACCCAGTTATCTGCTCTATCCGCCCCAGCCGATAGCGCAGGGTATTGGGGTGAATGAACAGCGCTTCGGCACAGCGATGCAGATCACAATCCTGCAAGAAATAGTGGCGCAGGGTCTTCTGCAGCGCCCCCTTGCCATCTTCCCGGGCCAGTTTCTGTAGCGGTGTGCGCAGCTGATCCGCCTGCCAGGAGTCCGCCAGACTGCCCAGCAGCACCGGCAAACGGTAGTCCTCAAAGAAGTAGACCTGTTTGCGCGGCGCCTGCCGCATGCCACGGCGCAGGGTATCTCGCGCCGTCTGGTAAGAGCGCGCCAGCCCGTCTATCCCGGCGAAGTAATCGCCCACCGCGATATGCACCTTGAAGTGGGGAATGCGCGCCAGCAGTTGCTTGATCCGGCTGCGCTCCTGCGCCGATTGCCAGACGCCATCACTCAATTGTGCCGGTTTGAGCACCACTATCTCGTCGAGCCCGTTGATGGCGACCAGATTGTCCCGCTCCGGATTCTCCAGCTGATGGACCAGCTCGCGCAGACGAGCCGGATCGGCCTCCTCCAGCGCAAGCACGGCCACCACCCTGGGCTGGGCCAACTCCAGCCCGAGAAAACGGGCCGCCTGCTGCAGCTGATCGTCCCGCCCTTCACCACGGATGAGCTGCAGCACCAGCTCCTCCTTGTGGCGCTTGTCCCACTGCAGCTGCTCGGTGAGCGCCGCCTGCTCCAGGATCAGCTCGGCGGTCATTCGCACCAGCTCAGCGTAAGCACGCACTTCCTCCGGATCGCCGGAGATGCCGATCACCCCGATCAGCTCCCCCTGATAGGAGATGGGCAAATTGATGCCTGGTCGCACCCCTTTGAGCTGCAGGGCTGTCGCTTCGCTAATCTCCACCACCCGGTTTTCAGTGAGCGCCAGCACGGCCCCTTCGTGACGCTGATGGATCCGCTCCGGATTGCCGGACGCAATGATGAGGCCGTGTTCGTCCATCACGTTGACCGAAAAGGAGAGGATCTTCATCGCCCGCGCGACGATCTGGCGGGCAAGGTTATCGTTTAGCTGCATAACATCTCCGGACAAGGGGCTGATCTGGCTACGTCACCACGAGGCGATTCAGGGCACATGGGCGCAAAGATGCCACATCATCAAGACAAGCGAGAGGGGGATCGCTAGAATAGGCCACTTTACCCGATGTGTGCCCCGCCATGGAGCAGGAATTGCGTGCTTGCACCCGCCTGCCCGTGCTGGCCCATCCCTCCGATCTGGACTGTGCTATGGATTATGAATTTCGCCGCGACCCGTTTGGTGGCTATCGCGCCCGGTTCTCCATGGGCCATGAAGCCATCGGTCAGTGGCTGATCGACGAGGTTGGCAAGGATGAGGAGAAGCTCGACGAGCTCTTCTCCATCATTGATCAGCTCTCCAACCGCACCCGAGTCGAATACCGGCTCAACGGCGGTGACTACTCCCTGCTGCTGACCCATGAAGAGGCGGAGGTGAAAGCCAACGCCCTCAATATCGAGCTGGGTGAGGATCTTGACGATCTCGCCTACTACGATGATGAACAGCTGGCCATGTGCGGGCTGGAAGATTTTGCCCAGGTGCTCGGCTCCTGGCGCGCCTTTATCCGTAACGAGGATATGGGCTGATTGACCCAATGTCGGGCAAATGTGCCCTTTTGCCTAACTCAACAGGATTGACTATGTCTATTTACGATTTTGATGACGAACTGCCGGAAGACGAAGAACAGGAATCCACCAAGAAAGCGGCTGCACCTGCCAAGAAGAAAGGCAAGCAGGTGATGAACACCCAGGTCAACCTGAGCCCGCGCGATGCCAGCCGTCTGAACGGCATGCACGTTGAAGCGATCGCCACGCTGGACGACGTCAGCCTGCCGAAGAACGTCATCTTCAAGGCTGGCCTGATCGCCCTGGGCGAACTGGAAGCCGGCAAGCGCGCCGATATCATCGCCCGCGTGATCGCAGAATCAGGCCGCTAATCGCCCCAGAAGGCATAAAGAAAGCCGGAGCCACTGCTCCGGCTTTTTAATTGGTGCCAATCTGCTCTGACTCAGGGTTGCTCACAGCGCAGCAGACGTGGCTGTCCCCAGGGAACCAGTTGGTCGTAATGGCCACTGGCACGTGCCGCAGCCAAGGCTTCGTTGAAGCGTTCTATCAGTTCGCGTCCATTTTGCATCTTGCGCGACACCAGCAAATAGAAGGTATCCCGCTGGCGAAAATAGGGGAGCGGTTGCAGATAGTTCGGGTCGCCGAACACCTGCATGCTGGCGTCCGCCGTCACCGCATCATTCATCGGCATCAGATCAACCCGTTTCCGCTCAAGCAGTTGCAGACATTGCACCAAACTCTTGGGGCGAGTGAGCCGCAATGAAAAACGGGCAATCACCTCATCTGCGTGACTGGTGCTCCAGCTGGCAGGAATACAGACTCTCAACCCCTGCCACTTGCCATCGAGTACCGCATCACTGCCACGATAGGTGAACCAGGAGAGGTGATCGATATGAATGGGGGCGCTGTAATAGAACAGCTTGGCTCGCTCACGCGTCCAGGCATAAGGGAAGGTGGCGGATGCCAGGCCGTTGCGAACCAGCTCGTAGCCCCGGTTCCATGGCAGGTAATCCACCTTCAGCTCGTCATAGCCAGCCTCGCGCAGCAGGGTCGTCACCAGCCGGGTGCTCTGCCCACCATCAGGCAGCCCGGCCCCGGAATAGGGCGAAAAATCTCCGGTTACCAGCGACAGGGGGGCGCATGACAACCATCCACACCAACAACAGAACAACCAGCCATAGTGCTTCATCGCCATCCCTCTCTTTACTCTCCAGTTCAGTATAGGAGGCTGACCCAAATAACCCGGTCTGGTTGCCTTTGCGCCAACGCCCCTGCTAAGGTGCAGCGCTTTTATTACAGAGGAGTTCCGATGTTACCCCTACCTGACATACTGATCTGGGCAGCACTGGCACTGGCCACCCTGCTCTGTATGGCACGCCAACGCCTGCCAGGTTTCCTGCTGCTTGCTGTGGCTCTGCTGCTGGCGCTCTGGCTGGATCGCATCACCACGACCGCACTGCTGGTGACGCTGGCAGCCCTGCTGCTGGCCTGGCGTCTGCCCACCTTCTCCGGCCATAGCCGCCCCCTCGCATGGTCAGCCCTGCTGGCATGGGCGGTGGCACTGACCCTGCACCTGATCCCCGGTTTCAGCAATCTCAAGGTGCTGGATCAGGTACTGGCAGGCCCCGCCAGTGTGCCATTCAACATGTATCTGAACCTCGACAAGCCACTGCTCTTCTTTGGGCTGCTGCTGGCCTGTCCGACGCTGCTTGGTAAGGGAGGCGCTATCCGCTGGCGTCCGCTGGCTCTGTTACTGCTGCCGCTGGGTGCCCTGCTGGTCATCGCCTGGCAGTTGGGGGCACTGAAACCGGAAGTGGGTCTGCCCCACTGGTGGTGGCTGTTTGCACTCAACAACCTGCTGTTCACCTGCGTGGCGGAAGAGGCGCTGTTTCGAGGCGCTATTCAGCAGGGGCTGACCGAGCGTTACCGCCCCTGGATTGGCATCATCGTGGCCGCGCTACTGTTCGGAGCCATCCACCTGCCCGGTGGCCCACTGCTGGCGCTGTTTGCGACCCTGGCAGGCTGCTGCTACGGCTTGGTATTCCAGCTCAGCGGGCGACTCTCCGTGGCCATCCTGATCCACTTCGCCTTCAACTTCGCCCATCTGGTGCTCTTCACCTACCCGCTGGCCAGAGCCTGACGGTCAACTGCGCGGCGTCTTGCCCTTGAACTGCTTGACGCTGCGTTTGGCCTGAGTACGGCGATTGGCCTGCTTGTCACGAGGGGGGCGCTTGCCTTCTCCGCTGGCAGGCTGGTCAGTGACCGGGAATCCCGCCAGGTCGCCCAACGGCAGCTCGCGGCCGGTCAGGGTGCGAATGGCTTGCAGCATGTCACTCTCGCCATGACAAACCAGCGAGATGGCCAGCCCCTCGCGGCCAGCCCGGGCGGTACGACCGATGCGGTGTACATAGACAGGGGCGCTGGCGGGCAAGTCCAGATTTATCACCACCGGCAGCGCCTCCACATGGATGCCACGCGCCATCAGGTCGGTGGCCACCAGCACCCGAATTTTGCCCTCTTTGAAATCGCCGAGCGCCTGCTCGCGCACCGCCTGCTCTTTTTCGCCATGTAGGGCAGCCACAGCGATACCTGCCTTGGCCAGCTTTCTGGCCACCCCGTCGGCATCATCCCGCGCACTGATAAAGACCAGCACCTGCGGCCACGCCTGCTCCTTGAGCAGGCTAATGAGCGCCGGTACCTTGCTGCTCTTGTTGACCAGATAGAGCCGCTCTTCGATCTCGTTTACCACGCTGTTGAGGGGGGTGGCCTCGATACGGGTAGGCTCGCGCAGCAGGCCGTTGGCCAGCGCCTCCAGCTCGGCAGGCAAGGTGGCGGAGAAGAGCAGGGTCTGGCGATCCGCCGGAATAAAGACGAGCAGCGCCTTGATGTCGGGAGCAAAGCCCATCTCCAGCAAGCGATCCGCTTCATCCAGCACCAGCAGTTGCAAACCATCCAGCCCCAACAGTTGCTGGGTCAGCAGATCCCGCAACCGCCCCGGCGTGGCGACCAGCAGCTGTGGCCCCTGCGCCAGTTCGGCCTGTTGCCGCTCCTGCGCAACGCCCCCACACAACGTCACGATACGCAGCCCCAGCGCCTCGGCACCCTCTTTAAGCGCAATAGTGACCTGAATCGCCAGCTCGCGGGTCGGCACCAGCACCAGACCCTGCACCTGACTGGAGGCAGGATCCAGCCGTTGCAGCAGCGGCAAGCCAAACGCCAGCGTCTTGCCGCTGCCGGTCTGGGCCAGCGCCAGCAGATCCTGCCCCGCCAGCGCAGCCGGAATGGCCAGCTGCTGGATGCGGGTCGGCGTCTGCAAGGTGGTGGGCAAAGAGGCCAGCAGAGCGGGATGGAGGGCAAGTTCGCGAAAGGTCATGGCGCTACGTCAACAAAGAAGTGGGAGGCGAAGTCTAGTGAGCGGGGGCCGAGAAGTAAAACCCTATCCATGATGGCCAGGCCAAGGGGGGATTGCAACGGGCTGACTACACTTGAGCTGACCCATCACAGAGAAAACTGTCATGACCAGACACATCCCCATCCTGCTGCTGACCAGTGCGCTGCTTGGCAGCATCTCGCTCGGCCTGTCCGGCAGCACGGCGAGCGACAGTGCGGCCGAACAGGCCAAACCGGTGCGTACTCTTAACGCGCATCTCGGTGAGCTGCCGGGACTGATCAATGCCGACAAGACAGGACCTTTCGTTGATTTAGTGCGCGCCATCGACGATCTTCATCCCGATGTGACCATCAGAATCACCATCTATCCCATCGCCCGGGCCATGGCCGGAGTGATCGCTGGCAAGGCAGATCTCGGTCTGCCCGCCATCCGCAATCTCAGGGAGGTCGATATGCTCCCCTACCGTTTCAGTACCCGCAGCTTTGGCAAGGTGGCCCATGTGATTTACAGCAATACTGCCCATCCGGTCACCACAGATATGGCCTATGGCATAGTGCCCACCAAACGGGATCTGCTGATTGAAGCCGTTCCCGACTATATGCCCTTCTCGGTACAGCGCTCGATGAGTATCGAGCAGTCACTGCGCAAACTGTCTCGGGGTCGCATAGACGCCTTTGTCTGGGCACAAGAAGAGGCGGACCTGATGCTGAAAAATCTGAAGCTGACCAATATTCGCCGTGAATTCTTTGGTGATTTCGAGGATGTCTTCATCATCCAGAAAGGGGGGAGCGGGGATGAAATAGACGAATTTTTAAGTCGTTCCATTGAGCAACTCGCCGCCACCGGCAAACTGGCCGAGATCTACGAGAAGATCCACCGCCCCTATGTGGAGTGGCAACCCTCCCCACCCGCCAAGGCTGAACCGGCGACCACCCCGCCCGCAACACCCTGAACAGACAATTCCCGCATAAAAAATCCCGCCGAAGCGGGATTTTTTATGGCTTGCAGCCTTACAGCACGGCCAGAGCAGCGGCGTAGTTCGGCTCGTCGGCCACTTCTGCGACCAGCTCACTGTGCAGCACCTTGTTGTCACCATCCAGTACCACGATGGCGCGAGCGGTCAGACCTACCAGCGGGCCGGAAGAGAAGGCAACGCCGTAATCCTCCATAAAGGCCGCACCGCGCAGGGTGGAGAGGGTCACTACCTTGTCCAGACCTTCGGCGCCGCAGAAGCGGGACTGGGCGAACGGCAGATCGGCGGAGATGCACAGCACGACAGTGTTATCCAGCGCGCTGGCCTGCTCGTTGAACTTGCGCACAGAGGTCGCGCAGGTGGGAGTATCGACGCTCGGGAAAATATTCAGGATTTTGCGCTGACCGGCAAAGCTTGCCAGGGTCACGTCGGAGAGATCCTTGGCCACCAGGGAGAAGGGCTTGGCTTGCTCACCGGCGACCGGGAAGTGACCAGCGACGGAAACCGGGTTGCCTTGCAGAGTGACTGAGTTGCTCATGTGTTATGTCCTTTATTGGTGTAGTAAAAATCCGAGTGATCAGTATAGGGGCGGCGGGACCAGACAAACACCCGCGAAGATAAGGGATATAAAGGGGTTGACCTTGGACTTAACACCAAGGTTTAGACTCCTTCTCGGTAATCAGGGATCTCGCAGGGGCGGGATCCATCAAGAGGGACTCATCATGAGCAAATCCTGCTGCAATCATCAGCACGCCGCCCCCATCAAGGCCGTCAGCAAGGCGGCCTCTGGCCAGAGTGAACATCACCACGATAGCCACTGCTGCGACAACACCACGCCCGTCAGTTGCTGTTCAACCCAGACGCCTCATGAGCACGCATCCCGTGACGGCAATGAATCCCCCGGGGATGAAGAGCCTCCCCGAGGAGGCTGTCACGATCAAGCGTGCTGCAGCGCCTCCTTATCACCAGCTCACGAGCATGAGCATGAGCATGAGCACGATATGCCCCCTGCAGACCCGCTGGTTGCGCCGGTGCAAGGCAACAGCCGCCACAGCTGGCAGGTATTGGGGATGGATTGCCCCAGCTGCGCCCGCAAGATCGAGACAGCCGTCTGCCGGGTGAGCGGCGTGCAGCAGGCACGCGTGCTGTTTGCCACCGAGAAGCTGGTAGTGGATCTGGCCCCAGGCCTCTCCCCGGATCCCGTCACCGCCGCTGTGCTGGCTGCCGGTTTCCAGCTCAAGGGTGCTCAAGCCACCAGAGCCCACACAATCACAAAGGGAGCAACACGCCAAAGCCCGCTGCTGAACACCCTGGGCAAATATTGGCAGCCCCTGTCACTGGCCAGTCTGATGCTGGTCGCTGCCCTGCTGCCGAAAGAGCTCGGTCAGCCACTCTTTACCCTGGCGACCCTCTGGGGGCTGTGGCCCGTCTCCCGCAAGGCGTGGGCGCTGACCAAAAGCGGCTCCCCCTTCGCCATCGAGACCCTGATGACGGTCGCCGCCCTGGGCGCCCTGTTTCTCGGCGAAACCGCCGAAGCGGCCATGGTGCTGCTGCTCTTTATGCTGGGTGAACATCTGGAGGCCTACGCCGCCGGACGCGCCCGGGCCGGAGTGACCGCCCTGATGGCGCTGGTACCCGACAAGGCGCTGCGCATCCGTACCACTGCCGAGGGCGAGGTGCGCGAAGAGGTCGGCGCCGATGAGCTGCGTCCCGGCGATATCATCGAAATCGCCCCAGGTGCCCGTCTACCTGCCGACGCCCGCCTGCTCGATGAACTCGGTGCGTTTGACGAAAGCGCCCTGACAGGTGAGTCTATTCCGGTGGAACGCCGTCAGGGTGACAAGGTGCCGGCCGGTAGTCTGGCGGCCGATCGGGTACTGCGTCTTGAAGTCGTCTCCGAGCCCGGCAACAACGCCATCGACCGCATTCTGCACCTCATCGAGGAGGCCGAAAGCCAGCGCGCCCCCATCGAGCGCTTTATCGACCGCTTCAGCCGCTGGTATACCCCGGCCATGATGCTGGTTGCTCTGCTGGTGGTGGTGGTGCCGCCCCTTGCCTTCAGCCAGAGCTGGGACGAATGGATCTATCGCGGACTGGCGCTGCTGCTGATCGGCTGCCCCTGCGCGCTGGTCATCTCCACCCCGGCAGCGGTCACCTCGGCGCTGGCCGCCGCCACCCGTCAGGGAGCGCTGATCAAAGGGGGGGCCGCGCTGGAGCGACTGGCCCATATCGATACCGTGGCGTTTGACAAGACCGGTACCCTGACCCTGGGCAAGCCGCAGCTGACCGAGCTGGTCAGCCTCAATGGCCAGCCGGAGGCCGAGTTGCTGGCGCTGGCGGCTGCCATCGAGCAGGGCTCTCACCACCCGCTGGCCAGCGCCGTGGTCGCCAACGCGACCGAACAGGGGCTGACGCTGGCGGAGGCCCGAGACTTGCGTGCCCTGCCGGGCATGGGCGTTGAGGGACGCATCAACTGTGAACTGTGGCAACTGCTGGCACCGAACCGGGTGGCGACCCTGAATGTGGAACAGCAGACACGGATTGGTTCGCTGGAGCGGCAGGGCAAGACCGTCGTGGTGCTCTGCCAGAGCAGTGGCGACCAGGCGCTGCCGATTGCCCTGCTGGCGCTGCGGGATCAGATCCGGCCGGAGGCAGCGGCCGCGCTGCAAGAGCTCAACCGACTCGGGCTCAACAGCATCATGTTAACCGGGGATAACCCCAACGCCGCCGAGGCGATCGCCACCGAGCTGGGCATGGGCTGGCGCGCCGGTCTGCTGCCGGAGGGCAAGGTCAATGAAATTGCCAAGCTCGCCAGCTCGCAGAAAGTCGCGATGATCGGCGATGGCATCAACGATGCCCCCGCCATGAAGCGGGCCAGTATCGGCATCGCCATGGGGGGCGGCACCGATGTGGCGCTGGAGACGGCAGATGCGGCGCTGACCCACAACCAGCTCGGCGGTATTGCCGCGATGATCCGGCTGTCGCGGGCGGCACTGGCCAATATTCACCAGAATATCGCGCTGGCGCTGGGGCTGAAGGCCATCTTCCTGGTCACCAGCCTGCTCGGCATCACCGGTCTGTGGATTGCGGTGCTGGCCGATACCGGCGCCACCGCGCTGGTGACCGCCAACGCCTTGCGGCTGCTGCGCAAGCGTTAAGCCAGCCGATAGCATCCCAGCCAAAAGCCGTCCCCCAACCGGGACGGCTTTTCTTTTTCCTCTCATTTCTCTCACGGCACCCCGTAAAAGAAAAAGCGCGCCTGCCGGTCGGCAGTCGCGCTTTGCTTACTCTCTCGGAGTTATCCCACCCTTGGCAAGGTGGAATTCAACCCGGGGGCGCCGAGCCATCCCCCGGACTCAATGGCTTGCTTACTTGACGCTGCACTCCTGAATGACGGCGGTGCCCGCCTTGACGCCAGCCGGGTCAACCTTCACCAGCACACTCCACAACCCCTGCGGCAGGGTGATGCTGTTATTGGCACTGCCCCCCTTGGAGAAGGCGAACGAATAGCCGGTTTCAGCGTTCACCGCGCCGCCACCGTTGAGCAGGTACTCCTTGCTCCAGTCCTCGTTGGCGACCTTGAACTCGGTGCTGCCAGCGTAGTTGAACGCCGCCTGATAGATGGCGAGATCGCCGTCCATCCCCTTGTAGCTCAGCTGGTACTGAGGTTGGGCTCCCCAGCCGGAGAGCTCACCCTTGACGAAGAGGTTGTAGCCAAGCGGATTGCCCGCCACCGTATCCAGCACCTTGCAGCTCTGCACAGGCTCGGTGAAGCTGACGCTCAGGGTCGGTTTGTCCTTGTTCATGGCGGTAAAGACAAACTTGTAGCTGCCTGCCTTGGCCAGATCGACACCGATATTGCCGGTTTCTCCCCCCTTGCAAAGGGTCAGCGGAGTGCCAACCACCAGCTTGTCACCGGCGTTACAGCTGCCGTAGTTGACCGGCCCCCAGCTGGCGTCAGCGATCTTGACGCTGGTGGTACCCAGCTTGTCGGTGCTCACCTCGGTAGTGAACTCGTACATAAAGTTGCCGCTGAAGGTCATCTGGTTGGTGTTGCCCCACTCATCGAGGAACCCCTTCAGATAAACATCGGTGTTGCCAAACGGTGGCAGGGTGCTCAGGTCGGTCTTCTTGCTGACCGGCAGGCCCGCACCCTGTGCACCAGACTGCGGCTTGACGAACACAGCGGCAGACCAGGCCCCCAGCGTCAGCTGGCCGTTATCATAGGCGGCGCCGCTGGCGATGCTGTCGACTGCGCGATGCTTGCTGCTTAGCACCATACCGCTCAGATCGATCGGCTGATCGTTACCGTCACGGAAGTCGCCGATGCTCTGGCTCTGGTTGCTGGCGTTGATCATCACCACCAGACCGTCGATGGCCGGATCCAGATCCGCTCCGGCACTGACGCCATCATCCACCGTCATGACGATAAGGCCGGGCACCTGATCCGGGCCGGTATTGCGGAAGTCGACCCGCTTGATCACCTCGGCGCCACTGCCCAGACGCAGCAGGCGGGAGGAGTTGCGCAGCTCCGCCAGCTCCTGATAGAAGCTCACCATCTGCGCCATCTCGGCCGAGCCAGGCTTGGCATGCTTGCCGAGCACCTGCTCGATCAGTGGATAGTTGTCGCCATCCTTGTCCTTGCGCGGCAATCCCTTGTCGAAGTTGTTGTCGCCCAGGGTGTAGTCGACCTTGTTGTACCAGTCGCCCGAGTCATAGCTGTCCCGCTCCATGGATTTGGAACGCAGCAGCTCGACACCGGCGTGGGTGAAGGGAATGCCCTGACCCAGCATGGCAGTCGCTAGCGAGACCCCCTGCATCCGCACCAGATCGGCTCCGGCAGGCGCCTTGTAGATCAGGTTGTCGAACAGGGTCTGGTTGTCGTGCTTGTCGACGTAGTTCTGCACTTCCACCGGATCCTGGGCATAACCGGCAGGTTGACCGTTGTAGTCGATCTCGGCGCCTTTCTTTGGCATGCCATCCTTGTCGGTCAGCACGAACTCCTTGAGGTTGCCCGCCATGCCGAGCCGCACCAGATCGGACTGGTGCAAGGCCGTTGCCAGCTCCACCTTGCTCATTTCGTTAGGATCGACGAAGGCACCGTTGCCAAAGCCCTGGGTCTTGCGAATGGTATCGCCACCGTCAAACGGACTGCCGCCGCGCACCGCATCGCGCAAGCGGTCGGAGAAGGAGCCGATGCCAGTACCACCCAGATGCTTCTGGGTCGCCTGCACGAAGCGCTTGTCATCCTGCACTTCGCCGAAGTTCCACCCCTCGCCGTAGAAGTACATCTCGGGATTGACCTTCTTCACCGCGGCCAGCGCCTGCACCATCTGATCTTTCGGATGGTGGCCCATCAGGTCGAAGCGGAAGGCGTCGATCTTGTAGTCGCGCGCCCAGGTGACCAGAGAGTCATCCATCAGCTTGGCGAACATGGCGTGTTCCGGCGCCGTGTTGGAGCAGCAGGTGGAGTTCTCCACCGAGCCGGTCTCCGGATTGAGGCGCTGATAGTACCAGGGCACTATCTTGTCGAGCACCGACTTGGGGCCGAGCCCGGATTCGTTGGTATGGTTGTAGACCACATCCATCACCACGTTCATGCCGATGTTCTGCTTGATGGCCTTGACCATCTCGCGGAACTCCAGAATACGTTTGGTCCCCTCGGCGTTGGTGGCGTAGGAGCCTTCCGGCGTGGTGTAGTGGTAGGGATCATAACCCCAGTTGAAGGAGTCGACGCCGCGCAGATAGCCGGAGAGCTCCTGCACCTGCGGATTATCCTTGCTGTCGCCCCCTTGCAGGTCGGCCAGCACATCTCCCACGGTCTGACCGCCACCGCAATAGCCACCAAATCTGGATGTTTTCACATCCGGATTGACCTGACAGAGCTTGCTGAAGTCATCGCCGAGATTGGCTACCTTGGCCGGATCCTCGTTGACGGTAGCGATATCAAACACCGGCAGCAGGTGCAGGTGGCTGACGCCGCTTTTTGCCAGCGCTTTCAGATGGTTGACCGGTACAGAGTCGGGCTGGGTCAGACCGACAAACTTGCCGCGCTTCTCTTCATCGGTGGAGGCATCGTTACCGGTCAGGTCGCGAATATGGGCCTCATAGATGGTGATGTCGGCGGGGTTCTGCTGGCTGTGGGGCGCCTTGAGGCTGTCCCATCCTTCCGGTTTCAGGGCCGGATCGTCGAGATCCACTACCTGACTGAACTCGGAGTTCATCGCCAGACTCAGGGAGTAGGGATCGGTCACCTCATAGTGCTCAACCTTGCGGCTCAGCGGATGGTAGACCTCCATGTCGTAGCGGTAGAACTGGCCGATCAGCTCGCTGCCCCCCTCATAACTCCAGCTGCCGCTGGCGCTGTCGAAGGTCATCGCCACTTCACCACTCTTCTGGTGGCTGGCGTTGTAGAGGGCCAGCTTGACCGACTTGGCGGTCGGCGCCCAGAGGCGGAAGGTCACCCGGTTACCCTCCACCACGGCACCATAGCTCAGCTTGGTCGCCTCGGGAGCATAGAGCGCATCGAGGGCGCCGGCGCTCTGCACCAGGGTCGCCCCCTGCAGGATACCGTCGGCATCGGTGCCGATAGCCACCAGCTCACCCTTGAGCAGGGGCTTGAGATCTTTCCCGGCAGGCAGGGCAAAGGCGGCCGCATCCTTGAGGTGCGGATATTTGGCCTGCTGCTCGGCAGTCAGGCTGGTCGCGGTCAGGCTGATATAGGGGAAATCGAACACCCCATCGGCATTGGCCTTGATGGTGCCCGAGTCGGTGTAATAGAGGCGAACGTGGGGCTTGTCCTTGCCCCCTTGCCAAATCAGGGTATTGCCATCGATCAAATGAGCGCTGGCCCCCGCCACGCCAAAGGCGGCGGTAAAGGCTTCGGCACGGCTGCCAAACAGATCTTTCTTGCCTGCAACGATGGCCACGGTGCGATCCGGGTGCTCACTGAAGCTCACCTTCATATCGCTGCCGGTCAGGTTGGCCAGATCGCCGTTGCGGGCGATAAAGTTGATGCACCCTTCCACCTTGTTGAGCGGAACGACCCAGGCCGGACCAAAGCTGTCGGCGGTGGCCGGTGTCTTGCTCTTGTCATCCCACCCGGTATTCAGGCCGCTATCTGCCGTTGCCTTGCAGGCGTCGTTGTTCCAAAGGTGCAGGCTGTAGCTGTCAAACGGTGCCTTGGCGCCTTTGGCTGCCGACTGGGTATCCACCAGTGCAATGACCACCTGATTGTCGCCGGCAACCAGCAACTCTTTCGGGGGATCCATCTTGGGCAGACGAGCGACAGGCCCATCGGTGACTTCAGGTGTAGGCGGTGTAGGGGGGACGGGGTTCACACCGGAGGCATCAGAGCTGTTGTCATTACAGCCAGACAAAAGCGCGAGCAGTGAGGCTGTTACCAGCGCCACTTTGGTCTTTTTCATATCCATATTTTTATAATTCCCGCTGTAGTTAGTCTCGATAGTCGAGCACCCGGTCATTGCCAGGCGGTGCCATATTAATCAGCGGCAATCGATTCAAATGTGAGCGAGAGGGCAAAAAAACCATCCAGTTTCAACAAGATAACGTTTTCAGACTGAAACTTCGATCCGGCTCACAGACCTCGCGGCCATTTGGCCTCATATCTGGAAAACGGCAGTCACGGGGTCAGAAAAGCAATGTCTGATCAAGTGGATACACAAGGAGTAAGCAATGAAACGGATTGAAGAGCAGGCAAGACGACTCGATCAGGAGTATCAGGCGATCGGGCAGCTGTTCGACCAGTTCTGCCAGCAGGCTGGCGCCCTGGCCGAACAGTATCACTTCTTCAACTGGCCCGATTATGAAGACTCACCCCCGCTGAGCCGCGCCTTTACCCTGCTGGGGGAACCCCGCGAACTGCGGCTGCGCTGTCAGCCCGGTGAGCGCTCCGCCCTCAATGGCCTGATCCAGGTGGTCTCGGAGGATGGCACCATAGATGCCAGCCTCGGATTTCGCGCCGATGGCCAGTTGCTGCTGGAGTCCGGCAAACTGCTGGACAACCCGCCCGGACTGCTGCTCAAGTTGCTGCTCGGCGCAATCTGGCAACACAAGCCGCAGGCCGCTCTCTCACAACAGGAGATCTAGCTGCGGAGCCAACTGTTGAGTCGTTCTGGCTATTGTGGCCGCAGCACGCATCCACAATAGCCTGTGTCGAATGAAGGCGTGGTGGATTTACACCAGAGCATCACTCCTCGCTACGCCCAGCCCCCCGGCAGCAAATGTCCTGCTACTCCGGTTGCAACGGCTCCGCCACCTTGCCCTCCAGCTTTCTGACCGGCTTTTGCAGGATCAGGTTGGCCGGATAGGTGACCAGATCGCCGTTGTCATCACGCACCCGCACATAGAAGAGGCCGATCTCGGTGATGACGCCGGTGACCGAATCATCCTTGTCGAGGATGCGGATCCGGTCGCCAATCTTGTAGGGGAAGGCGAAGAAGATGGTGATGCTGGCGGTGATGTTGGAGAGGATCGACCACTGGGCGACCATGGCGACCCCCAATACCGCAAAGAAGGAGGACGCGAGCACCACCAGTCGGGAGAAGTCGAGCCCCCACACCCCGGCCAGCACCAGCAAGGTGGCACAGCCGAGCAGGAAGTGGAACACATGGGCCACGTAGAGCACCCGGTTCTCGCTCACCTGCCTGCTCTGACCGAGCGCCAGCAGGCTCTTGTGAATCAGCCGCCGGATCAGGGTATGCCCCAGCAACAGCAGTAGGGTCAGACCAATTGATTGCCACATGGGTTATGCCTCCTTACCACCAGCGCCGATGTTTGAGCCAGATAGCCAGCCCGCTGGCCAGCGCCACCAGCGAACCACAGAAGACCCAGAAGGCGGTCGGATTCTCGGCCCCGGGAATGCCCCCCAGGTTGATGCCAAACAGGCCGGTCAGGAAGCTGGCAGGTAAAAAGAGCAGCGCCATCACCGACATCTGGTAGGCGCGGCGGTTGGTCGCCTCCGCCATCAGATTGTTGATCTCGTCTGCCAGCACAGCGGTGCGTGCCACTCCCGCATCGAGGTCGTCGAGCCAGCGCCGCAGCCGATCGGCGATATCGAGCAGACGACGGCGATCATCCTCATCCAGCCAGCTGATCTTCTCGTTGGCAAGGCGCGCCACCAGATCCCGCTGGGGGGAGAGGTAGCGGCGGATCATGATGAGCTGCTTGCGGATCAGCGCCAAGCGGCCATTGGCGGGCATGTCGCGCATCAGCACCATCTCCTCCAGATCGAGGATCTTGTCGTGCAGTTCCTCGACAAACTCCCCCGCCCGATCGGTCAGGGCATCACAAATCTCCACCAGCCAGTCGGCCGGGGTATCGGCGCCGCCCCCCAGCTTGAGCTGGTTGAAGACATCCTGCTCGGAGAGCAGCGGACGACGACGGCTGCTGATGATGAGATCCGGGGTGATGAAGATGCGCAGCGCCACCATCTCTTCGGGCCTGTGATCCTTGTTGTGGTTGATGCCGCGCAGGATCAGCAGCACCGTCTCCCCCATCCGCACCAGCTTGGGACGATTGCTCTGGCCGAGCAGCGACTCCCTGGCCGCCTCGCTGAGCAAAGGGGTCTGCAACAGCCAGCGCGCCGAATCGGGATTGCCGTAATCCAGATGCAGCCAGCCGGGATGTGCCGCCGGGACTTCGCTTCCCGCCGTCAGCGGCGCCATGCCACCCTTGCCATCCAGGGTCAGGGCATAAATCACTTCACCGGGCACCCGATCCATCTCGTCTCCTTCTCGTTTCATATGCTGGCCCCAGCTTACACCAAAGGCGGGGCCGACTCAGCCCCGCGCCGGGAAGGGGAGGCCTGTGTTAACATGCCAGCTCTCGTTTTCCATCCGCGTTCACTACAGGAAACCATGCCATGCCCATCTGGGTTGATGCCGATGCCTGCCCCATTCCGGTCAAGGAGATCCTCTACCGCGCCGCCCACCGCGCCCAGATCGTCACCACCCTGGTGGCCAATCAGGGATTGCGGGTGCCCCCCTCGCCTTTCATCAAAACCCAGCAGGTGGAGAAGGGATTCGATGTGGCAGATCATGTCATCGCCCAGCAGGTTCAGCCCGGCGATCTGGTGATCACCGGTGATATCCCCCTCGCCTCCTGGGTGATCGATGCTGGCGGCGAGGCACTCAATCCCCGCGGCGAGATCTACACCCGCGAGACCATCAAGGCGCGGCTCGGCATGCGCAACTTTATGGAAGAGCTGCGCTCGGCCGGCGTGCAAACCGGCGGCCCGGCCCCCTTCAATGCCGCCGACAAGCAGCGCTTCGCCAACGCCCTCGACAAGTGGCTGGTCAAAGGCAAGTTATAAATAGGCTATAAAGGCGCCCAATTTGGGCGCTTTTTCGCCGTAACATCCTGATTTTTAAAATAAGAGCTGACCACAACCGTCAGGCTGGTAAGATGCGCCGCCATCTTGTCCACGCCGTAATCATCATGACCGCCCAAGGGCACCTGCTCTTCTCCGTTACCTGCACCCTGATCGCCCACAAACTGCAGCTCACTCCGGCCCTGGCAGATGCCAGTCTGTGGCAGACCATCCCTGCCGCGCTGGCCAGCGCCCTGTTGCCCGACCTCGACCACCCCAAATCTGTGCTGGGGCAGCGACTGCCGTGGATCTCGAAACCTCTGTCGCGGCTGTTCGGCCATCGCGGTTTCACCCACAGTCTGCTGGCGGTCGCCGCCGCCGTCTGGGGGCTGAACCAGAGCCTGCCGCCGGACACCTTGCCCATGGGGGTCAAGGATGCCCTGATCGTCGGCTACCTCAGCCATCTGCTGGGGGACTGGCTCACCCCGGCGGGCATTCCGCTCTTCTGGCCCATCAAGCGCCGTTACCGCCTGCCGGGCTGGCCGCTGCGCAGTGGCGGCGCCATCGAAACCGGCTTTTGCACCCTCACCCTGCTGGTTGCCGGCTGGTGGTGCGGCTGGCGCCTGTAAGCCAGAAATAAAAAAGCCCCTGACGAGGTCAGGGGCTCAAACCGTGGCAGATGCCACTAGAGGATCAGATCATGATGCCTGCGATAACAGCAGAGAGCAGGCTGACCAGAGTTGAACCGTAGACCAGCTTCAGACCGAAGCGCGAAACCATGTTGCCTTTCTCTTCGTTCAGCGCTTTTACTGCACCGGCGATGATGCCGATGGAGCTGAAGTTGGCGAAAGAGACCATGAAGATGGAGAGGATGCCGACGGTACGCGGGGAGAGCTCGGCAGCAATCTTGCCCAGATCCATCATGGCCACGAACTCGTTGGTCACCAGCTTGGTCGCCATGATGGAACCCGCTTGCAGCGCTTCACCACTCGGAATACCCAGGATCCAGGCGATTGGATAGAAGAGGTAGCCCATGACGTACTGGAAGTTGACACCAAACGCCAGCTCGAACAGGTAGTTGACCAGGGCAATCAAGGCGATAAAGCCCACCAGCATGGCCGCCACGATAACGGCCACGGAAAAACCGGCCATGATGTACTCGCCCAGCATCTCGAAGAAGTTCTCTCTCTTCGGCGTATGGTGCTCGTCGCCCTCGGCCAGCGCCTTGGCATCGGTCACGGTATTGTCCGGCTCGTAGGGGTTGATCAGCGACAGCACGACAAAGGTGCTGAACATGTTGAGCACCAGCGCAGCCACCACGTAACGCGGCTCGATCAGCTGCATGTAGGCACCGACGATGGACATGGAGACGGTGGACATGGCCGTTGCCGCCAGGGTGTACATCTGCTTCTCGTTCAGGTGCGGCAGGATGTTCTTGAGCGCGATGAAGTTCTCGGATTGACCGACGATCATGGAGCTGATGGCATTGAAGGACTCCAGCTTGCCCATGCCGTTGATCTTGGCCAACACGGTACCGATACCGCGGATCACCAGCGGCAACAGGCGGATGTACTGCAGAATACCGATCAACACGGAGATGAAGACGATGGGCATCAACACCATCAGGAAGAAGGTAAATGAACCTTCATTCATCATGCCGCCAAATACAAAGTCGGTTCCCTGCTTGGCAAACTCCATCAGCTTGGTGAAGCCGGCCGCGAAGCCACCCACCACAGCCAGACCCACTTCCGAGTTCAACATGAACCAGGCCAGCGCCAGCTCGACCACCAGCAGTTGGCCGATATAACGCAGCTTGATCTGTCTCCAGTTGTGGCGGTTAGCCAGCAGAGAAAGAGCGAGGACCATCACCAGTCCGAGCACAAAGTGAACGTATTCCATACCTGTAGCACCTGAGTGAATTGTAATTTTCGACCGGCGCCATCATAGACATTTGCACATTTAAAAATCAGAGAGTCATCACAATCCCGTGTAATAATATGCATGCAGGATAATACAAACGTTTTTAAATTAATTACGCAACAACCTGATATTAATCGCACAACTTTGACGACGACAAATTCATTAAAAAACATGATATTACATAATTAAAATGGCATTTTCATGGCCCTCCAAAATATCTTTATATCATTTTCGCAACATTGTGCTTAATGCCACACTCGCCAATAGAATATTTTTCAACCATTATATTTAAACAACAGAAATGGCAAACGTTTATCCGCAATAAATAATTACACGCATGTTTGAATAATTACCCCGATATCCTTTCACATATTGCTCACAACCAATCTGGCAACAAATACCCCCATAATGTGCCCCCCATGGCCAGCCGTTCAAAAATCCGCCACATCCGGTGCCACATTCTGGTATGATGCGCGGCCTTAGCGCTCGCGCATCCCCGTTTTCTCCGAAATAGAGTCCTTTTGTGAACAACAGCGAATTTAGCAGCCTCAATCTCTCCCCCGCCCTGCAAGAGAACCTCACCAGCCTGGGTTACCTGCAGATGACCCCGATCCAGGCCCAGAGCCTGCCCCTGGTGCTCGATGGCAAAGACCTGATCGCCAAGGCAAAAACCGGCAGCGGCAAGACCGCCGCCTTCGGCCTCGGCCTGCTGGCCAAGCTCAACGTCAACCGCCTCGAAGTGCAGGCGCTGGTGCTCTGCCCGACCCGCGAACTGGCGGATCAGGTGGCCACCGAGATCCGTCGTCTGGCGCGCGCCCTGCCCAACGTCAAGCTGGTGACCCTGTGCGGCGGCACCCCGACCGCACCTCAGTCCGCCACCCTGAGCTTTGGCGCCCACATCGCCGTCGGTACCCCGGGTCGTATTCTCAAGCATCTGGAGCAAGGCACGCTGGAGCTCTCCGGCCTCAAGACGCTGGTGCTGGATGAAGCGGATCGCATGCTGGACATGGGCTTTGGCGAAGATATCAACCGGGTCATCAGCTATGCCCCCCAGCAGCGTCAGACCCTGCTCTTCTCCGCCACCTATCCGGAAGGGATCGCCCAGATGAGCCGCGGCGTGCAGCGCAATCCGGTCGAGGTGAGCGTGGAGTCCCTGCACGAGGGGAGCGCCATCGAACAGAAGCTCTATGAAGTGCCTGCCGGTCATCGCCTCGACGCCCTCACCTGGCTGCTGAGTCACTACCAGCCCAGCTCCTGCGTGGTGTTCTGCAACACCAAGCGCGCCTGTAACGACGTGGCCGACCATCTGGCCGCCAAGGGCTTCTCGGCGCTGGCGCTGAATGGCGATCTGGAACAGCGCGAGCGGGATCAGGTGCTGGTGCGCTTTGCCAACGGCAGCGCCACCATTCTGGTGGCCACCGATGTGGCGGCCCGCGGCCTCGACATCAAGGAGCTGGGCGCCGTCATCAACTACGAGCTGACCTATGATCCGGAAGTGCACGTGCACCGCATCGGCCGTACCGGTCGTGCCGGCCAGCAGGGTCTGGCCCTGAGCCTCTATCAGCCGAACGAGGCCCAGCGCGTCAACTTTATCGAAGAGTACCAGCAGGCCCCGATGCCGCTGGGTGATCTCGACAGCATCGGCCGCGACATCAAGCCGATCGCCCCGCAGATGGTGACCCTCTCCATCGATGCAGGCCGCAAGACCAAGGTGCGGGCCGGTGACATTCTGGGTGCCCTGACCGGTGAAGGCGGCATTGCCGGCGCCGACGTGGGCAAGATCCAGATCTCCGAGCAGTACTCCTACGTCGCCGTGAAGCGCAGCGTGGCGAGCGCCGCCCTCAAGCGGTTGCAGGAAGGCAAGATCAAGGGTCGCAGCTACCGCGCCCGCAAACTGGGCTAAGGTTTTTTGCAAGCCGTTAGCCAGACCACAGGCGCCTGAGAGGCGCCTGTTTCATATCTCCGATGCCGCCATGCGGCAAGACAGGCACCATGACCCAAGCAATCCAAACCGATGTGAGCTGCCAGAACTGCGAAGCCTGCTGCTGCCGCCTCGAAGTGATGCTCTTTACCGATACCGGCGTGCCGGACCGTTATGTACTGGAACGGGAAGGCGAGATACCGGTCATGCGCCGGCTGGACGATGGCTGGTGCGCCGCCCTCGACCGCAACACCATGATGTGCCGTATCTACGAGGTGCGGCCGCTGATCTGCCGCGAATTCGAAATGGGTGAGCCCGACTGCGTTGACGAACGGGACAAGTGGTTTATCAAGCTGGATTGACCAGGATCCTCGAATGCACTCACCACGATGATGTGCCCCATCCATGTACGAGTACGAGGTGCGACCGCTGATCTGCCGCGAATTCGAAATGGGTGAACCCGACTGCGTTGACGAGCGGGACAAGTGGTTTATCAAGCTGGAGTGAAACCCGTCCAAACGGTGAGCGAGGTGGTCAAGCGTGCGCAGGTTCACAGGGAGCGGTGTTGAGCTGCTCCCCCAGCCACTGGATGGCCGCTGCCTCCTGCTCGAAGTAACGTACCGCCCGAAAGGGCAATCCCGTGAAGATATTATCCGCCAGATAGCGCTTGAAGCCCCCCACGAAGACCACCGCCAGAAACTGACAGCCACTCTCGGCACACCAGCCAAACTGGCGACGAAAACGGGCCAGCACCTCGGGCCCGGCCGCTTCAAACTCGGTCGCGACCTCGACAATCCCCCAGGGGCCATCCATCAATCCGGCCAGTTCGTGACGAAAACGCGCCTCATAGGCCATGGCACCTGCCAGATTGAAAGGGCCACTCGGGCGGCAGATCAGCATCTGGCCCCTGCGCTCCATGTCAAATTGCCCATGTGGCTGCATGACTGCTCCCATTCCGTTACCACCACCATCGCCTGCAAATTGTTACCACAAGGTAATAATTTATAAGGAAAAGTCCAGCAGCAAACAGGCTTTTCCCAAAGCGTGCTCATCCTATCCAGCAAACCGTCGGCACCTCATGTTACCGGCAGCCCGCACTGAATCGATCTCAAGATGTGCGATTGCAGTTAACGAAACGTTACTGCTATTATCCGCGCCGCCACAAACATTCCACCTGCCGAAAGGTTTGGCACCTCAACAAGGATGTGCAATGAAAAACAGGGACTCGAGTCATTACCAACGGATCTGGCGCTGGCACTTCTACGCCGGTCTCTTTGTCGCCCCTTTCCTGATCCTGCTGTCACTGACCGGGATCGTCTATCTGTTCAAACCCCAGCTCGACAACCTGATGTACCCAGAGCTGATGGAGGTCGCCCCCGCCAGCCAGACCCTGAGTGCCGACCAGCTGCTGGCCAAGGCGATGATGACCATGCCCGATGCCAACCTGCGTAAATACCTGCCGCCTGCCGCTCCCGACCTGAGCGCTCAGTTCATCGTCAATCAGGGGGAGCGCGAACTGACCCTGTTTATGGATCCCGCCAGCGGCGCCCTGCTCGGCACCATGGACAACAAGTGGAATCTGCAAGCGGTGGCTCGCTCCCTGCACGCCGACCTGCTGCTCGGCACCACGGGGGATCGGCTGATCGAACTGGCGGCAGGCTGGGGGCTAGTACTGCTGCTGAGCGGCCTCTACCTCTGGTGGCCACGCAAGGGGCCCGGGGTGGGTGGCATTCTTTGGCCCAGAGTGAACCAGCGCGGACGCCTCTGGTGGCGGGATCTGCACGCAGTGGTCGGCTTCTGGGGCGCTGGTTTCCTGCTGCTGTTGCTGCTGAGCGGCATGACCTGGACCGGTTTCTGGGGCGATCAGTTTGCCGCGGTCTGGAACCGCTTCCCCGCCGCCATGTGGAACGAGGTGCCCAAATCGGCACCGCTGGCTCGCAGCCTCAATCAGGCCCACGAGCAGACCGTCCCCTGGGCGGTGGAGAACACTCCCATGCCCAGCTCGCAGCCTGTTGATGAGGGGCACGATCACGGCGCCATGAACCACGGCGAGCACGAGGGAATGGTGATGGCCAGCCAGCGGATCCCGCTGCAACAGGTGTTGGATATCGCCACTGCCCGGAAGGTGAGTCCGGGGTACAGCATCACCCCGCCGGTCGGCACCACCGGCGTCTACACCATCGCCCTGTTTGCCGACGATCCACGCAACGACGCCACCCTGCATATCGATCAATACAGCGGCAAGGTGCTGGCCGATGTGCGCTGGCAGGATTACGGCACGGTTGCCAAGACTGTGGAGAGCGGCGTCATGCTGCACATGGGCAAGCTCTACGGCTGGCCCCATCAACTGGCCATGCTGACCATCTGCCTGATGGTGCTGGCCAGCGCCGTGAGCGGCCTGTGGATCTGGTGGTGCCGTCGTCCGCAAGGCCGTCTCGCCGCGCCGCCACTGCCCGCCAAACTCCCGCCGATGCGCGGTGCCATCGCCCTGCTGATCCTGCTGGGCATTGCCTTCCCGCTGGTGGGCACCTCCATGGTTGTCATCTGGCTGCTGGATACCCTGCTATTTTCCCGCCGTACGCTCAAAGTGGCGCGCGCCAGCTAAACCCGCCAAAACCAAAAAGGGCTCCCATCTCGGGAGCCCTTTGTATTGTTCGCCTTGGCGAGCTGCGACCAGCTGTCAGGAGAGCGCCAACCCGATGGAGAGTAGCAGGCTGAACAGAAAGGCGCTGATGGCGGTCTTCTTGAGGGCACCGGTCAGCACCTCGCCATCGTAGCTTTCGCGAAGAGTCTTGGCCGCATCGCTGAGCGGCTTCATGGCGGGCAGGAAGATCCACGGCCAGAAACTGGCGGGCTGGATCAGGATAAAGGCGATGGTTGCCAGCAACGCCGCCCCCAGCAGTACCCAGTGATAGGCGATGGCGCGGTTGCGGCCAAGGCGAACCGCCAGAGTGATCTTGCCGCTGGCGGCGTCGGTCTCGATGTCGCGCACATTGTTGATATTGAGCACGGCGGTCGCCAGCAGACCACAGGCGGTGGCAGGCAATAGCAGATCCCACTCCAGCGTCTTGGTGAAGAGGTAGTAGGAGCCGAGCACCCCCAGCAGACCAAAGAAGAGGAACACCGAGATATCGCCAAACCCGCGATAGCCGTAAGGGGTCTTGCCGACAGTGTAGGTCACCGCCGCGACGATGGCCGCGCCACCCAGCACCACAAATGCCAAAATCTGCAGCCACTGGCCGCCGAAGGCACAGCCCAGCAGCAGCAGGCCACTGGCCACCGCCGCCAGCGCGGTCAGCCCCATCGCCACGCACATCTGCTTTTTGGTGATAAGACCGGAGACCACCGCCCGCTGCGGGCCGATCCGCTCACCGTTGTCGGCGCCGGAGACCGCATCGCCATAATCGTTGGCCAGATTGGAGAGGATCTGCAGCAGGATGGCGGTCAGCAGGGAGAGCGCCATGATGGTGCCATCGAAGGCACCACGACTGGCAGCCAGCCCCGAGCCCAGCAGGATGGAAGAGCAGGCGAGCGGCAGTGTTCGCAAACGCGCCGCCAGCAACCAAACAGAGAAGGTATTTGTCATTTTGTGATGGCCAAACAATCGGATATTGATCGTGTTAAGGGTTATCGAACCGGATTTGGGTATACTTGGCCCCGGAGAGTGAAGCTCCCGCGGGCGATTTACATGGACGAATGGGCAGATAATATATAGGAAATCATCGCCCTTTGGCATAAACCTACGGCATCCAGCTACCGGATCGCTCGTTACTACCCGGCTCAGAAAAGAATCCATGTTGGCTCAGACCCATATCAAGCAACAACTGGACGCCCTGCGTCACAGCAACGTCAGCGGCTTCGTACGGTTGCGAGTGGCGATCGAAATCCGCTCCTTTCTGGGCTGGCTCGCGGCGCAAACCCTCTATCCCCGCATCTACTGGCAGGCCCGTGGAGAGGCTCGTCCCGAGTATGTCGCGCTGGGCGCCATCCATGAACTGACCGAGCCGCACGCCATCAAGCAGGTGTGCACTAACACAGCCAACCAGCATCATGACGACAGCCCCCGCTACTATGGCGGACTGGCGTTTGATCCGGCTCAGTCCGGCTGGCAAGGGTTTGGCCCCTGCCGTTTCGTGCTGCCCCGCATCGAGCTGGTGCGCCGTGGTGAGTGCGTCAGTCTCTGCCTCAACCTCTGGCTGGATGAAAACAATCTCGAGGCCGAACTGCAGGCGGCCGACGCCGCCCTCGATGCCCTGCGCCCGGAAACCCCGCTGCCCGCCCTGCAAAAGCAGCCCTGGCAGCGACAGGATTGCCCCGGCCCCGCCCAGTGGCAGACGCTGGTGGAGCGCGTCACAGCCCCCGATTTTCAGGCCCACACTCCCAAGGTGGTGCTGTCGCGGGAGAGCGTGCTGACCACTCCGAACCATGATGCGGATATCAATCCCTGGGCCATGCTCGACCAGTGGGCCCGCCATGCCCAGGACTGCTTCCACTTCGGTTTTCAATTCTCCCTCGAGCAGGCCTTTATCGCCTGCTCTCCCGAGCGGCTCTACCGCCGGGAAGATCGCCACCTCTTTACCGAGGCGCTGGCGGGCACCATTCGCCGCTCCGGCGATGAAGAGGCCGATGCCCAACTGGCCGCCGAGCTGCTGGCCGACAGCAAGAACCGACTGGAGAACCGGCTGGTACATGCCGACATCCTCAGCCGTCTGGCGCCACTGACCCACGATGCCACCCTGACCGAGCCGCGCATTCTCAAACTGCGGCTGCTGCAGCATCTCAAGTGCGATATCGAAGCCGAGCTCAAGCCTGGGGTCTGCGACTGGCAGCTGCTCGACGCCCTCCACCCGACGCCGGCGGTGGGCGGCGCTCCGCGCGAGGCAGCACTCGCCTTTATCCGCGAGTTCGAACCCTACGATCGGGGCTGGTACGCCGGAGCCTGCGGCATGCTGAGCCGGGAGACCTCCGAGTTCTCGGTCGCCATTCGCAGCGCCCGCATTCAGTCGGGCAGCGTCACCCTGTTTGCCGGTGCCGGCATTGTCGCCGGTTCCGAGCCTGTCGCCGAGTGGGCCGAACTCGACAACAAGATCGCCAATGTGCTCTCCCTGCTGGGATAGTCATTCACCCTTTTCACGCTACGAGAGCCCCTATGCCCACCCGTAAAGAGCCTGCCAGCGAAGAGTTTGCCTGCACACCGTTTTCGAGCCAGCACGCCACCTTCAACCACGTCTGGTCCTCCCTCTTGCTGGAGGAGCTCTTTCGCCTCGGGGTGCGCGACATCGCGCTGGCCCCCGGCTCCCGCTCTGCGCCGCTGACCATGGCCGCCGCGGCCCATCAGGGCTTTCGTCGTCACCTGCACTTTGACGAGCGCGGCCTCGGCTTTATGGCGCTCGGGCTGGCCAAGGGGAGCAACCGGCCGGTGGCGGTGATCATGACCTCGGGCACCGCAGTGGCCAACCTCTGGCCCGCCGTGGCAGAGGCCCAGCTCACCGGCGTGCCGCTGATTATTCTCTCCGCCGATCGCCCTCACGAACTGATCGACAACGGCGCCAATCAGGCGATCGACCAGCAGGGGATCTTCGGCCGCTACCCCGTCTATCAACAGAACCTGCCGAGCCCCACCCCGACCATTCCGGCGGCGTTTGTGCTGAGTTCGGTGGACCAAGCCTTGGCCAAACAGGCGCTCACCCCCGGGGTGGTGCACTTCAACTGCATGTACCCCGAGCCCCTTTACCCGGGCGAGCACTATCAGGATTTCTCCGACTATCTGGCCCCCCTCGGCGACTGGCTCGGCTCGCGCAAGCCTTGGAGCCCGTGGCAGCAAAACGAGCCGACCTGCCCACCTCAGGCGGAGTGGGAAACCTTTCGCCAACAGCGCGGCATTATTGTCGCCGGCAGGATCACTGACCCCGAACAGGCACAGGCCGCCGCCGAACTGGCAGAGCAACTTGGCTGGCCGTTGCTGGCGGATCTGCAGAGCCAGATCCGCTTCGATAGTCGCAACCTCATCCATATGGATATGGCGCTCAACGACCCTGAATTCGTCGCCGAGCTGGGCCGCGCCGAGGTGCTGCTGCAATTTGGTGCGCGGCTTGTCTCCAAGAGGCTTGGCCAGTTCATCAAACACCATTCATGGCAGGATTACTGGCTGGTGGATCCGCAACCGGCGCGGCTCGATCCCGACTACCGGCTGCGCAACCGGCTGCTCTGCAGTGCCAGCGCCTTTGCTGCGGGCCATCCGGTCACCACACAAGCCCCTTGGCACACATTGGCCGAGCTGCAACACAACGCCAGCCAGCAGATTGCCGCCGCCTGCGAGCACTTCTCGGAACTCGGGGTCTGCCATCGCCTCAATTCCCTTATCGAAGGACAGCTGTTTGTCGGCAACAGCATGCCGGCCCGACTGATGGATATGCTCGGCGAAACGGGCAAGGGGCCGAGCCGGGTGATGACCAACCGCGGCGCCTCCGGCATCGATGGCCTCATCGCCACCGCCTACGGTTTTGCCCAATCGGTCGAGCCGGGCAGTGATGAGCCCACCACCCTGCTGCTTGGGGATCTCAGCGCCCTGCACGATCTCAACAGCCTCGCCCTGCTCAGCAAGGCGAGCCGACCGCTGGTGGTGATCCTGCTCAACAACGATGGCGGCAGCATCTTTCGTATGTTGCCGGTGCCCACCGAAGGGGAGCTGCTGGAGAGCTACTACCGGCTGCCCCACGGCCTCAGCTTTGAACATGCTGCCGCCATGTTTGGCCTCGCCTATCGGGCGCCGACCACCCTGCCCGAGTTCGAACAGGATTACCGCGCCGCCCTCCAACATGGCGTTACCTTGATCGAGATCCGGGTACCGAGCGAGCAGGTAGCCGATGATCTCAAGGCGCTGGGGGCCGCCATCCGTGGCAAATAAAGATGCCAATGTGCCGCTGGTGTTGCTGCACGGCCTGCTGGGGGATGGCGGCGACTGGCAACCGGTGATCGACCGGCTGCCCGCCATCCGCTGCATCGCCCTCGATCTGCCGGGTCACGGCCAGTATCGCGCTCTCAACGTCAGCGACTTTGAGCAGAGCCACCAGTGGCTGGTCGCCGAGCTGGCAAGCCGCAACATTGAACGCTACCTGCTGGTCGGCTACTCGCTGGGCGGACGACTGGCCCTCTATCACGCCAGCCGCGAGTCCGCCGGGCTGCGGGGGCTGTTGCTGGAGAACTGCCACCCGGGGTTACCGGCCAGTGAACGGGCCGCCCGCATCCAGCACGATGAACAGTGGGCGCGGCGCTTCGAGCAGGAGCCCCTGGCTGACGTGCTGGCAGACTGGTACCGGCAAGGGGTGTTTGCCGATCTTGACGATGCGGCCCGGGCCCGCCAGCTCGCCCGCCGCCTTGGCAACGACGGTCAGGGCATCGCCACCATGCTGCGTGCCACTTCGCTAGGCAAGCAGCCGGATCTCGCCCCCTGGCTCATGGCGAGCCAACTGCCGGTTACTTATGTGAGTGGCAAGCGGGATCACAAATTCCATCAGCTGGCTTGCCAGCTGGCGAACCAGGATCGCAGAATCAACCACTTGGTGCTGGATGGCGGCCATAATCTGCACGCCCATCAGCCTGATAACTTTGCCCGACTTCTCGCGAAGTGGGTCAACCAACAAGAAGAGACGAGTCATGATTGAAGCAATGACGGAAGCTGAACTGTATGCACCTGTTGAATGGCAAGATTGCTCCGCCGGTTACGAGGACATCCTCTATCACAAGTCCAACGATGGCATTGCCAAGATCACCATCAACCGTCCCCAGGTGCGCAACGCCTTCCGCCCCCGCACCGTCAAAGAGATGCTGCAGGCGCTGGCCGATGCCCGTTATGACGATCAGATCGGCACCATCATCCTGACCGGTTTTGGCGAGAAAGCCTTCTGCGCCGGCGGCGACCAGAAGATCCGTGGCGACTACGGTGGATACCGGGATGACGAGGGGACTCACCACCTCAACGTGCTCGACTTCCAGCGCGACATCCGCACCTGCCCGAAACCTGTGGTTGCCATGGTAGCGGGCTACGCGGTCGGTGGCGGCCACGTGCTGCACATGATGTGTGACCTGACCATCGCCGCCGACAACGCCCAGTTTGGCCAGACCGGCCCGAAAGTGGGCTCCTTCGATGGCGGTTGGGGTGCTTCCTACATGGCTCGCATTGTAGGCCAGAAGAAGGCCCGCGAAATCTGGTTCCTCTGCCGCATGTACGATGCCCAGCAAGCCCTCGACATGGGTCTGGTCAACACTGTCGTGCCGCTGGCGGAACTGGAGCGCGAAACCGTGCGCTGGTGCCGCGAAATGCTGCAAAACAGCCCGATGGCGCTGCGCTGCCTGAAAGCGGCCCTCAACGCTGACTGTGATGGTCAGGCGGGCTTGCAGGAGCTGGCGGGCAATGCCACCATGCTGTTCTACATGACCGAAGAGGGTCAGGAAGGCCGCAACGCCTTCAACGAAAAGCGTCGCCCCGACTTCTCCAAATACAAGCGGAACCCCTGATGACACTCGCCCTGTATCGCTATCAACTGCCTTTTACCCAGCCACTGACCTTTCACGGCAAGGTGGAGGTGGCGCGAGAGGGGCTGTTGGTGCGCATCAACGACGGCTGGGGGGAAATCGCCCCCCTGCCCGGCTTCTCGAAAGAGAGCCTGCAACAGGCAGAGGCAGAAGCCCTTGCCACGCTGGCGGCCCTGGCCGCCGGTGACACCCCGAACCCCGTGCTGCCGTCGGTGCAATTTGGCCTCGACTGCGCGCGCCGGACATGGCCCGAGCAGCGCAACCCGCTGCCGGAGCCCTATCCCCTCATTCAAGGCTCCCCCCAGGAGCTGCTGCGCAACTGGAAAGAGTGGCTGCACCGCACGCCCGGCAAGGCCAAGCTGAAGGTGGCACGCTACCCGATGCGTGACGAGCTGGCACTGATCCGCCTGCTGTGCGATCGCCTCCCCTCCCTCAAGCTGGTACTGGATGCCAACCAGGGCTGGACTCGCGAGGAGGCGTGGACCTTCTGCGGCCACCTCGACCCGAATCGCATCGAGTATCTGGAAGACCCCTGTGCCGACTTTGCCGACATCGCCTTTGTCGCCAACCGCACCGGCATGCCGGTGGCGCTGGACGAACTGCTGGCACAAGGCAAGCCGTGGGAGCCTATCCCGCAACTGCGCGCGCTGGTGCTCAAGCCTACCCTGCTCGGTTCACTCGCCAACTGCGAAGCGCTGATCGCCCGCGCCCGCGAACTGCGGCTCAAGGTGATCATCTCCTCCTGCTTCGAATCGGATCTGGGCCTGAACCAGCTCTTTCATCTGGCAGGCGAATGGGCGCCGGAACAGGCGCCGGGGCTGGATACCCGCCGCTGGATGGCGGGCAATCTGCTGGGGGAAGATGGCAAACCGGAACTGAGCCGACTGGAGCAACTGTATTACCGTGATTGACCCCTCCCGCTCATCCGAACAGACATCTTGCCCGGTACGCCACTGGGCAATCACAGCACCGAACCGCATTGCCATCCACGCAGTCTCCCCCCTCAGTTACCGCCAACTCGATGCCCGCCTCAACAGCCTGTGCCAACAGCTGGAACAGGCCGACGTGCGCCGTGGCGATCATCTGGCTGCGGTGGTGCGCGGTGCGCTGGAAGATGTGCTGCTGGCGTGGGCCTGCGTGCGCAGCGGCGTGGTGTTCTGCCCGCTCAATCCCGCCTTTCCTCTCGAAAAGCAGCGTGAGCTGGCGGTACAACTCGATGCCGATGCCTTCTGGTCGGCAGAGGAGATCCCGGCAGGCAACTGGCAGCCCTTGCAGCTCGACTTCACGCGCGAACTGCCAGCAAGAGAGGAAGCGTGGCCGCTGGAATCGACCCAGCTCAACAACATGATCCTCACCTCCGGCTCCAGCGGTACGCCGAAAGCGGTGGTGCACCGGCTCTGCAACCACCTTGCCTCGGCGCGCGGCTCTGCCACCCTCATTTCCCTCGATGAGAAGTCCGGCTGGCTGCTCTCCCTACCACTGTTCCATGTCGGCGGCTACGCCATCCTGTTTCGGGTCTTTCTGGCGGGTGCCACATTGGTGCTAGACGATCGCAGTCAGCCGCTCAAGGCGCGGCTTGAACAGCAACCCATTACCCATCTCTCGCTGGTGCCGACCCAGCTCTGGCGCCTGCTGGCAGAGGGTTTTGATCCCGCCCGTACCCGCCTGCGCGAGCTGCTGCTCGGTGGCGCCGCCATCCCGCAGCCGCTGGTAAGTCGCCTCTGCGCCATGGGGCTCGAACCCAAGGTGAGCTATGGTCTCTCCGAGATGGGCAGTCAGGTCTGCACCGCTATCCCCGGCGATGCTGGCGTAGTTGGCAAACCGCTACCGGGACGGGAGGTGTGCATCCGGGAGCAGGAGATCTGCGTGCGCGGCACCACCCTGTTTGCCGGTTACTACCGGGCTGGCGAGCTGGAACAGCCCCTCGATGACGAGGGCTGGTTTCATACCCGCGACAAGGGGAGGTTCACTACGGCAGGGGAGCTGCTGGTAGAGGGGCGGCTCGACAACCTCTTTATCTCGGGTGGCGAAAACATCCAGCCCGAAACCATAGAGCAGCGACTGGTGGATCATCCCGCCGTCGCCCAGGCGCTGGTGGTGCCGGTGCCGAGCGACGAGTGGGGGCAACGCCCCGCCGCCTTTATCGACTGGCACGGCGAGCCGGTTCCCGACTCCGAACTGGCAACCTGGCTCCGCAGCACCCTGCCCGGCTTTATGGTGCCCGACCACTGGCTCCCCTGGCCCGATCTTGGCGGTAATCTCAAGCCCTCTCGCCAACTGCTGGGCAAGATTGCCCGACAGCTGACCACCTTGTCACAATAAGCTGAATGAGATCGGACTCACAATTTCCCGATCTGCTCTGAAAACAGAAAAAGAAACATGTGAGTCCTCACTGCGGCGCCAGCCCACGAGAATCCGATCAGACTCAAAAAGCCATCATCTTATTGATTTATCTGATTTTTAATTGGCAATTGATATCCCTTTGGATCTGTTTAAATTGCCTTGCGATTACTCGCAAGACAATACACAAACAAGAACAAAGGGATAAAAATGAACCGTTCAGGTACCGGGTGGCTGCTGCTGGCAGGCCCCCTGCTTTTGGCGACATCCTCGGCGCAAGCCAACTACTCCCCCAATGACTGGCGACAGTATCAGCTGACTGGCGAATCGAGCCGGCAACTGGCCGCTCGCATCACCGAGATCACCTACGAGCTCAAGGCGCGCAGCAGCAATGCTCCTTACCAGCAGCTTAGGGTCTACCGTCGCTTCGACTGGCAGAGCAGCGATCTCGCCGCACTGGCCGATAAACAGTGTGGCGAGCCGCAGCTCAAGGTAGATGCGGGCTGGCAGATCCGCTTCGTGCGCTGTGAGGATCGGATTCCTGCGGGCAAGCTCATCCCCGCCAGCAGTTATGACTTTGGTTATGGCCTCAAGCAGGGTCGCTGGGAGCAGCTGGCGGGCACGCCGACCGCCCAGCGGCAGGATCGTCTGCCGCTGCCGCAAGCCATCATCCTGGGTCAGAGCGAAAGGGTGCTGGATCGCTGCGAACTCAACGCGCAGGGCCGCTGCGCCGAGTCGGAGTGGCACTATCAGCCGCAGGATTGGCAGCAGTTGCAGGTACTTGAAGAGACCCCGAGTGAGCGGGATGGCCGGTTGGAGCAGATCTTCTTTCGTCTGCAACCGGTGGCAGGTAGTCAGGCTGCTGCTCAGGTCAGCGAGATCCACGTCTGGCGCCGCTATCAGTGGCAGCTGGATCAGCTCACGCCTCAGCAGGAGTGTGATGGGCCGCAGGAGCGCAAGGAGGGGAGCAACACCATCCGCTATCGCATCTGCCGTCAGGTGATCCCCGCTGGCAGCGAGGTTCAGGTAACGCTGCAAGATAGCGGCTACCAATACCCGGTCGCCGGCGGCGAGTGGCAACCCCTGCCAGAGAGCAAAGCGTGGCAGGAGAGTCGGGTGCTCAATCGCCCCATCGTGCTGGCCAGCAAGGAGGAGCAGCTGGAGTGCCGCCGCGCCAACGGTCGTCTCTGCTCCGAGCCCGAGCAGCCCGATGTGGATCTGCTCGACAGCGATGCAGCCAAACTGGTGGCCGACGTGAGCGGCCAGAACAGTCCTGCCTGGCAGGCGGATTACGGCCACGATGACGCCAAGCTGATGGCGGTGGTGCGCGGCATGCGTGCCCTGCTGGCGGCCAACCAGCCGACCCATCCGGCAATGGACAAGCTGCTCTATTATGTGCGCGCCCACAACTACCACGGCGGCGTTGGCAAAGAGAGTGATCAGGTCGCCCGGGCACTGGCCGGGGTGATGATTGATCTGCTCAACCACCCATTGCTGCTGGGAGCTGAACCGCAGGATCAGGCTGGCACAGTGCTGGAAGCCTGGAGCGTGGCAGCGCAGGGACAACTTGGGCAAGCCACCTTCCGTCAGAGTGCCGCCCCTATGCTGGCCCAGCTCAACCAGGCGCTCGGCTATGCGGTGCAACATGCGGCACAGATCAATGGCCACAAACCCTGGGCCGATGGCCTGTTCGAGCTACTCAATCTGGTCGATCAGAGCGCCTCTTACGGTCAGCAGGCTGACTTCAGCGCAGCTGTGCTGCAACAGGAGGCGGCATTGCGCCAGAGCCTGCTGCAACTGGGCCTGAGCGAGCTGGCCCTCTGGAAACAGCGCGATGGCTCACGGGATCTGTTTATCTTCAACAACATCCTCGATGCCCACAGCCGCCTCTACCAGATGATGCGCTACCTCCATCACACCAGCCCGGATAAGGCGATCGCCTACCGCCAACAGCTGGATCGCGATGTCATCGCTATCATGCGCCAGCAAGGGCTGATCCCGGGCGGACAGCATCCGGCTGCCATGTTGGAAGAGGTATCCCTGACCCTCTCCAGCTACTACCTCACCTACACGGATCGCACCAGCGAAGCCTGTATCAGTGGCGAGTTCGCCGGGCTTTGTACCCCGATCCGCATGGAAGATATTCTGCCGTTCGAGCACACCTGCTCGCCCACCCTGCGTCTGCGCGCTCAGGATCTGACCCAGTCTCAGGCCGAAGGGATCTGCCGCGAGCTGGGTGACGAGGAGCAGCGCTTCCACCAGCAGATGGAGACAGGCTGGCAACCGGTGGCCGATGATCACAACGAGGCGCTGGAGCTGGTGATCTTCAACTCCTCCGCCGACTGGGGCCGCTACGGCAGCGCGCTGTTTGGTGTCTCCACCGACAATGGCGGCATCTATATCGAGGGGGATCCGGCTCGCCCCGGCAATCAGGCCCGCTTCTTCGCCTATGAGGCGGAGTGGAAACGCCCTGCCTTCCAGGTGTGGAACCTGCGCCACGAGTACGTTCACTATCTGGATGGGCGCTTCAACCAGTACGGCAGTTTCGGCCACTATCCGCTCAACCGCACTACCTGGTGGGCCGAGGGGATTGCAGAGTACATCGCCCACGGCCAGTGCTTTGCCCGGGGTCTGGATAACGTGGCAAACCGCCCCGCCAACCAGCGTCCGACACTGGCGGCGATCCTCCACCTTGACTACGACCAGGGTGGCGAGATGGTCTACTCCTGGTCCTATACCGTGCACCGCTTCCTTAACGACACCGGTCGCGGCGCCAGCTGGCTGGCGCTGGCACAGGCGCTGCGCAATCCGGATCGGCAGCAGGCGATGAGCGACTTCGAAGGGGAGCTGGACCGGCTGATCGCCAACGACAGCGACGCCTATCAGGCGTGGCTCGCCCGGGATCTGCTGCCCTGGTGGCAAGCCAACAAGGAGTCAGACGCCTGCAAGGGTAACGACTCCGCCCACTGATAAACCTTCACCCAACAGAGGGGCTGCCACCGCAGCCCCTCGCTTTATCCTCCCGCTCTCCCGGCCTCTGCTGCGACAACCTCTGCCCGAATGAGGCGCCCACCCGTTATCAAGCCTGACGCCAGCGGCCGAGTTGTAATAGAATGCCGATAGCCACTCCCAACTTCAGACCCTGACCGCACCGCGCATGAAGAAGTTTGCCAAGATCCTCCTCGCCTGCCTCGTTTTGCTGCTGGCCCTGATTGCCATGCTGCTGGGCTACAGCGAGTGGATCGTCTCGGATGCCCGTCACTACACCTACGATCGGGTGGACAAGGTGCCCTACAACCGGGTTGCGGTGGTGCTGGGCACCTCCAAATATCTCTCCGGTGGTGGCCCCAACCACTACTTCAAATACCGCATCAAGGCGGCGGCCGAGCTCTACAACAATGCCAAGGTGGACTTCATCATCGTCTCCGGTGACAACGCCACCGTGCAGTACAACGAGCCGCGCCAGATGCGCCGCGCCCTGATCAAGGCGGGCATCCCCGCCTCCGCCATCTATATGGATTTCGCCGGATTCCGCACCCTCGACTCTGTGGTTCGCGCCAAGGAGGTGTTCGGCCAGGAGCGCTTTACCGTGGTCTCCCAGGGCTTTCATAACGAGCGGGCCATTTTCATCGCCCGCCATTTCGGTATCGATGCGGTCGGCTTCAATGCCGAGGATCCCAGCGCCTATCAGGGGATCCGCACCCGGGTGCGGGAAGTCTTTGCCCGCCTGATGGGGTTGCTCGACCTCTATGTACTGGACAAGGGGCCCAAGTTCCTCGGGGCACCGGTCCCCATCGGTCTGCCTGTGCCTTGCCAGTCACTGAGCACCATCGGCAGCCTGCAACCCTGCCTCAAACAGCCCAAACCGGCGGTGGATGAGGCCAAGCCAGCGGCAGTCTCTGCCGCGGTTGCCACCGAGTCGGCTACTCCATCTGCCTCGGCCGCGACTGAACAAGTCACTCCTGCTTTATCCGCAGCGGCAGCCACTGAGCCAGTCACTCCCACCAAACCTGCGGCACAAACCACCGCCGAGATGCCCAGCGCGGCCTTGCCCACATTGCCGATGACCCCTTCAGCCGCCAGCGTCAGCACTGCCACACCATAAACAGACGACCCGCCAACTGGCGGGTCTTGTTATTACAGCGCGGGTTGTGGCGGCTGTACTGCAAATCAATTCCCAGCGACCAAGTCAGCCTCGCACCGCCTGATAGCGGCGGGCCACTTCGGCCCAATCCACCACCTGATAGAAGGCTGCGATATAGTCAGGACGCTTGTTCTGGTACTTGAGATAGTAGGCGTGCTCCCACACATCCAGCCCCAGGATCGGGGTATGGCCATGCATCAGGGGACTATCCTGGTTGGCACTGCTCTCCACCTGCAATCTGCCCGCCTTGTCCACCACCAGCCAGGCCCAGCCGCTGCCAAAGCGGCTCAGAGCCGCCTGAGTGAAAGCCTGCTTGAAGGCATCGAATCCCCCCAATTCCCGCTCGATGGCCAGCGCCAGCTCACCGCCCGGCTCACCGCCCCCCTGCGGGCTCATCACCAGCCAGAACAGGGAGTGGTTGGCATGGCCACCGCCATGGTTGCGTACCGCCCCCAGCAAGGTAGCGGGTAGGGTATCGAAGCGGCGCAGCAACTCCTCTACAGGCAGTGCAGCCAGCTCGGGCGCCCCTTCCAGTGCGGCGTTGAGGTTGTTGATATAGGTCTGGTGATGACGGCTATGGTGGATCTCCATGGTCAGGGCATCGATATGGGGTTCCAGTGCGTCGTAGGCATAGTTCAGGGCTGGCAGGGTATGGCTCATGATGACCTCTGTTCGGATTAATGGAGCCGGGATGAGGGCTCGCTCTGACACAGGCAGTGACCGAGCGAACGCATGATCCCGGCGTGGCTGCCGTGGCGCTGTACGAACGTCAGCAACTCGGCACGGGTTGTGCTGGTATGGCGCAACGCGGCTTCACGCAGGCGAGAGGAGCAAGCGGGGGAGTGACAGGTCGCCAGCAGGCAGTCGTGCACATAGCAGAGCAGGTCGGCGGCGCGATCGGGCAGAGTCATGGCCACCAGCAGATCCGCCAGATTGTGGTGAGCCACAACCAGCGCCGCCACCGCCTCATCGGCATCGTGCCACTGCACCAATTGCTGACGAGCCAGCCAGAGCGCCTGCTGATAATGAGCCAGCGCATGATGATACTCGCCGCAATCAAACAGCCGGTTGCCCTCTCGGGTCTGCTTTTTCCAGTGACTCATGCTGCTGCCACCTTCGGTCGACTCGACCCACCCCTTCACCCAGGTTGCTGTCATATGCTTCACACCAACAAATGATAATAATTATCATTACATGAATTATATCCGGGAGACAAGGGGCGTCGGGAATCGCAGTAAACAGCCAAAACAACGCAGCCACCCCTTGGCAAGGAGTGGCCGCTTGAGGCACCGGTCAGTGGATTCGACCGGCCAATTGGAAGTTAACGGCAGGTCAGATGTTGTTGGCGGGCGAGGGCGGGGCAATCCCCAGCAGCATGTGATCCATCATCCCCACCATGCGCCCTATCTCGGGCTTGGTGATGGTATCGTTGGCCCCCAATTGCAGCGCTTTCTGACGGTTGTCATCGCTCATCAGGGAGGAGAACATCACGATGGGCATCTCCTTGTAGGAGGGGGTGTCCCGCAGCCGCTTGAGCAGGTGCATGCCATCCATGCGCGGCATCTCCACATCGGTGATCACCGCATTGACGAAGCCGGTCACCGGCATTCTCTCCTCCTGGGCCAGACGATCGAAATCCGTCATCATCTCCAGTCCCTCGCCGCCGTCCTTGGCCGTGATCACGTTGTAGCCAGCGGTGCGCAGGGTGGTTTCGATCATCTTGCGGATAAAGGCCGAGTCGTCCACCACCAGAATGGTCTTGCCCTGACGTAGTGCCATCATGCGATCGTCGATGAGCACCTTGCGATCCTGGGTGACGTCGTACTTCTCCATGCTGAGCTCGGGGTTGATATCGGCGATGATCTTCTCGAAGTCGAGGATCATGATGAGGTTGCCATCACGCCTGACCACGGCCACCACGCAGTCGTTCTCCCCCGCCTCCAGAAACTGGCTGGGAGACTCCACATCCTCCCAGGAGACCCGATGGATCCTGCTGACGCTATCGATCAGAAAACCGTTGGCCATCTTGTTGAAGTCGGTGACGATCACCACCTTGTGGCTGGGGTCGGGGTTGGTCTCGATGCCGAGCCAGCCCGCCAGATCCACCAGCGGGATGAGGCGATCCCGCAGGGAGAAGACCCCCACCATATGGCGCTGGGCATTGGGGTAATCGGTGGTTTCCGGCACCCGGATCACCTCGCGCACCTTGGCGACGTTTATCCCGTAATAAGCGGTTTTTTCACGACCGTCCGGTAGCTGCTTCTTGAGGTGAAACTCGATGATCTCAAGCTCGTTAGTGCCACTTTCGGTCAGGATAGATTTACGCTCTTCCCCATCTTTGGACATCATGGTGACTCTCATTCTGGTTGCGCGGGCAGCAGACCGCTGCGGTTTTCCCTCAGTATAGGAATGGAATTCACCCAACGGCTCGGATCTCGGCAAGATTGCATCGTTAACCGCTTGATCCCGCAGGATGGCGGGATCGTATCTGCCAATCAGGACAACATTGGCAGATGGAGAAATCCATCATGTACTCACAAGGAGCCTGAGATGAGTGAAGGTATCGTCGTGATTGGCGCTTCTGGCGGGATCGGGGCGGCTCTGGTGACACACTGGTTGGCGGCGGGTGTTGGGCCAGTGATTGCCATCAGTCGTCAGCCCGCACCAGCAGGAGCCTCTTCGCCACCCCCGCACTGGCTATGTTGTGATTACAGCGATGAGCAAATGACAGAAGCGGTAGCCCACATCGCGGAGTTGGCACCGAGACCGCATCGGGTGGTGATCTGCAACGGCATACTGCATCAGGGGGAAATCCAGCCAGAGAAGCGACTCGAAGCAATCAATCTCGATGCCATGACCCGCTTCTACCAGACCAATGCCTTGCTGCCGCTGCGCTGGATCAGCCAGTTGTTACCGCTGTTTGGCCGCGAGCCTTGCACTCTGGCCGTTCTCAGCGCTCGGGTCGGCAGCATTGGCGACAACCGAGCGGGCGGCTGGTATGGCTATCGCGCATCCAAGGCCGCCCTCAACATGCTGCTCAAGTGTGCCGCCATCGAGCTGGCCCGGCGGGCCACCGGCGTCAAATTGCTGGCTTTCCACCCCGGCACAGTGGATACCCAACTCTCTCGCCCGTTTCACGCCAATGTACCGCCAGGAAATGTGCAGAGTCCCGAGCTGGTAGCCGACCATCTGATTAACCTGATGAACCGGCTGCAACCGGATGGCGAGCTGAGCTTTCTCGACTGGCAGGGCAAACCTATCGAGTGGTAGAGGAACTCAAGAGACGCGCCAGCAGCGCCCGCAAACTCTTGATCACGGCGGGCTTGCCAGCCAGTTGCAACCTCGCAGCCAGTCTTCCCCAGTCGGCATATTGCCAGATGGCTGCGATCAGCAGATAACGTTCTTCAGGGGTCAGTGAACCCAGCACATACAGATTGCGTGCCAGCCACAACTGCAGGCTGGATTGGCTCAGTTCGAACGGCTTGTGATGCAGGGCAAAGCACTCAACCTCATCGCGCTCGAACTCGCCAAGCTCCGGCGCGGTGACGGTGCTGCCTTGCAGGCATTGCCATACCAGCTCGGGATCCAATCCTTTCAACTCACCCACCAGCAGGGTCGGCAGCTGGCGTACAAAACGCTGCTGCCACTGATCCAGCTCGGGCTCATGTTCGGGTTTCAGCTCCTTTAGCAGCAGGGCTGCGTGGCAGCCGCTGGCGGCATCCCGTTGCAGGCCGATGCGCAGCACCGTCAATCCAGCCTTGCGCCAGAAAGGGAGCAGGTCGGCGCTGGCCGAAAAGGCCGAGCCGAGGTAGTCGGTGCCAATCTGGCGATAGTGCTCCTCAAGCTTGCCAAGCAGCAGCGACCCCAGACCGTGGCGATGCAGCTCGGGGGGGATGGCTATACGCATCACCCGGGCGTAGCTGCGCCCCCCCGCAGTCTTGAAACCGGCATGAGCCAGCAGCGACTGGGGCAGCAGATGGCCGCGCGGACGGCGACGCCCGGCCCAGATCGCCTCGGCAAGTTCAGGGTCTATTCCCCCTTCCCGCGCCACCAAGGCCACTCCCAGCAGGCTCGCATCCTGCTCCAGCAGATGGATGTCGAGATCCGGGCTCTCCAGCAGGGATCTGAGATCGCTCGGCGTAGTCTGGTAGTGAGCCAGCACCAGCAAGCCGAACAGCTGGTTGAGCAACGTCTCGTCGCTCTCCAGCGCCTCCTGATTGACCAGACGCCAGCTCGGGCTAGTCGGCGGCAAGGGAGTTACCACTTCGGCATTGAGACCGAGCAGGCGGAAAATCAGCGGCTCCAGCGGATCGCGCTCACTCCAGCGAATGGGCTCAGAGAGGTGGATCTCCTGCCACTCCGGGGTCTGGCTATCGAGCACCCGCTTGAAGCGCAGGTGAAAACCGCGCCCCGTCCCCTCGTAACCGTGCTCGGTGGTGGCAAACACGATGCGGCTGTGGCGGGCCAGCATGGCCTCGAGCAGCGGGGTCGGAATGGCAGCCGCTTCATCCACCAACAGCAGATCGGGATTCATCGCCTCGTGCACCAGCCGATCCGGCGAGCAGTAGCTCAGTCCGGTCAGCTGTTCAGGCGTGGTATCTAGCCCGCGAGCGGCGTGGGCAAACAGGGTCGCGACCGTCGCCTGCGAGGGGGCCGTCACCACTATGTTCAGCGCGGGCTGCTGGCGCAGCAGCTCGGCGGCAGCCAGCCCCAGCAGCGCACTCTTGCCTCGGCCGCGGTCGGCGCTCAGCACCAGTGGCCGACGACGATGGCCGTGCAACACCTTGTGGATGGCGGGCAGTGCCCGTGTCTGATCGCAGCTCAGCCTGCGCTCCGGCCCAATCGGTTGCCACGGCAGCGAGCAAACCGGCGGATCCAGAGAGAGGGCAGGATCACCTTCCAGCAACCGAACCAGTCGGGCGATAAAGCCGTGGCCGGCCCGGCCCGCCTCCTCCGGCTGGGCCACCAGCCGGATCCGGTCAGGATCCGGCCATGCAGGCCACTCTACTCTTGGCGGCGTCAGCAGCAACAGCAAGCCACCGGCGCGCAGAGTGCCCGCCAGCGCCCCGAAGGCATCGGGATGAAAGCCGCTGAAGGCGTTGAACACCAGCGTGTCACACTCCTGACCAAGGCGTTGCAGCGACTTGGCTGCGGGTTGCGGGGCATAACACTCGGGCCCGGCTCCCAGCCAGAAGACAGTCTCACCGAGCAGGGATTGGGCGCGGGCAATGCAGTCGGCCTCCTCCCCCTCCAGCCAGATCAGGCGCCGCTCACCGGCGCGGGCCAGCGCCTCGCGCAGCAGGGTGACCTCTTGCAGTGTCATGAAGCTTGGCTGTCAGCCGGTTTGCGGGGCTCGAACATGCGATCTCCCATCTGATCGATAAAGGTGTGAGCCTTTTGCACCATGAAACGCTCGGCATCAGCCGGATTGGCAAACAGATCGGAGCGGATGAAACGGTGAGTCTGCAGCACGCCGTCCAGCTCCTTGGTGATGCGCCCTGCCAGTCGGTACTGGCCACCTTCGGCCATGGGTTCCGGATAGATGAGATAGCCGGCATATTCGGTGGGAGTGACTTCCGGCGCCTTGGTCGGCTCGCCCCCGAACAGGGCACTGAACAGTTTCTTGAGCATGGTGATCTCCTCTGGTTGCCAGCATTGTCCCCAAGGGGTTGCACAGTGGCAAGCAGGGGATCTTATTACTAATGGTTATTTGCACTACGAACCATTCTCATTTAGATTTCATTTCATTCCACAAGAGGTGACCATCATGTACGTCTGTTTGTGCCGCGGCATCACAGATACCCAGATCCGCAAAGCGGTACAGTCAGGTAAAAGCGAATTCCGCCAGCTCAAGCAGTCGCTCGAGGTGGGCGCCCAATGTGGCAAATGCGTGCGCATGACCATGGAGATCATCGCCGCCGAACTCGACAAGATGGAGCAGGAGCAACCCGTGCTCTACTACGAAGTGGCCTGATCCGGACACATCTTTTCTGATGCGACCCGCCAACAGGGTCACCCCTTTTCTCAGGCGAACTGGCTCGCCAGACCTCTTGTTGTCACTTTTCTGGACTAAGCTCTAACGATCGAAGCCTCAGGCACGAACCAAGGAGCACTGTCGATGAAAGGAGATCCCAAGATCATTGCCCACCTCAACAAGGTGCTGGCCAATGAGCTGATTGCCATCAACCAATACTTCCTGCACGCCCGCATCTACGATGACTGGGGCCTCAAGGCGCTCGGGCACAAGGAGTATCACGAGTCTATCGATGAGATGAAACACGCCGACGAGCTGGTCAAACGGGTGCTGTTTCTGGAAGGACTGCCCAACTTGCAGGATCTGGGCAAGCTGCGCATCGGCGAGACCGTCGAAGAGATGCTGCGCTGCGACCTCTCGCTGGAGATGGATGCCATCCCCGACCTCAAGGTAGCCATCGCCTACGCCGAGTCGGTGCAGGACTACATCAGCCGCGACCTGTTCCAGGAGATCCTGGAGGATGAGGAGGAGCATGTGGACTGGCTGGAGACCCAGCTCGATCTTATCGATCGCATCGGGCTGGAGAACTACCAACAATCGCAACTGCACCACGGCTCCTGAGCCAGCAAGCCAGCAAGCAAAGAGACCCGCCAGCGCGGGTCTCTTCATTTGAGCAGCCATGACCCGAAAACTTTTCGACAGGATCACAGTTAATACGCCCGACACAGCATCTGTCATGGCTTTCGATTAGGATACGGCTCTCTGCCAATAACAATGCTACGGACGATTTCCATGGAACAGATTGCACGCGAGATGGCGCCCCACAAACGGGTGGCTCTGGTGGCTCACGACAACATGAAGACCCCTCTGCTGAACTGGGTGATGCGCCGCAAGGAGGAGCTCAAGCTCCACCACCTCTATGCGACCGGCACCACCGGCACCATGCTCGGCAAGCAGGCGCAACTGCCCATCACCTGCCTCTTCTCCGGCCCCATGGGGGGCGACCAGCAGCTCGGCGCCCTGATCGCCGAAGGGAAGATCGACGTGCTGATCTTCTTCTGGGATCCCCTCAATGCGGTGCCGCACGATCCGGACGTGAAGGCGCTGCTGCGCCTCGCGGCAGTCTGGAACATCCCGGTCGCCACCAACGAAGCGACCGCCGACTTCATCATGGACAGCCCCCATATGCGCCAGGCGTTCAGCGTGCAGATCCCGGATTACGCCGGTTATCTGAAGGCACGCACCGAGTGATCGGCTAACCCGTCATGCAAAAGGGCCGCAACAAGCGGCCCTCTTTAATTGGGAAAATGAATCAGCCAGGGACACAAACCGGCGCCGGCTTATAGCGCGCGGGCGAGGATCCGTGCCACCCGATCCGGGTCGATATCCTGCTGCTCACCGAGCGCGGTGCGCCCCACCCGCTTGAGATTGGAGCAGACCGCCGGAATGCAACTTTCGCTGAGGCCATAGTCAGCCAGCCGGGTACCCAATCCCATCTTCTGGAAGAATTGCTCGGTGCGGATAATCGCCTCCTCGATGCGCAGGGCCTTGTCCTCGCGGGTCGAATGCCACACCCGCTCGGCAAACTGGGCCAGCTTCTCCTGCTTCTGCGCAGCCCGTTCCCGCAGCAGGGCGGGGAGCACCACCGCCAGACTCTGGCCGTGATCCAGCCCGTAAAGCGCCGTCAGCTGATGGCCGATGGCGTGAGAGGCCCAATCCTGCGGCACTCCGCAACCGATAAGGCCGTTGAGCGCCAAACTGGCCGCCCACATCAGATTGGCCCGCACCTGATAGTTGGTCGGCTCCGCCAGCGCCCTGGGGCCGTTCTCCACCAGCACCTGCAGCAAACCTTCCGCCAGCCGATCCTGTACCTCGCCTCCCACCGGAAAGGTGAGGTACTGCTCGGCAATATGGACGAAGGCATCCACCACGCCATTGCCGGTCTGGCGCGGCGGCAGGCTGTAGGTGGTGGTCGGGTCGAGCACCGCAAATTGCGGCTGCACCAGCGGGCTTTTGAAGGAGATCTTCACATCCCCCCGGCTCACCACCGAGGTGGGATTGCTCTCGGAGCCGGTGGCTGGCAGGGTCAGCACACAGCCCATCGGCAGCGCCTTGTGCACACTCGCCTGTTTACCGCAGATATCCCAGGGATCATCCCCCTCATAGCAGGCGGCCGCCGCGACAAACTTGGTGCCATCCACTACCGAGCCACCACCGACCGCCAGCAGGAAGTCGATGCGCTCGCGCTTCACCTGCGCCACCGCCTCCATCAACAGCTCGAATCTGGGGTTGGCGCCGATGCCGGAAAACTCCTGCCACGTCACGCCCTCCAGCGCCCGGGTCAACTGCTCATAGACGCCGTTTTGCTTGATGCTGCCACCGCCGTAGAGCACCAGCAGCCGGCTGCCGGGCGGGATCAGTTCGGGCAGGCTGGCGATCTGCCCCTCGCCGAAACAGATGCGGGTCGGATTGGCATATTGGAAGTTGTACACGGCGGACTCCTCGACTGGCTCAATGCGCGAACATTGTGCGCCTGCAGCCCCGCCAGGTCAAAAACGGGAGCTGGCTATCAAAATGGAGATTGCCGGTCTTGGCCGAGGCATTTTCAGGCATGGCTCTGCTATGGTCTGTCAGGAGGGCGGGCAGCACCTTGGCAATCAGGCTTCCCATCACTTTCCCATCCTGCTGCCCCCGTCACGGTTATCCACTCCCTCGCCATACAGGAAGGTCTGAAACATGAAACTGAAGCATGCATGGATTGCAGGTCTGTTTACCCTCTCGACCACGCTGGCTCAAGCCGCCGAGATCACCACCGAAATCGCCTCAACCCCGGGGCAGGCCAGTCTGGTTGAGGCGGTCACGGCGAGTGCCACCGTGACCGCCATCGATATGGAAACCCGCAAAGTCACTCTGAAAAACGCAGAAGGCGAAACCTTCGATATCTTTGCTGGCGAACAGGTTGCCAATCTGCCGAACATCAAGGTCGGGGACAAGGTCGCACTCAAGTATCTGCAGATGCTCGATATAGAACTACTGAAAGGCACCGCCGGCATCAGAAAACGGATAGTAGAAGTGGATGGCGAACGCGCCGGAGCAGACCAGAAACCGGGGGCCGGTGTCGGCATGAGAGTAACTATTTATGCCGATGTCATCGGGCTGGACAAACAACAGCAGACCGTCACCGTCAGGGGGGTGGATGAGACCATGACCATCAAGATCAACAACCCGGAGCAGTTTAATCTGGTCGCAGAAGGTGATCAGCTCAAGGCGGTCCAAACCAAGGCTATCGGGATCGGCATAGTCGCTACCGAGTAGTCCCGTTCAGGCCGCATCGGCACACTGGCACATCACTCGTTAACAACATGCATCTATACAAAGCGGGAGGCAATATGGCCTCCCGCTGTTCATGATCCAGCCTATTCACTCCATCCACAATGCCGGGCAAGATCTTGCCTCTTCTCAACCGATTTGCCGACCAAATCGGTACGCTGCTGCCACTCTATTTCTGACCGGTCAGGCGACCCATCGCCTCTTTCAGCATCGCCTCTTTCTGCTCGTTGAGCGGCTTGCTCTGCTCCGCCCGCTCTTCCGGCGTCAGCTTCTTGTTATCGGCGATGGTCTTGAGCTTCTCTTCGATCTCGTTGAACTTCTTGCGATCGAAACCGAGCGCCTTGTCCACCAGTTGCTGCACCACGCCCCCCTTGTCGGAGCTCATATCCAGCGCCGGTGGCAACTTGTTGTTCTTGGCCAGATGTTCGTAGGTCAGCACCTGCTGGGCCTGACCGGTCATGCGCTGGGTGGAGAGGCTGACCATCTCCTCCCAGCCACCGCCCTGACCGCCGCTACTGGCACTGTTGAGGGTAGCGAGGGCGCGGTTGTTGGAGGCGCTCTGGGCAAGCTGCTGGCTGTAGGGTTTGATATCCATGGGGGCTCCAATTCAGTGCGCATCTGCGGCAATGGGCACAGGCTGATCCGGTCACATGGGGCGTCAGGCCCCACCATTATCAATTAAACCAGCAAGTTACAGGCCAACTTGTCAGATGTTGCAAGATCCCGCGCTATGGCGGATCTCACCACGCCCCACACGCAAGGCTGGCGTCAGAATCATGACTCATCTGCTGCCGGCTCTCGCTGTTTTGGCACATTTCGCCGTCCACGCGCCACGACGCCAGAGAAAAGTCAGGAATCGCAGATCGCTCACAAAACAAACAACCACTCAGGAATACAATTTTGGCGCACATCACAACCAGCCAGCCGTGTCATGGATGATCTGTTCGAAAAACCAATAACAGGCAGACCAATCTGCCGTGCTCACTCCGCTGCCAGTTCGGAGCTGCAGCCTCCCCACACCTCATCCCCTCGTCTGACTCTCACTCACCGCAACCCTTCGGGTACACCTATGAAAAAACACACCTTGAGTCTTCTCTCTGCCACCCTGCTCACCCTGCTTGGCACCAGTGCCGACGCCTGTACCGGCCTTATCGTCGGCAAGGGCGCCAGTACCGATGGCAGCGTGATGATCGCCAGAAACGAGGATTTTGGCGTCAACAACTGGAACAAGTACCTCGCCTTCCGGCCCGCGCAGCAGAACGAGGGCAAGGTCTGGAAACTGGGTAACGGGCTGGAAGTGCCGATGCCAAAGGCGTTTTTCGCCTACTCAGCCATTCGTGACTGGGATGCCACAACCAGCGATCCGGCAGGCAAATATTATGAAGAGCGTGGCATCAACGAGTTCAACGTCGCCATCTCGGCCACCACCAGTGCCGAGGTCAACGACAAGGCCCAGAAAGCCGATCCGCTGATCGAGAAAGGAGTGATTGAAGCCATCATCCCGACCCTGATCCTGCCGCAGGCCAAGACGGCCAAAGAGGGGGGCGAGCTGCTCGGCCGCTATGTGGAGCAATATGGCGCCGGTGAGGGCAACAGCCTCTATCTGGCGGATGTGAACGAGGCCTGGCTGATGGAAATTGGCTCCGGCCACCACTGGATCGCGGTGCGGGTGCCGGACGACAGCTACGCCATGGTGGCCAACGGCCTGCGCATCCACGGCGTCAATCTCGACAGCGCCGAAGTGTTGCACTCGCCCAAGCTGCTGGAGTTCGTGCGCGAGCACAAACTGCTGGATAACGCCGACCCGAAAGAGTTCAACTTCGCCAAGGCGTTCGGAGTGATTGCCGATCCCTACAACGTGGATCGGGAGTGGCTCGGCCAGAAAATGCTGACCGCCAGCCACCCGCAGCCGACCCGGCAGGCGCAATATCCGCTCTTTATGAAGCCGGATGCCCCCATCGCCGTGCCGGACGTGGCCAAACTGCTGAGCGCCACCTATGAGGGCACGCCGCTGGCGGGCAAGGCAGAGCGGCCGATCCGCATCGATCGCCAGCTGGAATCCCACGTCATCCAGCTGCGCAAGGAGATGCCCAAAGAGCTGCAGGGACTGATCTGGCAGAGCTACGGCGTGCTGGCTGAATCGGTCATGGTGCCGCTCTACAACACGCTGGAAAACTACCCCCTGCCCTATCGCACCGGCAGCGACAGCTACTCCGATGATTCCGCCTACTGGCAGTTCCGCAGCCTGACCGCGCTGGCCAGCGCCGCTCCAGACAAATACCTGCCGCTGCTGCACGGCGTCTGGAGCAAGGAGAGCAGCAAGCTTTACAAGGAGGTGGCCCTGCTCGACCAGAGCCTGAAGCAGGCCTATACCGGTGACAAGGCCACCGCCATCGGGCTGGCCGCCGACTACTCCTATGGCCAGTTGGAGCAGACCTATCAGATGGCCAAAACGCTGCGCTACAAGCTGATGACGGATCTCACCAAGCGCACCGAGAAGAAGTATTCGCCAGAGGAGTTCAAGAAGATCATGAGCCTATAAACAGGCCACCAAAACAGAGAGGCTCCCTTGGGAGCCTCTCTTATTTCATCCGCAGCAGCCATCAGCGACGGCTGATATGGAGCGGGCCGAAGGTCTGGGCCACCGGCATGATCTCGATGCTGTTGATGTTGACGTGGGCCGGTTGCTGGCTCACCCAGAGCACGGTATTGGCGATATCTTCCGGCTGGATCGCCTCCACCCCCTGATAGACGGAGGCCGCCTTGGCATCGTCACCGTGGAAGCGCACGTTGGAGAACTCGGTGCCGCCGCACAGGCCCGGCTCCACGTTGGTGACGCGGATGGCGGTGCCCGCCAGATCGGCGCGCAGGTTGAGGCTGAACTGCTTCACGAACGCCTTGGTGGCGCCGTAGACGTTGCCGCCCGGGTAAGGGTAAGTGCCCGCGATCGAACCGATGTTGATGACATGGCCGCGATTGCGCGCCACCATGCCCGGCAGCAGCAATCGGGTGAGCAGAGTCAGACCGCTGATGTTGGTGGCGATCATCTGCTCCCAATCTTCCAGATCCGCCTTGTGGGCCGGCTCCAGCCCCAGCGCCAGACCGGCGTTGTTGACCAGCAGATCCACCTCGCTCCAGGCGGCTGGCAGGCCAGCGATGGCGGCGCGGGTGGCCGCCTTGTCCTGCACGTCGAACGCCAGCGGCAGAAACTGCTCGCCCAGCTCGTCGGCCAGCGCAGCCAGCCGCTCGGCACGGCGACCGGTACCGATCACCTTGTAGCCTGCCTGCACCAGCTGGCGGCTGATGGCTTCACCAAAACCGGACGAGGCGCCCGTTACCATTGCAATCATCTGAACCTCCATATCTACACCGATATTGTTATTTATCTATTTGAATCTATTAAGATTCATTCATCGCTCAATTCACGTCCGGTCGCCTTGCGCCAGACAAATACCACCAGATGGAGCAGCAACAAGCCCGAGCCACCCAGCGCAAACAGCAGGCCGGTGAGGGCGTTGACCGAGGTGTCGGCACCGCACCACCACCAGACCAGCCAGCCACTCAGGCCGATGATGAAGGTCTGGATGGCGCAGACCGGACAGCGCCCCAGCTTTGCTCTGATAGCGGTGGCAAGACAGTTGTCGCAGCTCATCCTGCTCCTCGATTCTGCTCGTTCAACATGATCAGTTGGCCTGCGCAGAGGGCTTGCGCGCCTGAGTGCGAGCCACTCTGCGCCGCTCACGCTCCTCGTCGCTCACCAGCGGCAGCACCAGCCGGTGGGCGTGCTGGTCGCGGCCATAGTAGTCCGCCAGCCGCTGCTGGGGACGAAATCCCAATCCCTGATAGAGCGCCAGCGCCTCTTCGTTGGCGTCCCCCACTTCGAGGCGAATCGCCCCCCAGCCAGCGGCCTTGCCCTCGCGGATCACCTGCTCCAGCAGACGGCGGGCCCAGCCCAGACGACGCACCGTCCAGCGGATGGCAAGCGCCTGAATGACCAGCCGATCCCAGCCTCTGTGCTCCAGCAGGCAGAGATAGCCCATCAGCTGATGTTTCTCGTCCAGCAGCAATAGGGTGCGCCCCTTGGCGTGGGCCAGCAGATAGTGCCAGCGGCTGCGGCCAAAGGCGACTTCGGGAGGAAAACAGTAGCGTTCCAGATTAACGATGGCGCCCAGATCATCGGTTCGGGCCGCACGTACGGTCAACACGGGGAGTCCTTGTTCGGTTATTTATCCTCAGCACCAAAAATGCGACTTGTATCACAAGTTACCAAGGCGTCATATTAGGCACTGTAACCTCTTGTTTCCCCTCGCGCCATTGTCGTGCTTGTCGGTGCATCGAAGCCCACTGGGGATCCTGCCTGTTCAGGCAGTCTGATCTGTGGAGCCGAAAATATGAGTACCTATGTCATCGTCGAAGAGCTGGGCGACTGGCCTTGCCATGCCGATTATCTGCTGACCGCCCGCACCTATCTGCAACATGGCGTGCCGACCACCGGCGGGAGGCCCCGCATCATCAACCTCTGCCGCAATCTGGAACACCTTAGCGCAGGCTACTACTGCTCGCTGCTGGCCCAGGCCCGCGGCCACCACTGCCTGCCGGGTCTGCAGGCCATCAGCCGACTGCAACCCCAGCAGCCACCGGCCAAGCTGTGGCGCAAAGCGCAAGGGTGGCTGGCCCAGCAGAGCGAGGATCGGATTAGAGTCCGCGCCATCTTCGGCCAGTGTGAACAGAGCGAGCTGGCGGGGCTGGCCCGCTACTACTATGGCCTGAGCCAGTTGCCGCTGCAGGAGCTGACCCTCAAGCGCGGCCGCCACGGCTGGTCGGTGCGCCAGCAGCAGAGCCTGTCACCGCTGGAGCTGAGCCCAAGCGAGAAAGAGTTGATGCTGCACCACGCCCAGGCACTGGTGGGGACCGGTGACGAGGAGCAGGCGGCGCCGCTCTACCAGCTCGCCATTCTGGTGGATCCCGATGATGGCCGTGCCAGCAGTGACGGGTTGGCGCTGGAGCGCTTTATCCGGGCTGCTGCCGCCCAAGGCATCCGGGCCGAGATCCTGCCACCGTCGGCCATAGAGCGGCTGCCGGAGTTCGACACCCTCTGGCTGCGCGCCGAAACCGCGGTCGGCCACTACACCTTCGAATTTGCCCACCGTGCCGAACAGCTGAAGATGCCGGTGATCGACAGCTCCCGCGCCATCCTCGCCTGCAGCAACAAGCTCTACCTCTACGAGCTGATGGTGCGCAGCGGCGTGCCCATGCCGCCCACCATGGTGGTCACCCGCCGCGGCCGCCACCATGTGGATGAGCTGGTACAGCGGCTCGGCCTGCCGCTGATGGTGAAGGTGCCCGACGGGGCACAGGGGCGCGATCTCGCCATGGCCAGCGACGAGCAACAGCTGGCCCGCCTGCTGGACGAGGGGCTGGGCCGCTCCGCCCTGCTCTTGGTGCAGAGCCGGATCCCCGCCGAGTTCGACTGGCGCATTGGCTTTCTCGATGGATCTCCGCTGTTTGCCTGCCGCCGTTTCCGGCCCGAGCCCGGCAACCGCATCCGCCGCCGCAAGCACCCTCTCGACATGAGCCGGATCGAGGCGCTGCCGCTTAACGAGGTGCCGGAGCGGGTACTGCAGACCGCCCGCCGCGCCGTCCATCAGCTCGGCAATGGCCTCTACGGGCTCGACTTGCGCCAGCAAGGGCGTGACTGCGTGCTGCTGGAGATAGTCGACAACCCCTGGATCCGCGGCGATATCGAAGACAAGGAGGCGCAAGATCTCTACGAGCGACTGGCCCGTGCCTTCCGCCAGCGGCTGGAAAACCGGGGCCAGACCACCGCATAACCCGCCATGACTTTGTCACCCACAATGACAGAGAGGGCCCCGCGATGGGGCCCTCTCTCATATCAAAGCGTGCTGTGGCTGACTTATTGCAGACGCAGGAAACGCCCGCTCAAGGGCGGTATCTCCACCGTTACGCTGCTGCCGCCGATAGCCAGACTCTCGCCACTTTGCAGATCCACCAGCGCGCTGCCGCTGCGCAGTTTGCCCGTCGGCAGGTTGTAGCTGAGCGCCGTGGTGGAGAGGTTGAGCAGGTAGACTATCTGCTCCCCCGCCGTCTGCTTGATGTCACCATAGAGGCTGCCCTCGGCCACCAGTTTGACTCGCTCCCCCTGATAGAGAGCGGGGTGGGCGGTGCGCATCGCCAGCAACTGGGCCAGCCACTCTTTCAGCTCGGCCTGTTCGCTACCCGGCACAAAACCGGTGACAGCGGGCACCTTGCCATCGCTGCGGGCCACATGATCGTCGCACAAGCCCTGTGCCGCACAGTCACCGCTGACCTTGGCAGCAAAGCCCGGCACCTCGTCGCCAAACTCCTCGCCATAGTAGAAGGTGATGGGGCCGGAGCGGGCCGCCATAAAGCTGAAGGCTGCCTTGTGGCGCTGCCAGTACTCGGTCGACTTGAAGTTGCCACGCTCCAGCAGATCACCGAAACGCACCAGATCGTGGTTGCCCAGCATCAGGTTCGGCATGGCATGATTCGGGTAGTTCTCCACCTTGTTCCAGCTGGCGTCAAGCACGCTGGCCCCCTGTCCGCCCTTGCCGGACTCCTCCACCGCCAGCGCCTGCACGATGCCGTAGCGCAACGGGAAGTCGAACGCCGAGGAGAGCGCCGGATTGTCGCTGCTGCCGTAAGCCTGGGCGCGAATGTCGTCAGCCCCCTTCCACACCTCGCCCACCATGTAGCCAAGGGTGCCCCACTGCTGCCCTGCCGCCTTGCGCGCTGCGCTGGCCTGCTCCACTTCGCTGCGAATGGCGCGCCAATCATCCAGCCCAAGCTGATAGGCCTGATCGAGGCGCCAGCCGTCGATGCCGTACTGCTCGACCCAATAGCGGGCCACCTCCTTGAAGTAGGCGAGGCTCTCCGGCTTGCTGTAATCCACCAGCTGGCCGGGATAACCCGCACCGCCGCTGGTGAGGGCTGGCAGACGCCCCTCTGGCGAGGGCTTGCTCACCCCCACCTTGTTGACGTGGCCAAACACCCCGTCGAGGAAGACATAGAGGCCGCGCTGGTGCGCCCCATCCACCAGCTGTTTGAGCTTGGCATTGCTGCCAAAGTTGGGATCCACGGTGAAAAAGTCGCAAGCGAAGTAGCCGGTGGCATCGAGCCTGTTATCACCGCCTTGCCCCGCGCAGGAGTCGAACACCGGGGTGAGCCAGATAGCGTTGACGTTGAGACTCTTGATGTGGTCGAGACTGTCGATGATCCCCTGCAGATCGCCGTTGTGCTGTGAGGGGCCATAGCCGACGCCGTAGTTGGCACTGCCGTCACCATCGGCAAACGACTCCACCATTACCTGATAGATGCGCAGGTTGCAGGCGGGTTGATCGTCGCCATAGCAGGCACGACTGGCCGTGGCGACCGGAGGGTGGGTGACCGGCGGATTGACGACGGGGGGAGAACTCTCCCCACCTGAACTACCGCTGCCGCCGCAAGCCGCAAGTAACAGGGCGGCCCCGAGCAGGCCGCCATAGCGTAACGTTCCCTGTTTCATTGTTATGTTCCCGCTGTGAGAGCAGGCGTCTGATACGCCTGTTTTTCACCATGATAGCGATGCTCACACAGCGGTGTCTGTGACTGAAAACGTTATCTGACTCAACTGGTTAGAGCACCCCTGCCGAGGCAAAGCGGTAGTTGACAGAGAGCCAATAGGAACGGCCCGGCTCGGGGATGCGGCCGCTCTGCTCGTAGCCCAACCCCGCCTGACTGGCGTGCACCGACTTGGAGAGGTGCTCGTAGTAGAAGGTGTCGAACAGGTTGTCCACCCCGGCCGAGAGCTGCCACCCTTTGGCAAACTGCCAGGCGCCGCTCAGGTTCATGGTGAAGAAGCCCGGAGTCTCACCCTGATCCTGACCCGCAACGGTACCGGACCAGAGATCTACCCGATCCTGCGCCGCCACCGCGCGCCCCAGCAGGGTAAAGCTCAGCGCCTCGTCCGGCTGCCAGCCCAACGCCAGCTTGCCATCAAGCGGCGGCATCTGGGCCAGCGGCTTGTTGTCGCTCTGGTTTTCGCCATAGACCACCGCCAAACCACCATCGAGACGCCACTGCTCGGCAAACTGCCAGCGCCCCTCCAGCTCGCCGCCCCGAGTCTGGGCATCGATATTGCGCACCTGGTTCGACTTGCTGTTGTAGAGCAGGTAGTCCTTGATATCAGCGCTAAAGAGGGAGAGGGTCAGGTCCAGCTCGCGGCTGCGCAAAGCCAGCCCCGCATCCCACTGGCGACTGCGCTCTGGGTTGAGGGTGAACGGAGTGCTGTCCTTGCTGCGCTCCCAGTAATCCGGCGCCCGCTCTGCCTGCCCCCAGGCCAGATAGCTGGACCAGCGTGGCGACCACTGATATTCGTAGCGGCCAAACCCGCTGTTAAGACTCAGGGTATCGCTGTAGAGGGTCTGTTCACCGGCGCCATAGCGGGTGGTCTCTACCCTATCCTGACGGTAACCGCCCTTGTAGCTGTGAGCCCCCTGCTGACGACCCAGTTCGGCGAAGCCGCCCTGCTGCTCGAAACGCAGGGTGCGCTGGCGATCCTTGGTGGCATAGTCGACCCCACTCCGACTGCGATGCTGATCCCGGTTGCTATCTAGCCCGGCGGTCAGCAGCCAGTCGGCAGGCAGGGCGATATCGTTGGCCCAGCGCCCGCCGGTATTGCGGCGATCCGGGTTGGAGAGCATCTTCATGCCGCTGTTTTGCCGCAGGCTGAAGTTGTCCATGATGTGGTCGATGTAGTTGTCCCACAGGGTCAGCTCGCTGCGCTGCCAGTGAGTGGTGATCTGCTCCTGCTTGAGCTTCAGCCCGAAGGATTCGCGATCAAACATGGGGCCATCCATGGTGCGGTCCGCATAGGCGGCGCGGGCGTTGCTGCGCTCGGCGGTCAGTTCCAGCCAGGTGTGCTCCCCCGGCGTCCAGCCCAGCTGGGCGGTGCCGTTCTCGCGGCGATAGAAGGATCGCACCTTGTTACCGTGACCATCGCGGTAATCGTCGCTGTCGGAGTGGGTGAACTGACCGCGCAGATAACCGTCGGTCGAGCCCGCCGTCATATCCACCATCTGATCATCACGGCCAAAGCTGCCATAGAGGGCCGAGGCATCGGCCTTGAGGCCCGGTGCGGTGAACTCGGGTCTGTCCCGCTCGAACAGCACGGTTCCCGCCAGGGTGGCCCCCTGCTCCAGGGATTGCGGCCCCTTCAGTACCCGGATCCGGTCAAAGGATTGGGGGAACACATAGGCCGTGGGCGGGTCCATCCGGCCACCACAGCCACCGGCCAGCATGCCGCCATCCATCTGCACGTTGAGGCGGGACATCCCCATCCCCCGCAGCACAGGGTCGCCACCGAGCCCCCCTTTGCGCACCATGCTCATGCCGGTGACATTCTTCAGATAACCGGCACCGTCGGCAGCGGGCATGGGGGAACCGGGCTTCTTGGGATCCAGTATCACTTCAAGTGTGCTGGCGGGGCGGGTTGCCACCACCACCATGGGATCCAGCTGTTGCACCGATTCCTGACCGGTAGCGCCGTGACAGGCGAGCCCACCCACCAGCAGGGCAAGGGGTGTGCGCATATGACAAGCCATACATTTTCCTTATGTATTTGTTTGTTTTGTTATTTTCATTCAACCAACCAAACCTTTCGGTAAGGGAAAGGTTTGCCATCTGGCCGCAAAAAAGGCCTGCGGCGCGAAAGCGGCAAGCCTCTGTCAGATGAAGCGAAAGCAAGTTGGCAAAATGTTGCGCAGGTTTTACCCAAGTTGGCTCAGAAAGGCAAACGGGCAAACATTCCAGTAACAGGAATCTGGCGTTGGCTCACAAAAAATGGGGATTAGCTGAAGGCTTCCCGCTCATCGATGGGAGAGATGAGGTGATAGACCTCATGAGCGGATAGCGTGCAGCCAACAGGCCACTCCAGCTGGTGGTGACGGTTGATGAAGACCCGGGCGCAGTGACGCTCGCTCTCCAGCTTTGCAAATAGCGGCTGGGTTCGCCAGGGGGTCAGATCCAGCACCCCCGTGGTGCCATCCGATAACACCAGAAACAGGCGCCACCCCCGCACATACTCGACATCGATAAAGACCGGCATCCCTTCGGCTCCGATTGAGATAATTCGCGGCAATTATAAACACCAGCGCTCCATCCATACACGCTGTGGCTCACATTTTACCCAGCAGATTATGCTGTGCTCATTAGTGGCGCGACATCACATTTTTAGATGATAAATGTGTTAATGCCGACTTTTAACAAACTTGAATGCAACCTTAACCAATTCGATCTGTCATAACCTCACAACAACTAAAAAAACGTCTGTGGACAGACGTTTACAGTCTCATTCAGGAACAAACATGACAACTCTAAAACAGCGACTCGGCCCGTTCTGGCCCTTCGCCGTCTTCTGCGCGCTCGCGCTTTTCTCTCTCTCTTTCAGCCGAATCGCCCTCGGTCTCTGGCAACTGGAACGGGTCGATGCCGTGGCCGGTTGGCAGGAGATGCTGCTGCAAGGGATCCGGGTCGACTTTGCGACCCTCTGCTGGGTCTGGGGTGTCCCCGCCATGCTCACTCTGCTGTTGGCAGGCCCCCATGCCATCGGCCGAGGCTGGCTGCAACTGATGCGCGTCTGGCTGACCGTCGGACTCTGGCTGATGCTGTTCCTCGAGATCTCCACCCCCTCGTTTGTCACCGAGTATGGCGTGCGTCCCAACCGTCTCTATGTGGAGTACCTCATCTATCCGAAAGAGGTGTTCGCCATGCTGTGGGCGGGCCGCAAAGCCGAGCTGCTGCTGGCGGTACTCTTCAGTGGCGCCGTGCTGACCGGTGGTTGGAGGCTGAGCGGCCGTCTGGTGCGTGGCCTCAGCTTCCCCCGCTGGTATCTGCGTCCGGCCTTCGCCCTGCTCATTCTGGCCATAGGTTTTCTCGGTGCCCGCTCCAGTCTCGGCCACCGCGCCCTGAACCCGGCCATGGTCGCCTTTGCCGAGGATCCGCTGGTCAACTCGCTCACCGTCAACTCCGCCTACTCCCTCTTCTTTGCCATCAAGCAGATGGGCGCCGAGGAGGATGCCGGCCAGTTTTACGGCGAGATGACGGAGCAGAAGGTGCTCGAGGTCATGCGCAAGGAGAGTGGCCGTCCGGCCAGTGATTTCAACTCCGTTCTGCTGCCCAGCCAGACCTTCAATGAAGCGAGCTTCCAGGGTAAACCGAAGAATCTGGTGATCCTGCTGCAGGAGAGTCTGGGCGCCCAGTTTGTCGGCTCCCTCGGCGGCCTGCCGCTCACCCCCAACATCGATGCCCTGTCGCAGCAGGGCTGGGCCTTCGAGCAGCTCTACGCCACCGGCACCCGCTCGGTGCGTGGTATCGAGGCGGTACTGACCGGCTTCACGCCTACCCCGGCACAGTCGGTGGTCAAACTCGGCAAGAGCCAGACCAACTTCTTCACCATCGCTGATCTGCTCAAGCAGCGGGGTTACGACACCAGCTTTATTTATGGCGGCGAGAGTCACTTCGACAACATGCGCAGCTTCTTCCTCGGCAATGGCTTCACCACCATCGTCGAGCATAAGGATTTCGACAATCCGGTGTTCAAGGGCTCCTGGGGCGCCTCCGACGAGGATCTGATGGCCAAGGCCGACGAGACCTTCAAGTCGCTGCACAAGGAGGGCAAGTCCTTCTTCAGTCTGGTGTTCAGCTCCAGCAATCACGATCCGTTTGAATTCCCGGACAACCGCATCGAACTCTTCGAGCAACCCAAACAGACCCGCAACAACGCGGCCAAGTATGCGGATTACGCCATCGGCGAGTTCTTCAAGAGGGCGAAACAGTCCGAATACTGGAAAGACACCCTGTTCCTGGTCATCGCCGATCACGACAGCCGGGTCGGTGGCGCCAGTCTGGTGCCCATCCCCCGCTTCCATATTCCGGGGGTTATCGTGGGCGACGGTATTGCACCGAGAAAGGATCCGCGCATCGTCAGCCAGATCGACATGGCGCCGACCCTGCTCTCCCTGATGGGGATCAGTGCCGACTACCCCATGCTCGGCAAGGATCTGACCCGTATGCCCGCCGACTGGCCGGGGCGCGCCATCATGCAGTACGACAAGAACTTTGCCCTGATGCGCGGCAAGGATGTGGTGATCCTGCAACCGGAACGGGCGGCAGAGGGCTATGTCTACGACAATGCCAGCGAGAAGCTGACTCTGGCGGCGCAGCCGGACGCCTTGAAGGAGGATGCCCTCGGTCTTGCCCTGTGGGGCAGCATGGCCTATCAGAAGAGCCTCTATCAGACGGCCAAGGATGAACGCACCGCGGCCAATTGAGCCACTCGTGCTGCTTCAACCCATAGCAGAATAGAAAAAACCGCCAGCTGGCGGTTTTTTCTATCTATTCATACTGTCGGCCCACTGGCCGTTATGGCTGGGGAAAGCAGGGCAGGGAGCGGCTGAACTTGTGCTCGAATACCAGCGAGGTTTCGAGGTGCACCACCTCTTCGCGGGAGGTGAAGTGATCAAAGACGAAGTTGCGCAGGTGCTCGGTATCGGAGACACAGAGGTGCACCAGAAAATCATCCTTGCCCCCCATGTGGAACAGACTGATCACTTCGGGCAGCGCCAGAATGGCATCGCGGAAAGCATCGATGATCTGACGGCTGTGACGGGCCAGCTGCAGGGAGACCATGGCCTGAATGTGACCACCGAGGGCCTGATAATCCACTTCGCAGTGCGCCCCCTTGAGCACGCCATCCTGCTGCAGCTTGCGCACCCGCTCCAGACAGGTGGAGGGGGCAACGCCCACCAGCGCGGCCAGATCCTTGTTGGTCATGCCCGCATCCCGAAACAGATGGGCCAGGATATCCAAATCCAGTTGATCCAGGTTTCTCATCTTAACTCCTTGAACCGCTCAATTTTTTAGACTCTGCCCGTAAACCGGGGCAAACACAACGGCCATTGACATCCCTCCGGCCCCGCCTATCCTTGGCGCCATTCACCGACCGCAGACCTGCGGCCACTACGCGAGGATCCGCCATGCACCCGTTTCACCCCTTCTGGAGCCTTGAGGTTCCCCGTGTCGATGGCCAGTTACTGCTGACTCCCTGCCCCGGCACCCAGCAGGTGCCGCTGACCCTGGCGCTCGATCAACTGCGGTTGGCCGGTGCCCACGGGGTGGTGACCCTGATGACGAGCGCCGAGCTGACCCGACTCGAACTGGCGCCGCTCGGCCAGCAGGTCGAGCACGAAGGGATGCGCTGGTTCCATCTGCCCATCGAGGATGATCTGGCCCCCGACACCGCCTTCGAGGCCGCCTGGCAACAGGCACTGCCGCAGCTGCGCGAGCTGCTGGGGGATGGCAAGCATCTGGTCATCCATTGCAAAGGGGGCAGCGGTCGTACCGGGCTGGTCGCCGCCGCGCTACTGATGACCCTCGGCCAGCCGCAGCAAGAAGCGATGGCCGCCATCAAGGCCCACAGACCCAAGGCATTCGCGTTAGCCTGCCACCGCCAATGGCTCGACCAGCTGGCCGAGCGGCTGGAGCAGGGCGACTGACTACTTGCCCCCCTGGTCGTAGGTGAAGACCTTGCCGATATCCTCCACCCGATAACTGGTGAGCTGATAGACGTAGTAGTTGAGCCAGTTGGCAAACAGCAGATGACCATGGCTGCGCCAGCTGGCGCGCGGCGTCCGGCTCGGATCGTTATTCGGGTAGTAGTTGACCGGAATGGCCGGGTCGAGCCCCGCCGCTAGATCACGCTGATACTCCCCATCCAGTGTCAAAGCATCGTACTCCGGATGGCCAGTGACAAACACCTGACGACAATCCTTGGTCGCAGCCAGATAAACCCCCGCCTCTTCTGACTCTGCAAAGATCTGCAAGTCGGTCTGGGCACGGATCAGATCGCCATCAAACGCCGCGTAACGGGAGTGGGGAGCGACAAACTCGTCATCGAAACCGCGCAGCAGCGGCTCGTGCTCATCGAGGCGATGATGATGATACACACCGGAGAGCTTCTCGCCACGGGTCTGCTTCTCCATGCCGTAGAGTGCCTTGAGCGCCGCCTGCACCGCCCAGCAGAGGAACAGGGTGGAGGTAACATGCTGATGGGACCACTCGATGATCTCGACGATACGCGGCCAATAGACCACCTCCTCGAACTCCACCAGCCCGAGCGGCGCGCCGGTAATGATCATGCCGTCGTAGTTGTTGCCACGCACCTGCTCGAAGTCGTGATAGAAGTTCTCCAGATGCGCCTGCGGCGTGTTCTTTGACTCCCTGTCATCAATGCGCAGCAGATCCACATCCACCTGCAGCGGCGAGTTGGAGAGCATCCGCATCAGCTGGATCTCGGTCTCAATCTTCTTGGGCATCAAATTGAGGATCAGTACCCGCAGCGGGCGGATGTTCTGGGTGACGGCCCGGGATTCCGTCATCACGAAGATGTTCTCCTGCCCCAACACTTCGGCTGCGGGCAACTGATCCGGGATCTTGATCGGCATGCTTACTCCCTGTACTGCATCGGTAAATATGTCTGGACATCCAGAAGCCTATAATAAAGCTCCCACCCTGTCATCAGATACCTTTTGTATTCACTCTCGCCTTTGACTAGCATACGGCTCAGTATCTCCCCTGCATCCAAGATAATGACCGGTATCAAGATTTCCGTAGATCGACTGCAAGTCGGCAACTATGTCTCCCTGCCACTGGGGTGGCGCGAACACCCGTTCCTGTTTTCCAGCTTCAAGATCAAGAATGAAGAGGAGATCGAGCTGATCCGCCGACTCGGTCTGAAACTGGTCACCATCATTCCCGACAAGAGCGACGTTCCGCCCAAGCCCCTCAATCAGGTACAGCCTCAACCACAAGAGAGCGCAGACGCCGCCCAGCGGCAGGCCCGGATGCAGCAGGAGAAGGACCGCCGCATCGAGCAGTTGCAGCAGTATCGTCGTAACCTGCAGCAGTGCGAGAAACAGTTTCAGCAGTCGCTGGCCCAGGTGCGCAGCGTGATGAGCAAGCTCCAGTCCCGCCCCCTCAATGCCATCGGCGAGGCGCAGGAGCTGGTCAACGCCATGACCGAGCAACTGCTCTCGGTGGACGAGATGGTGCTCCATCTGGTCTCCGACAGCGAGGATGGCAACAACCTCTACTTCCACTCCCTCAACGTCAGCGTACTCAGCATGCTGCTGGCCAAGGAGTGCAACATGTCGGCCGACCAGATCCGCCATATCGGTATGGGGGCGCTGTTCCACGACATCGGCAAACTGAAGATCCCGAGCCAGATCCTGCGCAAGACCGAGCCGCTCACTAGGCCGGAGCAGAACCTGATGGCCCAGCACCCGCGCTACGGGCTGGATCTGCTCAATCTGGCCAAGGATTTCCCGTCGGAAGCGAAGGGGATAGTGCTGCACCACCACGAATATCTCGATGGCAGCGGGCCGGAAGGGCTCAAGGGTGGCCAGCTCGATCAGCTCACCCAGATGGTGTCTCTGATCAACGAGTACGATAACCTCTGCCATATGCAGGCCAAGGTGCCCTACTCGGCCCTGAGCGGCCTCTACAAGCAGCGCAAGGCCCAGTTCAATCCGGAGTACCTCAGCATGCTGATCCGGTTGATGGGGATCTATCCCCCCGGCAGCGTGGTGCAACTCTCCAATGGTCAGGTGGGGCTGGTAATGTCGGTCAACGCTTCCCGCCTGCTCTACCCCTCGGTGCTGGTCTACGATCCGCGCATTCCCCGTCAGGAAGCGGCCATCATCGACCTGCAGCAGGCCGAACTGTCGATCGCCAAGGTGATCCACCCCAAACGGCTGCCGCCCGCCGTGTTCGAGTACCTCAATCCGCGTACCCGGATCAGCTACTACTTCGAGCACAACAAAGCCTGATTGTGTTGGCCCAAGGCCAACCGTTGCCACCCGTTTAATCCAAGGAGCCTGCCATGCGTATCGAGATCATCAGTACCGGAGACGAGATAGTGACGGGTCTGGTGGTGGATACCAACGCGGCCTGGCTCAGCGCTCTGCTGCTGGAGCAGGGCTGGCAGGTGCGCCGTCGCCTGACGGTAGGGGACAACCTCGCCGACCTGAAAACGGTGCTGCAAGAGAGTGCCCGCCGCGCCGAGGTGGTGTTGGTGTGTGGCGGGCTCGGGCCCACCGCCGACGACCTCACCGCTCAGGCTGCAGCCGAGGCCTTTGACCAACCGCTCACCCTCTTCCCCGACTGGCTCGCTACCATCGAAGCGCGCTACGCCAGCCGTGGCCGCCCCATGGCACAAAGTAATGCCAAACAGGCCTGGCTGCCACAGGGGTGCGAGATCCTCGACAACCCGGTCGGCACCGCCTGCGGCTTTGTGGTGCGAAATGGCCAGAGTCAGCTCTTCTTCACCCCGGGCGTGCCGTTCGAGTTCAAGCAGATGGTGCGCGAGCAAATTCTGCCGCGCCTCAAACAGCTGGCCGAGGCACAAGTCGATACCGAGCTGCGTCGCTTTTACACCTTCGGTGTCTCGGAGTCGGCGCTCAGCGATATGCTGGATGCCGACCCCTGGCCCATCGGCATCGAGCTGGGTTACCGCTCCTCCATGCCCCTTATCGAGCTGAAACTGATCGGCCACGGCGCCAGTACCGCTGACATGGAGAGTGCCGAACGCCGACTGCTGGATACGATCCACCCCTGGCTGGTTGGCAGCGGAGATACGGAACCGGCGCAGCAGATCCTGGCGCTGCTGCAAGGCAAACCGCTGGCTCTGCTGGAGGGAGAGAGTGGCGGCGCCCTGCTGACGCTTTGTCACGGCCATCCCCGGCTGGAGGCCAACTTCAGTACGCAACTGGCCGATGAGCTGGCGCAACTGCCGACCGCCGATGCGGGCCTGCAACTGACCATAGGGCGAGAGGGCACTGAGGGTGTACCACTGCTACTCAGCGCCGATGGAAAACACGTCGGTCAGACGGTCAAGGTCAGCCACCCCGACCCGGAGAGTCGCCGCAAGATCCTCGCCTTCGCCGCCCTCGACATGCTGCGCCGCCATATGCTGGGTGAGCCGGTGCTCGGCGATTACCTCACCCTGGCCAGAACAGCCCAGCGCAGCTGATAAGAACCGCCATTCACCTGCCAGCGACCCTATGTCGCTGGCGCTGCGATCCGTCTTTTCACTCCGTTTCCAAACAGCGCCCACATTTATCTGGCCGCCATCACCGATTTGACTTCAATTCATTGACCATTCAGAGGAAATATCTGAATACTGCCCACTCTCAGGGTTGGTGACTCGCTTTATTAATCATTGAGAGATTAAATGACAGTAGAGGAACGAGCCGATCGTTCCGTTCTCATCCAGCAAGGAGATGCGGTGTTAAGCAAAGAGTGGTTGCTGCTATCAAGCGATATGGAACTGGTCTGCCTGCGGATTGCCGCCGGTCTCACCAAACCTGTCACGGAACAGGATGTGCAGGCTCTGCTGCTCGCTTCCAACTGTCGCCGCTATCAGCCGCTGCCCGAGGGGATCAAACAGGCCATCAGCCTGCTCAATACCCTGCTCACCAACCCTGCCGCCCCCGTCCCTGCCAACCCCATCCCTGTCGGCAAGCGTCAGGATGCCCGACTCGCCGTAATCGTGGAGAAGGATCGCATGAGCGCCATCGCCCAGATCACTGCCGACTGGGGTGGCAAGTATGTGACGCTGGAACAGCTGAAAGAGGCGATCGCCATCAGCGAAATCAAACAGGGGGTGAGTGAGCAACTGCTCACCGCTGCCATCCAGTCAGCCAAGGAGGCCGCCCCCGGCAGTCAGCTCAAGCTGGTGATTGCCAACGGCCAGCCTGCCGTCAATGGTCAGGACACTCGCTATGAGCGGTTGGTGGAGACCCCGGCCGAACGGATCCTCAAACCGCAGGAGCTGGGGCATGGCAAGGTCGACCTGCGGGATCTCGGCTCCATCGTCACCGTCAAGGCCGGCGCTCCGCTGATGCGCCGTCATCCGGCCACCGTCGGGGTACCCGGTTTTACCGTGACCGGTCAGGACCTGCCCGCCAAGGACGGCAAAGACAGCCCGATGAGTGCTGGCGAGGGCACCTTTATCTCCCCCGACGATCCCGACCTGCTGATTGCCGGTCGGGCGGGCCTGCCCTGTCAGGAGAAAGCGGGCATGAAGGTGGACGAGGTGCTCAGCGTCAAACAGGTTGATGCCCGCCACGGCCACATTGATTTTGAAGGAGGCTTAATCGTCAGCGGCGACGTCAACCCGGGAATGAAGATCCGGGTCAGCGGTGACATCGTCATCGGCGGCTTTATCGAAGGGGGCTGGATCGAAGCTGGGGGCAGCATCACGGTACGCCACGGCATCATTGGCCGCCGCAACGAGCAGGGGGAGTACCTTTGCCAGCTCAATGCACAAGGGGAAATCCACGCCAGCTACGCCCAGTATGCCCAGCTGGAAGCGGGGGGGGATATCCAGATCCAGAGCCAGCTCAGCCACTGCTACTCCCGCAGCGGACAAGATATCAAGGTAGGCGATAGCAACATGCGCAAAGGCACTCTGCTGGGGGGCACCAGCATTGCCAATCGCCTGATCATGGCCCCCAGCCTGGGGGCCGAGGCCGCCAACCATACCCGGCTGCAGATCCTTGGCGGCTACTTCACCCACAAGGAGCAGGAACACCAGCTCAAGCTGCGCCAGCAGACGTGTCAGGCCCAGCTGGAGAAAATCAAGGAGCTGGTCATGAAGTTGCTGCAACTACCCGGCGACAAGCGCAATCCGGATACCCTGCGCAAGCTCAAACCGATCCGGGACCATCAGCTGGCCGAACTGGCCCAGCTCGATGAGCAGCTCACCGCCAACCAGGAGGAGCTGCGAAACTTGATGGCTCAGATGGAGGTCATTGCCACCCAACACCTCTACTCCGGCATCGAGGTCGAGATGGCCAGCTTCAAACGCAAGGTTACCATCACCCGAGGCCCTACCCGCCTGACCATCCATGATGAAACCCTGGAGATGACCCCTTACGAGGGACACAAATAGCTAAACCGGCACGGCCCCATCGCTGAACCGGCCGTGATCCCGCCGCCGATTTTCGCTACACTCGCCACTTCCTTGGCCCCACCGGGCGGGCCACCCAGACTCAGGTAGTGAGAGATGTACAAGCTGATCGCATTGGATATGGATGGCACCCTGCTCAACCCGCAGGGCCAGATTACTCCCCGCACCCACGCCGCCATCAGCGCCGCGCGCGCCAAAGGGGTAACCGTTGTGCTGGCCTCCGGCCGCCCGCTGGAAGGGATGAGCCGCTATCTGGAAGAGCTCGGCCTCACCACAGAACATGACTACGTCATCTGCTACAACGGCGCCCTGGTGCAGCAGGTGGCCGATCAGCGCATCATCCGCAGCCAGCTGCTGACCGGTAGTGACGCCAGCGCCGTCGCCAAACTGGCTGACGAGCTGGAGGTAAACGTCCATGGTTTCTCGGTCACCCGCGGCCTGATCAGCCCCCGTGTCAGCACCTACACCGAGCACGAATCCCGCCTGATCGGCATGCCGATCAATCTGATCGACTTCGCTACCCTGCCTGCCGACGAGCAGATCATGAAGGTGATGATGATCGACGAGCCGCCCCAGCTCTCCCGCGCCATCGAGCGATTGCCTGCAGAGCTCTATGAGCACTATACCGTGGTACAGAGCGCCCCCTTCTTCCTTGAATTCATGAACAAGCAGAGCAACAAGGGAACCGGCGTCGCCGCACTGGCCGAGCATCTTGGCCTGACCGCCGATCAGGTGATCTGCGTCGGGGATGCGGGCAACGATCGCCACATGATCGAGTACGCTGGCCTCGGGGTTGCGATGGGCAATGCCACCGACGAGATCAAGGCTCTCGCCCAGCACACCACTGCCCGCAACGATGAAGATGGCGTGGCTCAGGTGATCGAGCAGTTCGTACTGAATGCCTGATCGCAATCGAGCACCGCTGCGCCCGATAAGGAAATAAAAACGGGGAGGCTGTCAGCCTCCCCGTTTTTTCTGGTCAGTTATCTGCGTGATGAGCGTTAATTCGCTCGCATCACTGGTTCGCCAGACACTGGGTATGTGAGCCCGGTTGCAGGTAAGGCGTCAGCAGGGGAGCCATCCCCTTGAGCACCTGCACCGGCAACGCCGAGGTGAAACGGAACTTGTCAGACTGGCTACCCGGTACATAGGCGGTCAGGGTACCGAAGTGATCCTCACCCAGATAGAAAACGAAGGTCGCGGTGCGGTTGCGCGCCAGTGAGCTGGTCACGTTGCCATAACGGCCCACGGTTTCAATCCGGTTATCCCCGGTTCCGGTCTTGCCCCCCATCTGCAGCACAGTGCCATCCGGCAGGGTAAAGGCGCCGGCGATACGTCTTGCCGTGCCCCCTTCAACCACCTTGGAGAGCGCACTGCGCAGGGCGGCCGCCACCTCTGCTGGCATCACCCGGGTACCATCGGTGTGCTGCGGCTCAAACTCGGTCTCGAAGGGCGTCCCCTTGGCGAACGAGAGGTGCTCGATACGCAAAGTTGGCGAGCGGATACCGCCATTCTGGATAATCCCCATCAGCTCGGCCAGTGCTGCCGGGCGGTCGCCGGAGCTACCCAACGCGGTCGCCAGCGAAGGCACCAGATGGTCGAACGGATAACCGAGCTTGGCCCAGCGCTGATGGATATCGAGGAAGGCTTCAACCTCCAGCATGGTGCGGATCCGGCTGTCACGAGCACTGCGATGGCGAGTCTTGAACAGCCAGCTGTAGACCTCCTGCCGCTCGTCACGACTGGCCGCCACCGCGTCGGCAAAGGTGGCCTTGTCGAACTCCTTGAGATAGGCCAGCAGCCACAGCTCCAGCGGGTGAACCCGGGCGATGTAGCCCTGATCCGGAAGTGAATACTTGCCCGGGCCATAGCTGACGTAGAGCTGATTGACCCGCTTGGCGCTCAACTTCTCCCGCGGCAACCGCTCCGCCAGGAAGGCAGCAAATGCAGCTTCACTGGCTTCCGGCATCAGGTAGCGGTGAACCGCCGCCAGACGTACCGCACTCGGCTTTAGACCGTCGAGGAAGGTATCGAGTTGCTCCTCGGGAGTCTTGCCGCGATATTTGCGCCAGAAGCGCAGCAGATAGGTCTGGCCCTCTTTGTCGGCAAATTTGGCCAGATACTCCTGACGACGGGGATCCTTGTCGTCCTTCAGCAACTGGGCACGGTTGCCCTCCTTGTAGAGGCTGTAGCGCACGATATCGCGCATCAGCCGTACAAAGGGCAAGTTAATCGACTCACGCAAAGAGTCACGCAACGTCGGAATGCGATTGTTATCCTCGCGGCGGAAGTTGTTGAAGGTGTGCATGCCGCCACCGGTAAAGAACCCTTCGTTGGGGCTGGCGGAGTATTTGCGATCCAGCGCCGCTTCCAGCATCACAGGCAGGCTCTTGTCCTGAGCCGTCATCAGATAGGAGATGGCCCAACGGCTGAGGTTGTCCTGAGAGACGGCAGCCAGCTTGCGCAGATTCTCGACCGGCATCCCGGCATAGTTGTCGTGCAGCTCGGCCACGATCTCCAGATAGGTAGTCAGTACCCGCAACTTGGCGGTTGAGCCCAACTCCAGCTTGGAGCCTTCGTTGATATCGAACGGCTGATCGGTGTTGTCGGTCTGTACCCGCACCTTGAACCCATCCGGCGACTTCTCGAACAGGGTGAAGCTGTAGCGCACATCGCCCGTCTTCTCCGGCGAGAGCAGGCGCTCACCAAACAGCCCGACCTGGGCGGCAAACGCCGGATCGGCCAACTGCTGCAGATAACGGGATACTTCATTTTGCAACGGCATGTTGAGGCTGGTATCGGCGGTCAGATCCATCCGGTCGAGGTCATAGAGCTGCACCCCGAGCTGGCGGCTCAGGCGAGTACGGGCAACCTGCAACCCCTTGTTATTGTTCACCCGGGTGATAGCCGGGGACTGCAGGAAGTCCCGGAACGTAATCTTGGCCTTGAGCGCCGCCTCCATCAGAGGTGGCGTGATCATCCCCTCCTGCACAAACAGGCGCAGGTAGCTGTCGGTCAGGGTAGCCAGCGCCTCTCGCCCCTGAGCCAGATAGTAAGAGGGACGGCGGTGCGCAATCATCAAAGAGACAACCTGACGCAGGGCAAGTCCCTGTTCGGCCAGCGGTGCGTTCTGGTTGCGGGCGGGGTCCAGCAGACGGTTCACGTCATCGACATTGGCACCAAACCAGACCCAGAGACCATCCCCCAAACCATGCACCTCACCATATCCCGGCGCAGCCGAGAGCGGTACCGAGTTGAGGTAGGCCCAGGCGACCAGCTTGCGCGCTTCGAGGGTTTCCGGCCCGAGACGATAGGCACGCACGCTGGCAGAGGCCATCTGACGGATCTTCTCGGTCGGCGACAGGGTCAGGCCATCCGGCGAGTGGCGATACTTCTCCACCTGGGTCGCCAGGGTACTGCCACCGGCAGATTGATCCTGCATATCGAGCGCCTTGCCCACTTGAGAGAGCGCGGCCTTGGCAAAACGGGGCCAGTCGACCGCCGGGTTGGCCAACGGCTCTTCGTTGCTCAGCAAGTCGCGGTTCTCGATAAACAGCAGCGACTGGATGACGAGCGGCGGAATTGAGTCAAAATCCGGATAGTGATGGGTCGGATACTTGAATTGATAGAAAGGTTCTGCGCGGCAATCGTGCAACGTCAGGCCAGCCTGCACCTTCTCGGTATAGGGCACGAAGAAGCCACGACTGGCGTAGTCATAGAGCGCGTCGGAGAAATGCACCTGCTTGCTGACTTCATAGCCCCGCTGAAGCAAACGCTCCTGCATCATCGGCAGTTGCACATAGCCGAGCCGCTTGTCGAACGGGCCATCCTCAGGGAATGCGATCTGCTTGCTCTGGCCAGGCTCGACCTGATAGGTGAGCTTGGCGGCATAACGGGATATCTCCTGAGATTGCAGCTTCGAGGTTTTCATCTCATAGCCAACCAGAGCGATCACCGCCCCCAGGCACAATAAAAAGAGAAAACAGAACAGCCAACGCCACCAGGGACGGCGCTTGCGCTTTGGGTTCCCGTCCGAGGTCTGGACAGATGAATCTTGAGATGCCACTTGTGTCAAATCCGTCTGTTCTGATGCGCCCATATCAGCCCCACCATGGTTGCGCAATTTATTGTGTTTCACTCAAGCTTAGTCTTTTCAAGTCAATGGCTTGAAACTATTGACCGCTTTGTAGTGATGGTAACAGGGCAATTCTAAAAAGGGGAGCCGATTGTTGCAGGAGTGGCAGAGATCAGAGCTGATAACAAAACACCGGCCAGTGGCCGGTGTCTTTTAAGCAAAAGCTGAACGCTTACTTGTGAGAGCTCATGCCCTTCAGTTTGGTGCTCAGCTCTTTACGCTCTTTGGAAAGCTCGGCGTTCTTGATGATGTGGTCATCCACGCGCTCTTCATAGTCGGCACGCATGTTGGCGATGATCGCCTGCACATCATCAATACTCATGCCCGGCTTGATGTAGTCGCTCAGGTTGTCGAGCAGCAGCACGCGCTTCTGGTTGTCACGGATCTTTTTCTCGTTATCCGCAATTTCACGCTTGAGTTTGTTCTGGCGACGGGACATACGCACATATTCCAGTACATCGCTGAAGGTGGACTTGTTTACTTGTTCCATATCGATACCACTGACTTAAGGTTGATAAAAACTGGCCAAGTTACACCTGGAACCCGGCAAACTCGGCGCGGGACAGGCAAACTCAAGATGCCCTTACTCTACCGAGTTATAAGCGAGATACAACCCTAATCGCGCGCCATGAACAGAGTTTGGCCAAAAGTAAACCAGTTAAAATAGCCAGTAATCCATCAGATAAGGGCTTGATATAGATAGAAAATGGAGGAAATGACAGGATTTTTAGTTCTCTTCCTGCAGATAAATGCTAATACAGGCTGTTTAACACGCTAAAAACACCAACGCGCGGTCGTAAGACTGGGCTTTGTGTTGGTTCTGGTGTGCAAACCAGTGGGACTTATGGGCAAAAACCGCCCATAGCAAAAAGGCCT